>MHFY01000157.1:15460-20700 GCA_001805375.1 Omnitrophica WOR_2 bacterium GWA2_47_8 | reverse complement strand
TTTAATTTTAATCGGTCATTAAAGAACTTTTCGCCTTCCGGAATAATGATGACATCTTCCGGCCTCGGGACATCTTTAGGCCAGGATATCGGGAACACGGGGACTTTATCTTTGAAATCTCTGACCCTGTTGGCAGGGTCGAGGTTGATGCGTAAGAGCCTCATATTTTCGGTGACCAGATCGATCTCGCCGCGGGCCTGCCCGATCTTGCGGGCGAGGATCTCTTCAACTGTCTGAAGGACAGCTCTTATTCCGTACCTCCTGAAGACGATATGGACGAACTGGTCGTCCATCAATATCCTCACCGCTGAGGCGCCTAACTGAAGCTCTCTTTCTAACGCGGCAATATAACCGTCGATCAAAGCCTTGAATCGAACATCAAGCTGTTCGCCGTTTAACGGTGTAAAGGCCAATTGCAATCCGCGTAAGAACGGCAGATCCTGACGCCGGATCCTGTCCAGACGGCCCATAACGCCTTCTCTTGAGGTGGTAACACTGATAGTCGCTTGCAATACAGGCGCAGGCGCGACACCTTGTCCGTCATCACGCAGCCAATATTTCAAACCTTTTTCTATGTCATCTTCACTGTAAAGGATATGCTCAACCATCTCGGCTGTACGCTGGCCGGCATTCCACATCTGCTGTATTCTCAACAAGCCCAGACGTTTCATAATCGGGTCACGCGGATCGTTCGTTCCGTTGAGGCCTCTATTAAGAGATTGCAACTTGTTGTCAGCGGATATTAAGTCATCAGGAGACACTTTAATAACTTCGCTGAATGGTTTATCCTTTAAGTTATTCGGAAATTCCTCGAGCCACTTGATGCCGTGCTCACCGTAGATGATCTTGTCGATCTTCTCCGCTAATTTTTCACGGTCAGGAAGGTTGAACGGGCCGGGGTTGTTGCCTGACGCGATGAATTTAGCCATCATCTCGCCCATGACCTTTTCAAATCCTTCGCGTTGCACGCGTTCACGGAAGTTGGCCATGAACTCCTCAACAGTCTTGCCTTTGAGCGGATCTTTCGGATCCGGGGCTTGAAGATGATTTAATAAAGCCTGAGACAGGACAAAGCGCATCAACGGCAGCGCGCCTTCCAATTGTTTAACATTATTGGAGATAAGCCCGCGCAAAATGCTGTCCACGGCCGTGACCATATGGTCTAAGGAATGCCGTTCAAATTCTTTATGGTTGATCGCTTTTCCCTGCCAGACGCTTAAGCTTCCTTCATAGGATTTCTGAGCCTGAGCGACGCGTTCCTGCGCGGCGAGCAATGCCTGGATGACCTTTTCCTGTTCAGCCGCGTCAGTGATACCGACTTTGTTCATCCAGTAAACAACCGCGTTACGTAATTCTTCTCTTGGATCCGTGATCAGCAATGTCCGTAGAATATTTTCCTGTTCAGTCTTGTCGGTAATCCCAACCTTATTCATCCAAGAAATAGCAACGCTGCGTAAATTTCCTTGCTCTTGTGCGTCGAGCAATGTCTGAATGATGTTTTCTCGCTCAATTTGATCAACGATGCCGACTTTATTCATCACTTTAATAATGGCCTCGCGTAATCCTAAGCGTTCATATTCCGGCAGGTCCTCTTCGCCGTGATCGACGTTCAATAACCGGGTCAATAACGGAGGCAGGGCTTTGAATTCTTCCAATTTACCCTGCTGGTCAATACCGCCGCCCGCGAGGCCTTTCCGGTTGATCTCCGCGCTTAAGTCATAATTGTTGATGCCGAATTCGAGCAGGCTGAACTGTTTGCCCTGGATAATGAACCGGGCGCGGTCAAGCTGTTTGCCTTCGATATCAAGTTCAGGCTCAAATTTCACATGGCCGGCATCTTTACCATTTATCTGTCTCCAGCGGATCAGGAACTGATTGGGATCTAAGGCAACGGTCCATTTCGAGCGGACTTTTTCTTGATCGAAATAATATTGTGTGCCGAATTCGCCGGATTCACGGCCTAACGGCAGGCGGCCTTGATCCAAGCGCTCCGCTGTGATACCGATACGGCCGTTGGCTCTGACCACACCGGTGTCTTTCGGCAATGTAACGGTCGCGCCTCTCTTTACGATCACGCTGAAGTCATGATCAGCGATCGATCCTTCTTTCAGAACGGCGAAATGATCACGGGCCAGCGCGGCAAATTTTTCTTCCATCTTCGGTGAGCGGTCATTGCGTAATTTTTCTTCCAATTGTTCTGCTAAGGCTTTGGTCACGACCAGGAAGAGACGGCCTTTTTCATCTTTAATGACATACGGTTTAGCGCCTGCGGCATCGATGCGGGTATCAACGATGACCGCGAAGATATTTTTCGCTGTTTTATCCGAAGAAACGTTCAAGGCATTGATGATGATCTCTGCGTGTAAAAGCTTTAAATGAAGCGGATTATAACCGACGGCACCTTGTTCATTTGTCATGCCGGTGTCAAAGAGGATCGATCGCGCGTATTCATCGCTGAGAATTTCAGCCTTGGAATTTTCTAATTTATAAGCTTTTTCTGTGGTTACGAACGGATGGCCGCTCTTTAAGTCACCTAAAAAGAGGATATCATTAGTGTTGCCTTCTCTATTGAACCGGTAATCATAGAGGGCCGCTCTCGGTGAATAATGAACGACGCCGTATACTTTATGATCCGGTTCCCAAACGTTCGCGCTGACCTGTGTCATCCTGGCCTCTGCCCATTCGCCGTAGCTCTTGGCGGTATTCACATCCACCTCGATCTCATGGTCGGGATTCTTCATATCAAATAATCTTTGTTTTACGGTCGGCGGCAGGGCATCACGATGGATATCCAAAACTTCGCCGGTCACAGGATGCTCCGTGATGGCCAGGACATCGCGGCCTTGGTCATCATACCCGCGGGCCACAAAGATCTTATAAGCCAGATCTTTCAACATCCCTAACGAAGGAACGATATAGCGGTCGCCCTTTTCCATCCAGAGAAGCTTCATAAATTTATAAGCGGGATTCGTCTTATCATGGGTAATGCCATAGATCAAAGGTGTCTTGCCATCCGGCCCGGCGAGAAAGCGGATGGAACGGAACACCTCAACCTTACCTTCCAGTTCAACGTCTTTTGATTTAATAACCTCTTCTACGGTGCGGCCGGTTTTCTGAGCGACCACCATAGCCTTTTGATAACTTTCAGCTAATTTCTTAAGGTCATAAACAAAGCCGCGGACGAGTTCATGGCTCTCCGCATTCAAGATCGGTTTACCGTCAGCATCTTTCCCTAAATAATATGGCCGGTCATCATTGCCGCGTTCCACCATAAAGAGCACATACGATTTTAGATTATCGTAAGCCGCCTTATTAAAGATACGTTCCATTTTACCGACCACGGGGTAGGCGGGATGGCTTGTTTCGCCGAAGAACGCTTCAAAGATCTTATCGCCGGCGGTATATTCTTTCGGATCACCGAAGAGCATCTTGCCTAAGCCCCGGATGCCGTCGCCGAACAAGATTTTAGGAACATCCAGGCGGGACAAGAGTTCAGCCGCGCCCTTGGTGATGACCTGAATAATACCCAAATTAAAGAAGGTCGTACGGTCGGCTGTGCCGAAATCATAGATCTCGTTCTTTTCATCGATCTTCACGATCTGCGGATCTTCCACGATCCCGTCGGCGTTGAAGGTCAGGATGTCTTTTAAGTTATTCAAGAACCCGGTGTCTCTTACGTACAGGCCGCCGACATCATGATCGCTTAAAAATTCATTGCGTAAATTAAAGAGGTCATCAAAGAAGATCCCCACCGCCAGCGGGCTTAATCTCTGCGGTGAATTGGCTAAGTTAAATGCTCCCATGTTCCGGCCTAAGCCGACCGACGCCAAATTAAAGGCTTGAGCCAGGGTCTGATAGGTGGACGGGATAACTAAATTGGCGTTGACGCCGTCAAAGAGTTTCATGCTCAAAGGCCCGTTAACTGGATTGGCGCTGGCCTGAATATTGACCCCGACCGCGTAAGGCTTGCCTTCTTTATCCCTTAAACTTTCCGCTAACTCAACACGCTGTTTGATATAAGCTTCTTTGCCTTTTTCCAAGGTTTCCACGCGATCGATCATGGAAGCGATGAGGCCGGCCGCCGTGCGATTAGCCGCGTCGCGGTATTTTTCTCTCACCAGAGCGGGGTTAAGTTTTTCACGCTGAGCCTGGATCTCTTTCTTGACTTTGGCTTCTTCGATCTCACCCTTGAGCTGGGCTTGTTTTAATTGATCGATCGTGAATTCCGGTGAATCAACGGTCGGCTTCGGCTGGCCGTAGGCGCGTAAAGCGAAACGACTTAAGGCGGTCACGACTTCCTGGCGATTGACTTCTTCGGCGATCGTCGGGTTCCATAAGGCCTGTAAACTGGTGAATACTTCTCGAGGATTGCCGTAAATATCCGCCAGGCCGAAGAATTCTTCGTTGAATTTCCGGTCATAAGAACCTTCGACCGTGTAGCCGCCTCTGTCTTGACGGTTCACATTACCGGCAGGATCTTTATAGTGCTCATCCCTTAAGCTCATGATAAAGACACCCAGGAAGGCCTCTTTGTTGGCTCTCTGGAAGGCTTCGATAGCCTGCACGAAGGATGTTAAATATTCTTTCTGGGCCGTTTCATTGACTTTTCTTTCGTTCGGCCGGTTGTCAAAGGCATCGACACCGATTTCTGAAATGTAGAACTTGATCTCGCGGCCTTCTTGGGCGAATTTCTCGCTGATGGCGGCCATTTGAGCCAGGACCTGATTTAATTGTTCAACCGAGGCCGGATAGAGGTTAAAGCCGAAGGTGTTAACATTAGGCATCATGCGGATAGCGGCTTCAATCTCTGTTACGGCGCCTTCCTTCTTGCTGGCATCCCAGGCGAGGATGACCGCTAACGGCAATCGCGGATATTCGGCATGGATATCTTTTGCTTCGCGGTCAGCGATAGCGTACCAATCCGAGATAGATTTCCATTCTTTCGGCAGGCTCTTTCTGTCTTTCTCAAAGACGCGGTTGTATTCATGGCCAATCTCGAGCATGTTGACGGACCTGCGTAAACGGCCATTCTTCATCAAATACTCTTTGATATAATCACGATAATTCTTGGTGGTATCTTCTTTACCGCGGCCGCCTTGTTTTTCCTGGCCTCTGATATCGTATTTGAAGAATATGCCTCTGCGGGCGTCATCGTACGGGATACCGGTGTTGACCTTGATGCCGGCCCGATCCAGCAGGTCTAACGTGGAAATTGATGTGATCGGGAACGGTGTGCGCAC
>MHFY01000157.1:14425-15452 GCA_001805375.1 Omnitrophica WOR_2 bacterium GWA2_47_8 | reverse complement strand
TGCCCAGGAGATTGAAGAGCGGAAGGTCTGTTCCGATACTGTTTATCCAGTCATAGCCGGAGAAAATACTGTCACCTTGTTTGACCGGCGACCAAACAACCCCGCGGGTCATGGGCTGGGCCATTTTGCCTAAGAATTGAAGGGCCTTCTGAGCAGCGTTAGCCAATCCTAATTTTTCTGCGATCGGGGTCAGGAGATCAACCGCCTTTCCATCTATCTTGAATTCGATCTGATGCAGGATGTGTGCTTGTTTGAAGCTTCCTGTATCGGAAATGCCCAAGATATCGCCTCTCTTGACCTCTGTGCCGACGTTAAATTGTTTCCTGAGCTCCGCGACAGGATAAATGTTCTGCGCGGTGTGTTCTTTTCCATCCTGGCCGGTGAAGGTATATTCGACGGTCACTTTGAGCATGTCGGTCAAATCGGTTTCAATGGTTGTGATCTTACCGGCATGGACGGCTTCGATCTCCGGATAACGTGTCCCCTTGAATAAGGCTTCAGGATGGGCCTGCTTTTCAACATAGGAACGGAAATCAAGCTTACCGTTTTCACGCGGCAATTGATATAACGGTGCGGTGCTGAAGTCGAGGATCACAGCGGCTTTTGCCGGAGAAGCAATTTCATAAAGTTTTGTGATGAGTTTTCCATAGATCTTCTTTAAATCTTCAGATGTTTTTCTCGCATCCTCTTCCGTGATAACAAAGATAAGGCCTTCTTCCAATTCGGACCGGCCGGCCACGCCCCGGGCGCCGAAGATCTGGACAATATCGTTCATTAATTCTTTACCGACCATTCCATTCACGCGGCCCTTATCGGAAACTTGAACAAATTCACCGCCGTGGCGGGCTACGACCACAGAGGATCTTTCAGGGGACATATCCAATCCATAACCTTGACGGGCCACGCCCTGAGAAATCTTTTCTGAACCTGCCTGCGTGAATGTCGCCAGGACAGGATGAACGGCTTTGCCCGTCTTTTGAGTGTGGTCCGCGATGGCCTGCAGGATATAAGCTTTTTCATCAGCCTT
>MHFY01000157.1:9993-14412 GCA_001805375.1 Omnitrophica WOR_2 bacterium GWA2_47_8 | reverse complement strand
TCTTCCAATTGATCAATGGCGGCGATGCGGGCTTCTTTATCAGCCACCGGTCTGATGCCGAAATATTTCCTTACTTCTGTTGGGATAGCAATTGTGGCACGCGGATTCTTAAAGGCAGACATCACTTTGCCGGCATCGATCTTCTTATTGAAGGCGGTTAAGGCTTTGGTTAAGCGGTCTTCGATAGATAATGCCGCGCTGCCGGCGTCTTTTTCGATGCCCTGTAATAAGGAAATGAAATGCGTAACAGCGACATTGATATTGTCTTGCGCGGTAAAGGCGTTACGGTAATCGCTGTCGAATTTCCCCCAGACATCTTTGGTTATTAAGAAGAGGCCACGCCCTAAGTCTTCATCATCGATCTTGAACGGATTGATGCCGCTTAATTCCTGGGCAAGGCCCAGGAAGAAGCGGGTAAATTCGGTTCGGGTGCCGAAATATTTCATCAAGAATTCACGGCCTTCGTATGAACGGGCCCAAACCGCGTCCAAGGCCTTGAAGATCTCATTCTTATCCAGAGGAACGGCGTTGGTGGATTGGGCTTCGATGGCTTTGGCTGAGAGTTCGGCTTCTTCAGCACGCATTTTAGCGACTTTTTCCTCTACCTCTTTTAATTGCTTTCTCTTTTCTTCGATCTGGGCCTTGTTATTCTCACTGTCTCTTTGCAAAGCGGCTAACTGTTGATTGAAAGTCAATCCTTGCAACTCCTCCTTAAGCCGGGCTAACACTTTTTGCTGATATTCTTTTTCTTCTACTTGAGCAAACGCGGCCGATTTCTTAATTGTCTCTTCTACCAAAGAAATATTTTCTTCTTGCTTCTTAATAGCCTCGGCCAGGAACGTCTCTTGACCTGCGATAAAGGCCTCGATAAATTCTTTCTTTCTCGTCTCCTGCATCTTGACTAATTGAGCTTGCCGTTGTTTAATCTTTTCAGCATTTCTCTTCGGAGAGATCGACAGATCCAGGATTTCTTTCCGAATAGTCAAATAAGCTAAACTATCCTTTAATTCCTTATATCTTCTATCACGCTGATCTTTCATCACTGGTGTTAAAACTGTGTGTTCATGATCCATAAAATCAATTTCTTTAACCTTTTCCTGAATTAAACCAGCTAATCTTTCAGGAGAAGATAAGGTCAGGGCCTCTTTCTTCATGGTTAATTCTGCTAATGTTTGGCCTAATCTGCTGAATTTGGCATTGCGTGCTTTCTTCATGTCAGGTGTTAAAACAGTGTGTTCTTCCTGCATAAACTTCATTTCTTCAGTCTTCTCTTTTATTTGAACTTCTAATTCTTCTATTTCTTTTTCAGCAAAATGAGCATCGATGGCTTTAATGGCTTCATGGCCGATTCCAATAAGACCATTTTCCCCTTCTAAGGAATGAACGATTGTTTTGACCGGGCCATCAATTTGTTCAGCAGCCCAAACAACTCCAGCAATTTCATATCCAATTAACCAAAGTCCGATACTGCCGGATATAAAGGAAAACTTCAAAGCTCCTAAAGTGTTAAATAAAGCTTCAGCTTGCCTATGCTCCGCACCGCTTATGCCTTGTAATTTTCGAATCCAGTTAAATGGAATGACAATGTTAGCGATGTAGAGGGCAACGGCATAAATATACTGCAATGTGAAGTCAATGTTGCTTACAATGGTTTGCTTCATTCCTCGTTTACCGTGTTTCTCCCTCAAGATCCCTAATAAGCTGACATCTGCGGCATAAAGATATCCTGATTTATAGGCTTCAATGACATTTTCATCATCAAACCACTGTAATCTTCTTTCTTTAGGTAATGAATGAATATACGTCTCTAAAGATAAGCTGGCTGAGGCGCTAGGATTGGAATTTAATTGATACTTTGGCGCGAAACGATAATCAATAAGAGCTCGTTGAATAGCGGATGTCTGTGAAATGAATTGTAAGGCAAAGTTCAAAGTAGGAACGGCTAATAAAGCGGTTAACCAATAAGTAGGTTCTAAGCCTAATATCCCTGTTAATACAAATTTATGAGTGAAGTACACGCTTAGAGCGGCTAACCACAATCTATTTTTGGTAAACATAACTATGTTATATAAAATCGGATGGGATAAACCGAATCTAAACCAGGCTCTCTTCACTGTTAAAATAATCGCTCTTACAAGCCTGACTTTATTTGTACCGTTTAAGGCTGCTTGAGCATAAAGATCCCAATTTTCGGGTTTCGATTTTCCATTCTCGAGATCCTTTACGATATTCATCATTTGTTCGGCATCGCCGGCAAAGAACAGGTGAGTAACCTTGCCTAAGAAGTAGACGAAGCCTATAACCAAGACTAAAACGGCACCCAATAATCCTAATTTTTGGGTAATTTTCTTGCTCAGATTGAGTGTTTCTTTCCAAGCTGTAATCAAACCTAAAGCAAAGTATATGCCGGTCCTGCGGAAGGCTTTTTCAAGCTTGTCCAGCAAGCCATTGGCTGCATTTAATGTTGAGGCATCAAATCTTTGGCCTAATTTGAGATGATATTGTAAATTCTTAAATCTTCTTCTAATATCCGATTCATCCCCGGCTAATAAGGCCTTTCGTAAATCTTCATTTTGAACCTTTTTATTGATAATCTCTTTTATTTGCTCTATTGATAAATCAAATTTACGTATCCCGCCATGAGCCAGGACCACGATCATCGGAATAGAAATGAAACCAAGTGCGATTGTAGCCACTGTAACTGATACACCCAAAGCCATAGCCAGGGAATAGATAGCGAACGCGGCAGTGAGACCAAATACAGCGGTAACTCTATTCCAAATCTTTCGATTAGTGTCAGAAATACGTGAAATAAGGAAGGTAGCTAAAAATGCAATGGAAGCAGCTCCGGCGAACACTACCAAGAGAGATGTTGCAAGAAACTGTAGAGTAATAAAAAGACTATTTAATCCTTCAATGATCGTGCTTGTTTCAGTTAATAGAGGTGCTTGGGCACTTACTGTGCCGGTTAAAGCGAGAACAAAGAATAAGGTAAGAACAGGTTTAAATTTCGCGAGGCTAAAATTCTTAAATAAATTGAATCGCGGCGGGGCGCGAAGCTTTTGAATTAACTTCTTACCATAGTAAATTATAATACCTGCTATTAGAATCGCAATCCCAAGTGCGATAAGATTAACATCAAAATGGACCGCATCTTCTATAGAAAGAGGAAGGAACGGAATAACAATTCCTTTATTAGTTCGATTAGCATTACTTCCTTTCTTACGGAAAATCAGTTTGATGAAAATTCCAATGGCGATCAGAGGCAATACGCCAAACAAAATAGCCTTTTTGGTTATTGTCCAAGCTTGACTAAGCCAACGGCGATCCTTAAATTTCTTATATTCAAAATTAGAAAAGTCTAATTTGCCATTGATTTCTTCCAGCAGTCCATCAATTCTGTGCTTTAATTCTTCATCCTCACTCTTTTCCCATATACTTATAAGAGGCTCAATTGCTGGTTCTCCTATAGACCGCAAAGCTCTTTCGACCTCTTCGCGAATCTTCTCATCTTTCATTCTTAAGAATCGCGCAAGAACCCAAGCAAGAGAATCCTCTCCATTGCGAGCTCTATCTCTTAAAATCCTAATTATTCGAATATCCTTTGACTTTTCGAATTCTTTAATTAAATCGGCAATCTTATTACCTGTCGGTCTATTAACTACAACTGGTTTCGTTAATTTAGATTTTATATATTCTTCATTTCTATATTCATCTGGAACTTTAACAAAACTATCATAAAATCTCACAGGCAATCCGTTTTGTTGCGTGCCTAACAGTTCTTTTAAATGAGGCAAATGAGCGGCACCGATGAAGAAATAAGCAGAACGTCCTTTTTCATTCGCGATCTTAATGATTTCTTGCATATTCTGGACGATAAATTTATTTCTCCAGCGATTTACAACAGCTTCAACTATATTCGCGAAAAGGATTGGGTTAGACGGATTATTCAAAAAGTGTTTTATTTGATCCGCATCCGGTCTATTTTCTCCGGATATACTGAAAGCTCTTTTAGACATTTCCTCAGCTAACAATTTAAACAACCTAAGCCATGTTGAATTATCACTGAATGGGGCTCGATTCATGTATTTTTCAAAAGGCTTGGCGTATTCAAATCCTGGTAGAGAAGGCATATTTTCAATTTCCCATTTAATTATGCTTTTAACTCGACCAATTTCTTCAACGAATGAATCTACTTTTTTATCTTTTCCTTCAATCCTTCTCCAAGCAGATTTAAATACATCACTTCTTTGAGAGATGATCTCTCCCATGAGCCCTGCTTTATAATATTTTGCTATGTCACTTTCTGGGTCTCTTGCAAAAGCACCATACCCCATCAAAACTCCAGATAATTGATAGGCAAAATCATTTTCATAGCCAAATATTGATTGGCCAGATATTATTTGAGAAATTTTTACT
>MHFY01000157.1:3875-9977 GCA_001805375.1 Omnitrophica WOR_2 bacterium GWA2_47_8 | reverse complement strand
ACCTATGGTTGTTGTTGCTGCAGGGGCTGTCATACCTGCCACGGTAGATGCCCCAGCGGTCCCTTGAGCGTTAGCGCCCGAGGCAACAATTAAAATTACTGCTACATTGCGAAGAGGGCCGCTCTTACTGAATAATTTTTGCAATAACTTAACAGCCGGGCCGATGAGCATCATGGCGGCGAGCAAACCAAGCATAATGCCAACCACCCAGATGTTACCGGAAACGACCGCCTTGACGGCTGTTTCAGGCTGTGATGCAACCAGAGAGCCCAGCGGCAGGATGAACATGGCACGACGGACAATTTCCATGCCCTTTTCTTTGAAGAAGTTTCGGAGATACTCGACCTGACCGCGGAGCACTATTTCATATCTTGGATTCGAGGCATATCGATAGCCCTTATGGTTCACGAAATTATTTAACAAAGCCTCTAAAGTCTTTTCTCCCCTGAAATAATCTTTGGCCATTAAGGTAAAGTACGCATTAACGCCATCGGCTGTTGTCCTGAATTTCATGACGGTGCCGTGATCGAATTCGCCAACATTGAATGGATTAGTCCGTGGGTTACGGCCTTTGGTACCCATCGAGCTTTCGAATTGTGCCTGGGCAAGGGCCAATTCCAGCGGATATACTTTGCCCGTGATGACGTAAGCCAGTTTGGCGCCGTCTGCAAACATCTGTCCGGTTAACGGGGTATTCTTGAATCGATCCAGATACTTTTGCGCTTGACTGGCATAAGTCTTCCAATCCGGTGAAGAAGGCTCCTGGCTTTCCATCTTGGATGACTCGACCGGTGACGGCGCACTTGTCGGCTGACTGACCGGCTGTGTTACTGTTGCAGGAAAAACTCCCTCGTTCCTATTTTCTTTTTTCCAATTCGATATTCCGAATAATCCGCCGACCAATATCGTCAAGGACAAAATGACGCGTTTGATGCGGCCGCCAAATTTATAGAGAAGCGAGAAGGTGGCGAGGCTCAAGGCTACAATCACCAGAACCGCGAGGATTTCCGGCCTATTGGCCGTGATAAATCCAGCCAGTGTTGTGTTGGCTGGGGCTGTCATACCTGCCACGGTAGATGAAACAGCCCCAGCAGTACTGATCCCTTCTGTCAAATTAAGGAAATCAGCATCCTGACCTAGAGAGGTCAGGACACTCTGAGCGTTAGCGCCCGAGGCAACAATTAAGACGGCAACGATCAATCTAATAACGTTGGACGTCGTACGTAAAGCGTGAAGCGTACGCTTCACGAGAGACGAGAGACGAGCGACGCCTCGTGCTATAGCACGGAACAGATTGGTTCGCGACTGCACTGGTGACGAGCCGTCTAACCCGGTCATATTCGTGCGGGTCTTTGAGCTCAACCCAGGTGCCGTTAAGACCGTTCCTTGCGTAGATCTTGCCTCGGTGGTTGACGATGAGGAAGAGGTGAAGCTTGCCTGTTCTTGTGTCTCTGGCTGAACCAAAGAAGCAATCGGACTTGGGGAGCTCGACAAGGTGTCTGAAGGTGATGTTGCTGTACTTGCTACTGATACTGCTTGAGTATTGAGTATTGATGGTAACCATTGTGTGGTACCTCCTTGTTTTTTATTTCTATTGTTAGGTTGTACGACATTGAATGAAGAAGCCTGGCTAGAGTTGACATCGGGTCGGAGGGTCAATTCTTCCCCAATGTTTCCAGCCAGGCCCTCATTTTTCCCTGCCACGGGAATTACAACATGTCTGTTTTCCAATAAAGAAGCCTGGTTAGAGTTGCCAACGGGTCGGAGGGTCAGTTCTTCCCCATTGGTTCTAACCAGGCTCTTATTGTTCCCTGCCACGGGAGCAAATTCGTCGTTCGTCGTACGTCGTTCGTCGCTCGTACGCTTCACGAGTGACGCTTCACGAGAGACGTTGTTATGGATATAGGCAATTAATAAGGCGAGTAATAATAAGGCGCCAATTCCGAGTAAGAGAATTGGGTCAAAAGATACAGTTCCTGAATTAGGTAATCCTGTGAGAATTACGGCAGGAGATAATTGAGATAATCTAGAGGATACAACAGAATTGGTGGAGACACTTTCCGCTCCACGAGTTTGACCGTCTTCTTGAGGCAGACGATCGGCACCTGATTTACTGCTTGTATTTCTAAGACTATATAAGATACCTGCAAAAGCTTGGAGCACAGATTGTCGCAGATTACTAACAACAGAATTACGCAGATTTAATCTGCGGTCATCTGTTTCTTTTCTGCTTTCATCTGTGTCATCAGAAACTCCTCTGAACGCACCAAAGGAATTTGTCTCGTCATCTTTTCTTACTTCAGAGACTCCGAGAACGTCACGGCTTGTATTTTCAGCCGTGTTAGCTTTTACAGATTTATATTCAACCTTATCAGCAGATCTTAACGAGGCATCTTCGCCTTCAGCAGGCTCAGACTTTCTCCCACGACTTCTGCTGAGAGAACGACCATCAGTAGTACTTCTTACAACTATTCTACGAACCTTTACAATACGATTTGCCTGTCTACCTACCTCTATAATACGGCTTAAGAGGTCAACAGGCCCTGCAACTATCGTGTTTCTACTTCTATGCTCATCCCTGACATCGGGACGTACTACTAGAACCACAGGTTCTCTGTTGTTTCCAGAATCACCGGACCTGTTGCCAGATTTATGATCTGAATCAACAGCACCTTGTACAGCATTACGGCTATTTACAACCTGAATCGTACCGGAAGCAGCCTCTACTATAGATCTAATCGCCTTGACTAACCCGGCAACTGCTAAGCCAGATTCGATCATGGCAAATCCATAGTTCGACCCACTACCAGCTTGACGATCCAAAGAACGATTTACAGCTACATCTGAACCATTTACAGTACTCTTTACAGCAACTTCTGTTTCCACACTACGTGCACTTCTACTTCTCTTATTCGGACCGTTTTGGCCTAAGCCACTACGATCTAATAAGATACGTATTTCGTCATTTACAATATGTACTAATACAGCTACGTCTACAGCTTGTTCCGCGCTCAATGCCTTTTGCACTGCCTGAACCACTGCGGAAGTGGTCGGCAGCGAAACAATTGTTGGGCTCGTACCAGAACTATTGAACCTGGTACGGGACTCCTTATCAGATTTTACTGCATCATTAAATCCGGATTGCTCTAATTTGCTGAAACTGGCCAAAACATAGATATCTGTAGGCGATTTTGGGGCTCTCGCGTATTCGACATAGCTCGACCCTTTACCATTGCCGCCAGCTGCAGGGGTTGGCTCTGGAGCTGGGCCTGAATCAGCTGGGCCGGACAATGGAGCAGGCCCGCTAATCGGGATAGCATTCTTGCGGGCGTCTGCCCGTTGTTGAGGTATAGTTTTCTCTGAATCTTCGGTATCCAGCATGCTTAAAAGCATAGGCATCTGCTGCATAATAACCGGTGTTGAAGGCACGATAACCGGCGCCTGGATCTCTATAATTGAGCCTGGGGCGAAATCCTGCACCTCTGGTGCACGGATAGAGGTAGGCGGTGTTTGAACAGGAACCGTGATAGCCGGCGGAGCCAGTACAGAGGGTTGTTCAGATATATTGGATGCTCCGGTTACAGCACTCAATGATGCAGCTAAAACCGCAGCCTTGCCCTTTCCTCTTAAATTCTTTACCAATGCAACTGTGAATATGGCCGCAGCTACAAAAACCGCAGCCCAGATCGGTGTTCCTCCATTCGAAAATACCTCTGAAGCCTGCTGTGTAGCCCCATGCAACGACCCGCTTAACATAGCTACCGCCAAAGCAACCTTCTTGACAAAGCCCTTCGGCATAGCGGTCCTGGCGGCTTCCGCTTCTTTCTTAGCTTGTTTTTCCTGCTCTGCTTTTTCCTGTTTGTCCTTTTCAAGCTGCGCTAAAGTATCAGTGAAATTCTTCGCGGCTTCCTGCTTATCCTGCTCAGAAATATCTGCAACCGGCTTATCATAAGCGGCCGTGACAACATTCAACGCCAATTGCGCCGCTTCTTCATGTTTGCCGGCAACGATCTTGGTGCGGATCGCGTTAAGCTCAGAAACACCTCTCACAGCTTCACTGTCATTGTTCTCTTTAATAGACTTGGCTAACTGTGTCGCTTTTTCCTGAGCCGAGGCTTTCGGTGAACCAACGATCGGCTTCACAGCGTAGGTCAAGAGCTCCGGTTTTTCTAAAACATCCGGGCTTAAAACAAGTTCTTCTATATCTTCCGCGTCATCTTTTTTCGTGATCCTGACAATGCCGGTGGCCGGCTTCCGGATGGTAACGGCTCTGACGGAAGCTGGGATGATCTCTTCTTTATGCTGATCAACCAGCTTTTGTAAAGCCAAAACGTCGTCGGACTTAGGACGTGACGTGACAGCAACAACCCGGCCGTGACTGCGAATGCGATTGTTCTTAAGATCATCTTCTATTTCACCTGTTCGGGCAGCCAAACTACTGTCATCCGAGGCTTTTTCTAATGCCTTTTTCACAGAGCCTTCGGCAAAAACCTCTTCGAACATGGCCTGCCTAGCTTTATAAGCGGCATACCTTGACCGGTCAGAGATCTTGGCTGCTTCAACAGTTTTGTGCGGACGATAACCTGAAGCTAATTTTTCCAGATCCGCCGGTACATTGATCATTTCCTGCTGTGACAATCCATTGATAAAGTTATCCGGCAGATCTTTCGCGGCGGTTTGAATGCGGCGTAAGCGGTCCTGATCCAGACGCTCATCGCCGGTCATTAATTTAATAAACGCGATCTGCTGGTCTTGTGAACTGAACTGTTTACTATCACCGAACAATTCTCTATTCTTTATTTTCAGTTCCGGACGGATACGGGCCGCTGTAGCCTTATCAAATTCCGCAATGAAATCCTCATAGGCGGTTGTCTGCTGTTCTTCTTTGGATCCTAAAAATTCTTCCAAACGCTTAAGCGTTTTGTCTGATCTGTTACGAAGCGGTATATAAAACGGATTCCATTTGGGCATCTTTTCTCGTTCTTCGCGCAGCTGCATGGCCGAATACCAAACAGAACCGGTTGAAACACCGGTGGTGCCTCTCAATTTATTGAGCAATTCTCTAAATTCGCCGGCCTGCCGGCTGGCATTGGGCCTATTGAACAGATAAGAATTGATCGATCCCGCTTCTTTGGCTAATAAAAGCGGATCATTGGCGATTTTAGCGACCGTCTGCAATTTTTGCTTCGCCAGCCAATCCGGAATATGGGCCTTTAATTGTTCGTAAACATATCTGGTGCGGTTTGAATTATCCGCTAAAATATCCCTTTGAGCCAATCTCCCTTTCTTATCCAAGCCCATCAAAGCACCCATGCCTTGCAATAATTCCAGATCATTGACCGGGCTCTTTACGGCGCGGCTCAAGGCCTGCACATCTTTAGCTTTTAAATTCGTATTGCGGCTTAATCGCCAGGCGCTCCAGATACTCGGAACAGCCGCAACGACTGACCTTACCCATTCCCCGAAGGTGCGTTTCGGCCGCATATCTTCGGCTGTGCTGGTGACATCTTCCGCGGCATCAAAGGCGCCGTTGGCCATGCGCACCATCGCCTCATCCCAAATACGCCCTGATTTCTTATTTAATGTGTCGGTACGTGACCGCAGTTTTTGGGCCGTGGTCAGAATATTCTTAAATGGTTTAAGGACTTTTTCCTGCTCTTTAGCGGAAAGCGCGGTCGCCTTTAGTTTCTTCTCTAATTTAGCGACCGTATATTCAAGCGGAGAATAGGCGAATTCAGCCTTGCGGGCCACCTGGATATCGGCGCGGATATCTTCCATTGTCGGACTTAATCCCAAGCTCACATTGGCGGCAATGAAGTGCAAGTCATCCGTCCTCACCCCTAATTGCTGCAGCTCAAAGGCCGCGCTATACGCATTGGACCGAACACTCTCGCCCAAAACTTTTTCCAAAGCTCTTTGAGATTCTTTAGACAGGTCATTGTAGGCGTTGAATAATGCGATGAACTGCTGACCTTCCGGCGTGATCAGATTATCCGCAACAAAGGCGCGGTTCCGGGCAAAACGTTCGCGGATGTCTTTGGCTTCGGTATCACTAAATTTCTCAGTCTTGATCTGGGCCAACGCCGGTTCAAAGGCAGTGGA
>MHFY01000157.1:2025-3777 GCA_001805375.1 Omnitrophica WOR_2 bacterium GWA2_47_8 | reverse complement strand
CCGAAGGATCGGCGCGTGTGTAGATTTCAGTCGTTTGCATGTTCGCGTGTCCAAGCCAGAGAGAGACCTTTCGGAGATCTTTGGTGGCCTGCAGAACCGTGAGTGCGCAGGTATGTCGCAGCACATGCGGCGAAACGCGATGCGTTGACAGCGAAGGACAACGCTTTGCGGCTGTTTGGGCGTGCTTGCGTAGAATGTATTCGAAACCGGAACGGGTCATGGGTTCGCCACGAGCGTTCACGAACAGTTCCGGCGCCAAGACCGTGCCCTTAACCGCCAGCCACGCTCGCAGCGCCGATGTCGTTTGCTTCCATAAGGGCAGGCAACGTTCCCTTCTGCCTTTACCGTGCACGAAAACGCTGGCCTGCGGTTGAAGTTTGAGGTCATCGAGCCGTAGTCCGATGAGTTCAGAGACGCGCAAGGCTGCGGCGAAGCAGAGGTGAAGCATCGCGCGATCCCGGATGCCCTGGCGATTGGTGGGTTCAGGGGCATCTAGGATGGACTGTAGCTCTTCAACTGTGAGGTGCCTGACAAGGCGCGTATCGGTTTTCTTTGCGGGAATCGCCAGAATGCGCCGGATCTGTTCCAAGGCCGTCGGTACGCGATATTCCATAAAGTGCATGAACGATTTGATGGCGGCCAGGCGGATGTTTCTAGAGTTTGGCCCATTCCCGCGCCCTGTTTCCAGGTGACTGAGGAAGTTGACAATCAGCGAGGCGTCGAGCTGCTCCAGATGCAATTGCGACGGCGTGACCTTCAGACAATCACTGGCGTATTCAAAGAGTAGCCTGAAGGCGTACGCGTAAGAGTCACAGGTGTTCTCGCTGGCGCGGCACTCGATGAGCAAACGTTGCTGGAGAAAAGCGGTAATGTGCGGTGCGATCGGAGTCATGATTGCCCTCCCGTGAGGAAGCTTTCGCAACGTTCTGCGATGTTTCTCATCAGCTCTGGCGTTGCTTCCAGATACCAGTAAGTATTGCAAACCTTGGCGTGACCGAGATAAGTCGACAGTGCCAACATATGTTTCGTGATGCGATCACGGCCATCCGGGCAGGATTCCAGGGCTCGCACAGCGAAGGTGTGGCGCAGCGAATGAGGCGTGGGTCGAGGCAATCCCGGTGTGCGATGCAGCCCAATCTTATCGACCGAGGTGCGGAAAGCGGCCTCCACATCGGCTAGAAGCAACCGTTTTCTTCGCAACGAAACGAACACGTGGTCATCGAACGGGGCATAGGGCCGGCGCCGCTGGAGATAACGCTCCAGTCCAGCTTGTGCAGTTTCGTGCAGAGGTACGAGGCGACTGTTGCGGAATTTGGAACATCGAATCGCCAGACCATCGGGGGTAATGTCCTCAAACCGCAGGTTGATTGCTTCGGACACACGAAGGCCCGTGCATGCCAGCAGAGCGAAGAGCGTGCTGTAGGTCTGTCGCCGCAACGAACGGTAACCCGACTGGGACGCCGCTTGCACGAGACGCTGGATGTTGTCCGGGGAAAAGATGTAAGGGATGGGTCGCGGCCGGTTCTGGCTACCAAAGACAGGCGGTGGCAGTTCATGGCATGGGTCCTCGGCCCGAACGTACCGGGTGAATCGAATCACTTGACTAAGCCGGTGGGCGCGCTGATGAACCGATCGTGCCAAGCCGGCCCACTCGACCGCGGTTTCAGAACAAACGCGGTGTTTACGTCTCGCGTCTGAGAAGGCGGCGAAATTTTCTAAGAGATTGCCCTGGGATTTAAGCCCGAATCCGCA
>MHFY01000157.1:967-2010 GCA_001805375.1 Omnitrophica WOR_2 bacterium GWA2_47_8 | reverse complement strand
TAGATACGACTCCACAGCTTGAACTAACATGGTTGCACCTCCGGCCAGGCTTGAGCAATCTGCCGCAACGTCGTCACGTCTACTTTGGCGTAGATCTGCGTGGTCTCAATGGAACGGTGCCGAAGGATGGCGGCGATATCCTGCAGCGATGCTCCTTGCCGCAACATGGAGGTTGCCACGGAATGACGAAGCACATGAGCTGAACCTCGGCTGGGGCAAGTCACGCCGGAGCGGCGCATTGCCCGAGCGACAATGACCGAGACGGCACAATGGGAAGCGAAGCCATGGAAAGGAGCGCGGGATCGGATGAATAGTGTATCGGTGTCGGTCCGAGGGCGACCGTTTTGCAGGTAGGCCGCGACCGCATTACCCACCTCTTGGGTCAGCGGTAGCCGAGTCTGATGATGTCCTTTTCCAGAGACATGAATTCCGGCTTCTTTCCAATCGATGTCGCCCAAACGAAGCTGGACGATATCGCCCGCCCGAAGTCCCAGGCGCGCGAGAAGAAGTAGAATCGCACGATCCCGCCTGCCGACCGGCGAGCTCGGATCACGGGCAGTGATGATCCGTTCCACTTCTTCCGATTGCAGGTACCGTGGCAGAGAGGAAAGCCGCCAGTGCGCTAGGACGGGGATGGCTGCATCCAGGCCAGTGGCACACTTGCCTTCGACGATGAGAAAGCGAAGGAACATGCGAAGAGCGGTGGTGCAGTGTTTTGCCGCAGCCCACCCCGACTGTTGACTTCTCTCCAGCACAAACCTCCGTAGGTTCTCAGCATCAAACGCACGCGGATCGTCTTCAACCGTTTTGAGCAACTCCCGAATCGAGAGGCTGTAGTTGTACAGCGTGGCATCACAGGTCCCTCGTTGTTGACGCATCCACTGACGAAATGCGGTAAGCAGGACCGACTCTTGAGTTGTTTGCCTGGCCACTGATGCTGTAGCGACGCCGCCATCCCTGAGGTATGCCAAGAACAGGCGCGCACCATATCTGTAGATGTATCGTGTCCTTGCGGCAGGCTTGCGTAGGCCCTTATTTTCCGC
>MHFY01000157.1:0-864 GCA_001805375.1 Omnitrophica WOR_2 bacterium GWA2_47_8 | reverse complement strand
CAGGCGGGCAACAGACTGGTCGGCAGCGAAACGTTATGGTTTGCGTTGAGGTTCGGTTTCGTTTGGGTGGTGATGGAGGGCTTGATCAGCTATCGGCCCCGGCACCAGATCTCTCTTGCTGAAGGGTGTCACGGTAGTTCCAGGGCATCCACTGCTGAGGAGTCTGGGAAAGCTGGGCAGCGTGCTTTTGCAGCACGGTCAAATAGTCAAAGGGATCAACGCCGTTAAGCTGGCAGGTATGGATGATGCTCATGAAGAGATCGCCCACATGGGCGCCGTTAGGGGTTTTGTAGAAAAGAGAGTTCTTTCGGTGCAAGATGACTTTTTTGAGCGCTCGTTCGCAAATGTTATTGTCCAGGGGAGCACTGGGCACCTGCAGAAACATCGTGAGTTTGCCCCAGTGTTTTTTCATATACGAGATTGCCTGGCCGAGCCCAGAGTTCGGCTCTACTTTACCCTCCTCCAGTTGCTCCTTGAGCCATCTTTCGAGATCATTCATTGGCGGTCCACTTTTCTCCTGGTGAAAGCGCAGGCGTTCTTCGGGCGACATCCCCTGCTGACGCGAAAGCGCGTCGTTTCGGTAAACCTCGGCCAAAGTTCTAAGCAGGTAGCGGCATTGCTCGGGGAATTGTCGTACCACATCGACAAACTTCCTGCGACTGTGGGCCAGGCAGTGAGCCAGCACAACCTTGAACTCGCCGGGCAGGTTGCGTGAGAGTGCGTCGCACATCTGGATCGGAGGGCCGAACTCTGCGGCCCGGTGCGCCAGCACGGCGGAGAGATTTTCCCCGGCGTGTTTGTGTCCCGTGAAAAACAGCGCTATCGTTCGCTCCTCACACCTCGACACGATGCCGGAGGTGAAAA
>MHFY01000156.1:14462-14604 GCA_001805375.1 Omnitrophica WOR_2 bacterium GWA2_47_8 | reverse complement strand
TATTACTGGGCATTAATGTTTTTGGCGATTATGCGACCCTCAATGATCATGGGCGTACGGGGATAGGATTGGAAGCCCTGGGACAGGTCCTTGAGGCGCGGATTAATTCGTATATAGGGGTCACGGAACAGCGAGAGGTTAA
>MHFY01000156.1:11834-14452 GCA_001805375.1 Omnitrophica WOR_2 bacterium GWA2_47_8 | reverse complement strand
TCATCCACCACTTATGAGCGGGTTCCCAGCGGCCTGGATTATGAATTAGGCTCTGTTGTCCCGTATCTGCCTTGGTTAAAAATATACGGAAGCGGATACTTTTATGATCTTAACAATGCAGAGGATCTCAGAGGTTGGAAAAGCCGGGCTGAGGCGAAATTGAGTAAATCCTTGCGCCTGGAATTTTACACCTTTGATGATAATAAGGGGAATCAGGAGTATGGAGGTCGCTTGCGGTTTAATGTAGCCTTTAATACTTTAGCCGACATCTTTAACGGATTTAGAATTTCGGAAGAGCCATTCCCGGTGAAGGATCTAAGAGAAGAAATGTTAATTCCTGTTGAAAGGCATCATGAAATAATAGTGGAGCGGTTTATCCGCTCGGGAGGATTAACCATTGAAGCGGGGAGGAGCTGAAGATGAGAAAGCTTTTCGCTATATGTGTTAGCTCCGTCATTTTAATACTAAATCCGTTCTTTGCTTCTGCGAATCAAGGAGATACTGGAGCAGCCACAGTTTATAAAGTCACCATTACAAAATTTGAGATGAATAACGGGACAGCATGGATCATTGTTTCAAACGGGTCGTCAACAACCTTGGATATTGCATCGGTAAATTCCGGTCAGGCTGCTGGCAATTTTTTTGCCGGATTAGTTGTCCCGGATGGAAGTTATACGCAGGTTCGGGTGACCGTATCTCCCACATTCACCATTAGTGGAAGTGTGGGCTCAGATGGGTCTCCTATCTATACGACGGCTACCTTATCGGGAGGTATCTGTGTTTCAACCTCATCCTCGGCGAATCAGGCAGAATGTACTGTCAGTGTCCCCGGCGGCTTGCCGGATCCTACGCCGGATAATCTTCCCACCACCCTTGTCATTACCGGCGGTGTACCGAGTCATAAAATTCGGGTGAATTTTGGCGTCAGTACCGCTATTGAGGAGGGAGTATCAGAATTACTTTTTCCGGGAACCCCAACAGTGACTATGCAGATGATTGCACTAC
Organism: Omnitrophica WOR_2 bacterium GWA2_47_8; assembly: GCA_001805375.1. GTDB lineage: Bacteria > Omnitrophota > Gorgyraeia > Zapsychrales > GWA2-47-8 > GWA2-47-8. Next base: position 13,447 of record MHFY01000156.1, on the reverse strand, counting down.
AATAAATAGCTACCTACTATGGACACACGCGCGACATGTTTGAACTGCATGGACGGGCGCGTGCAATTGCCGGTCCTGCACTGGATCAAGGACAATTACCCGGTCGATTTTGTGGACGTGATCACGGAAGCGGGGATGGACGCTGTCTTGGCCAAACAAAAAGATATTTCCGAGGTCCTGCGCAGTATCAAGGTTTCGGTTACCCTCAACAAATCGACCCGCCTTTTTATCATCGGCCATCATGATTGCCGGGGGAACCCGGTTGAAGAAGCTGTGCATCGTCAGCAGGTCATCGATGCCGTCAAAAGGTTGAAACCGCTTTGGCCGGCCCAGGAGGTCATCGGCCTTTGGGTCAATAAAAATTGGCAGGTGGAAGCTGTATAGCCATTTGTCCCTTTTAATATATCCGCTTCATTCTTTCGTTTCTCCTAGTACGGTGATCTCTTCCCGATTGTGATACAGCTGCCTTATAGATAAAGATTTGCAATGAGGGGGAAGCCCTTTTTGCGGGTGCTTCAATTTTTTCAATATAACGATGGGGTCGGTCCGCCCGATCTTGAAGTTAACGATAAAATAACGGCACCATTTCTGGCTCACCCATTTGTGGATGAGCTCCAAAACAATGTCCGGCTGTTCCAGGATATCGCAGATAAGCCAGTCCACCGGCTGAGGCTGATGCGTCCGGTACGTCAGGGCATCCTCTTGAAGATGCGTCATGTTGGGATGTGATTTGACCACACCTTTCAGCGGCCCGTTGTCGACGGCCGTGACCAGGGCCCCGCGTTTAAGCGCGCTGAAACTCCACCCGCCGGGCGCCGCCCCCAGATCGACCACGGTTTCGTTTTCCTTGGGTTCATGCCCGAAGATCCGGAAGGCTTCTTCCAGTTTTAAATACGAACGGGACGGGGCCTGCGGGTCCATCTGCATCCGCTGCTGGCCAAGGGATAAGGCCTTAAAAGAAACAAAGGCCTGGTCAAAATCCGTAAAGTGGACAAAAAACCCTTCGGAAAGCTGCGGGCTGTGCGGGACCCCTTTCTTAGAAAGTTTTGCCACGCGCGAGACTTTTTTCGAGATTTTTTCCAGCCATCCTTTTTCAACGGTTTTCGCGCGATGGATCAGCTGTTCATTGCCGGAAGATGAAAACTCAAATCCCCAGGGCCCGTCAATGCGCATGTCTTTGATGTGGGTGAGAAAGAGGTCCGCAAGTTTATCTGTAAAACTGTTGAGGGAAGCAGCAGAGACGGTCAAAGGGTTTTCTAAAATATGGTAGGCGAAGCAGAGGTCCAGGGCGGGTGTTTCTTGCCACCGGCTGATGATCCATCCGCGGCCTTTGGTTTGGACAACGCCGCGGCTTAACGCGGTCTCGCTGGCGAGTATTTTTTCGAAACCTTCTTTGCAGGTGATGAAAAGGTCCATAGGAAGGTTAGCTTATCACAAATAAAATCAGCTTGACGGAAAATAATAGGACATTTAAAATGGCTTCACTTATGCCGATCCATATCAAAACTCCAACTCAGATCAAATCCGCCGGGAATAAACCGAAGATCATCAGGGAATTCATCGGCCGGGTCAATTCCAAGACTGACAGTGTCTCGATCGCCAGGATGACCAGC
>MHFY01000156.1:0-11809 GCA_001805375.1 Omnitrophica WOR_2 bacterium GWA2_47_8 | reverse complement strand
GCTGGGGAAGCGGTCATTACGCCGGCCGGCGAGTGGGTCCAGTACAGCACGCCGGGCCCCGAAGGCGCGGAATATGTGGCTGTTTGCCTTCCGGCGTTCTCGATGGACACGGTGCATAGGGACGCATAATCATGAAAAAAGTCATTTTTTCCTTTATTTGGGCCGCAGTTTTAGTTTATTCCTTTATTTTTTTCGTTTTTAATTTTTTTATATGGACCAGCCATGATACTTACGGAATTTCGGATGATCAAGAAAAGATGTTAGAAGGAATGTATTTTTTAAAACAAGGCGAACCTAACCGCGCTCAGCAGCGCTTTTCAAAAGCGCTGAAAGCAATCCCAAGGCAATAAATCTTTACCTGCGATCTAATTCGAAATAAAACAAGACTGAAACATTTTTCGATTTTCAGCGGGTCCGGGCGTCATATAAAAAATATTTGAGGCTTAGCCGTATTATCATTCGCTCAGACAGTCCTCGCACCGCAGCTTTTTCTAGAATTCCTAGTAGGAAAGCTTGCGGGCTGCGAACCTCGCTCGGTGATAACACGGCTAATCCTCTGTGTATTTAATTCAAAGACTTTTAAAAGCGGGTGACGCGAGAAGGGGCATCCCCGTCACCGCAACTTTTGTGAGGATGACGGGGATATCGAGCGGCAGGACCCGCGTTAAAATCCAAATGGCCCCACAAAATAAGCTTCTCTGGATTTGTCCGCAGGAACAACCATCAATTCAAGCCGTATCGAGGTTTTCATCTCAGGTGGGATGGGGAATCTGAACATCTCATAAGAATTCCCGTAACTCTGCTCGCCGGTAAAGGTCTGATCATTTATTTTGAATTGGTATTGGGCGCGGCCTTTGATAAAGAAGACCGCTTCTTTGATGGGTTGTGTTAGCGTTTCACTATGCGCGCCGGGTTTGGAGCGTGCGGCTTCCCGGGGCGATAAGACGGAAAGTTCTTTTCCTTCCCGTAAGCGCTTTAAGTCCAGGCTTTCTTCCGTGAAGATGTCGAGAAAGGTCGCGGCGTTGGTAAGCTCATCCTCCGGCGGGAAAGCCGGCGCCGATGGATTTTTCAGTGAAATGATGGCATCTCCCTTTTCGATCGGCCGCAGGTAATTGACCAGGATAAAATCCGTGTACACATTGGGCGATATGTTTTCCGTGTCGGCCCAGGTGCCGTGGATATAATCCGCGTTGATGGTCGGGAAAGACAGATAAAAAGGCCGCAGGTTTTTTTGCGTTAAATACCATTTAACCCGCAAAAGGTCTTTCATGGCCATCTTCGGAACGGGCAGATGCCGGTTGACCGCCTCCAGCGCGTTCTGCGGGCCGGATTTCAGGTGATAAACATTGGACAGGCTGATGATGGTTATGCACAGTAAGGTCAACGTGAATTTTCTTGAGTCGGTGATCCCCTTGGCCAGCAGGATGCCGAAGATGAGGCCGAAGATAACGGTCTCACAATAAGCGTAGTAATGCTGAAAAAATAGAAGGCTAGGGAAGACCGTGCCTTCCGGCATGCTGATCTTGTGGACCCCAAAATTGTGCGGTAACAGAAGCGCCTTTATGAGGACCATCACCAGGATCGCGGCGGCCAGTTTTTTTTCGAAGGGCAGGAGTTTTTTAGTTATCATAAAAATAAGCGCGGTAAAGGAGAGGAAAGCTGACACGCCTAAGATCGAAAAATCCCAATACCCGAAATTCCGCTGCAAGAAAAATGCAAAGAACGCTTTGGCCAGGTCGCGCACGGTAGCGATCGGTTGAGAAAAGTAAGCGGTGAGATTGCGCAGATGGTCCGGTATGGTGTGGCGTTCGACAGAGTAATTAGGGTTATGCGAGGTGTATTCTTTTATGAATAAGACCAGGGCGATAAAGAGCGCCGCGTTTACGCAGAAGCCGATGATAATTCTTTTATTGAACACGCCTTTTTTGCCGTCGCGCAGGTACAGATAAAAAAATAGAAGAGGGAACACGAAAAAGGCGATCTCATCCGTGAAGGCGGCCAGAAGCCCGATGAAAAAGAAGCCCGCAACCCGGCCCCAGCCGGCCTTATCAAGGGAAGTTTTTGAATTCGCCAGGATATGCCACGCAAAAAGAAATAGGGTTACAACCAATAGCTTGGCGTTCCGGAAAGGGAACATGACCGTGGCGATGGCGATGCCGCTGTTGAGGGCTAAGAGAGCCGCGGCCCACGCGCTGCTTTTCGATTGCGTTAACTTATAGGTCAATTTCCAAAGCGCGAACACGGTCAGGAGATTAAAAAATACAACATTGCAATTGCTGGCGTAGGCAACGGAAAAATACTGCCAGAATTTGAAGGTCAGCATCTCGGTCAGGTAGGAGAATTGCCGGAAGCGGAGCGGGCCGTCGACGCGCAAGGGGTCCAAAGGTTTTAGAAAATCAGACCAGCGGAGCCCGGTCTGCAGATGATAATCCGTTGTCCCGTTCATGGACCAGAAAAAGCCGTGGTAAAACAATTCCGGCTGCTGCCAGTAGAGCGGGATACTGCAGGCCCAAACGAAAAGCGCGATATTGCAGAGGATCAGCAGCCAGTTAAGGTCGGAGAACAATTTTGCTTTTAAAGAGGTGTCCGTCATTTTCGTTTTAAGATCTTCGTCCCGTGGTTGCGGGTAAAATCCGCCGGATGCTGCCAATCGCCGAAACGCGCCGCTTCGGTAAAATTCTCACTGATATACCGCGCGAGAACCGGGCAGTAATCTTCTCCCAACACGCCGAGATGTTTTTCCCAGGATGCTGAACGGTTGGAGAGAACGATAAAGGTGACATTCTTTTCCTCCAACTGACGGATCATTTTCTTTTCTTCCTCTTCCCCGATCTTGATGTAGCGGAAGAAGGCCTGCGGATACACCGCGCTGCCGTGGCTGGTCAAAAAGTAATAGATCGCGTCATAGGGAATGGCCAGGATGGGCTGGCCGGGTGGGACATTTTCTTCCAGAAAATCCGCTGTTTTTCGGACGGTGGTGATCCAGTGGGTCTGCAGGGGGTCATTCAGGGTGGAAGGGAACTCCGGCTGTCCGCGCAGGAAATTGGCGACATAGATCTTGTTCTTTCCATATTCGAATAAATTGATCAGCTGTTTTTCAAAACGGGCGATCCGGTAAACGCCCCGCGCGGCCGAGGCGGAGATAGAAAATAAAAGGAGAAGGATAAGGGCGTAAACCAAGGGCCGCAAGGATTTCGTGGCGGTATCAATAAGATACAAGAACAGGACAATAAGGCCCGGGATAAGCCAGAACAGGCGGTAGATGGTCCCGCTGATAAAATATTCGTGGGAGCTGAGAAGTAAAAAGGCAGCGAGTGCCGCAACAGTAAATAAAATCTTATTCTTTTCTTCCGGAGTGAATTGATTGTTCTTAAATAAATAAACGATCCGGCCGATGGAGCTGAAAAGGATAACGGAAAAGGCCAGGCGCGGCAGAGACGCGGTAAAGTTCTTGACCGTGATGCTCCAGAGATTGGACAGCGCTTTGGCCAGGCCGATATTTTCCGAGCGGTAGTCGCTCAAATACGGGAGGCATTTTTTCAGGTCGCTTAAATTTAACCCTAGGGTGAAAAAGAGGTACACGCAGGCGGAAAGGCCGAGGCCCATGAGGCTGGCGGCGACGATGCGTGTCTTTTGCGCAGGGTTTTTTTTGAGGGCGGCCCCGGCTAACACGATCAGAGAGGAGACCGCCAAATTCAGCCGGATGAGGCTTAAGAAGAATACACCGCTTAACCCTAAGTAAAAATTTTGCGGCGCCGGCTTTTCAGAGTATTTAAAGATCCCTAAAAGGACCAGCATGAGGAAGGGAAGCCCGCCGATGTGGCTGTAGGTGTAGAAAAAGTCCGGCATAAAGACATAGAACCAGAACGCGGCGATAAAGGCCATGGCCGGCGACATAATGGTGATGCCCAAAAAATAAATGACCACACCGCAGAGAAGGCGGATAATGGCCTTTCCTAAAAGAACACTCTGGATGCTCACGCCGAAAAGTTTAAAGAATAAGGCGTAGTAATAAGGCATCAGCGGCCCGTATTGCCACCAATAATCGCGGAACGGCTGGCTGCCTTCTGCGGTCATTTTAAAACAGTAAAGGTCCCGGCCATGATCGCCCTGTGATAACAGCGGTTGATAGTCGAGGTAGGGGATGTTGGAAATAATCCCGGCGTAGAGAGTGAGGATAAGAAAAAAAATGATGTAATGATCTTTATTCATAAATGTTAAATCCGAATATCTAAGCTCTGAACAAATTCAAAATCCGAATGATCAAAATTCCAAACGTTTGGAATTTTAAAATTAGAATTTGGGATTTGTTTAGTATTTAATGTTTAGTGCTTAGGATCTCCTCTTTAAAATTAATATTAGTGCCATCCCTAGTGATATCATGCTCACTATCAGCCCATAATAAAACGACATCGGCGCAAACACGAACCGTACCTCATGCTCACCCTTGGGCAAAAAGACCGAGCGGACAAGAAAGTTAGTGATAAAGATATGTACCGGTTTGCCGTTGACATACGCCTTCCAGTCCGGATGATAGGCATCGCCCAAGACGAGGAACCCCGCGTTTTCCATCTGCGCTGTAACAATGACCTCGTTGGGGCTGTAGCGGGTGATCTGAGCTTTTGAATTATCCTTGACCGGTGTGCCGACTAACTCATTGATGATACCGGACTGCGTTTCAGCCTGCAGCAGCGCAACCTTGTCAAAGGCCTTGGAAATCTCTTTGATCTTGTCGATGGACCTTGTTTCATCCGGTTCAAATAAAACGCGGTGCACGATAAAGGCGCGGGAAAAGGCGCCGGGCCGTTCATACATATTGACTTTGTCCTGGAAGATGAGTCTCGGCGCGTCCGGCTGTTTAAGACGGACGGTCAATATCGGCGGCAGATTTTGCGGCGCGACGGTGTATTTCACATTCAGCATGTCCAGGTACGGTTTTTGTTCCGGGAAAAAGGTGATGGGGACGACCTCCAATGACGATTTGGCCTGGCGTGCCTTTTTAAAATAATCTTCGAGCAGGAAATAATTGACGAATTTCACGAAACGTTTGGGTAAAAGCAGAAGCACGATCCCCAGGTCGTCCACCTGATACCCGGAGGCGGTGTTGGAAAAGAATGCGAACAGGACGCCGAAACTGCGGGCCCGTTCGGGAGATTGCTTTATAAATTCAATATACGGCGCTTTGCTGAAAGAATCAAAACGTTTCGGCCGTCCGCGGTGGATATACAAAAATAATTCTCCGAACAAAAGCGTGAGCAGTAAAACAGCGGCCACGCTTTGCTTTAAGACATTTTTTTCTTTAAGCCCTAAGATAAGCGTAAAAATAAAGAGGATCGTCATGCCGGTGATAAATCCTTTCATCGCGAAGGTGAGTTCGCCCTCTTTGGGAAAGAATATCAGGTACAGCACAAAGACAAGCCCCAAGGCGAGGCTGTACATCGACCCGATCTTGAAACTTTTTGCGTTCGTCATCGCGGTTTCCAATCCCATGCCGGCGAGGATGGAGACCGTGACCGCGGTGATGTGGTACGAGTGCGTATGGAGGTTGCAGTAGTTAAAAGGGAAGACTTTTCCGATCCATTGGATATAGGGCAACCCGAAATACTTGCTGACCACCAGAAAAAGGATGAAAGCGAAGAAGTAGTTGAGCTTTTGTTTTTGACGGGAGAAAAGGCTTAAGAACGCCAGGCCGATGGGGACGATGCCGATATACCCGCCCCAATATTCCGAATAGATAAAGGTCTCCGGCGTTAAGGCCTTTTTGAAGATCAGGGGGTTGAACATGGCCAGCGCCCAGCTTGTCGGGACCCAGGCCTTTTCCAGCCCGATATCCGGAGAATGGTGGTTCCAGAATTCCGTGAAGAAATTCCTTAAGAACGGGAATAAGAGCACGGAGGCCAGCCCGAAACCCAAGGCATAAACAGCAAAAAGATTAAGGAAGGATTTTCTCACATATTGAACTGTTTTACGCTCCTCCCGTGTCCACAACCGGAAACAGAAAAATAAAAATCCGTAGATGTTGTTAAGGAAGTAATGTTCGCCATGCCCGGCAAAAAAAACTAACGCGATGCACGCGCCGCTTAAGGCGATCTGGCGGGGGGAAGGGTTCCGCAATAAGTATTCCAGGGCGATAAAGATCAAAAAAAGCAGGATGTCGTCGTTGGCTGTGGCGTATTGAAAAAGCACCATGGGGCCGCTGAGCATGAACGCGATGGCGGTGGCCAGGGCAGAGGGCTTCTGAAAACCCATAACCCGCATGAACCAGTAACCAAGCAAGGCGCCCACGATAAACCGGCTTAAGATCAAAAAATCCCAGCCGACCGCCTGCGGTAAAAAGAAAAGAAAGAAGTTCAGCGGATAAAAGATCCCCAGCTGCATCATGCCGATAATGGGAAACCCGGCGGCCTGGTGCGGGTCCCATAACGGGAGGATCCCCTGACGGAAATATTTAGCGATAAACTCATGCAGTGGTTCATCGATATAAGAGGACTCCATGTTATGCGCGGGAATAAAAGGAGGAATATTCTTTTCCTGTCCGTAGGCGCCGGTCGGCAAGGCCTGGGGACGGCTTAAGGTCATTTTAAATGTGTGCCCCAAAAGAACCACGTCGTAGAAGGATATGGCGATGAGCGTCAGGATAAGGAAAGCAACAATAAGAGGTTCTTTACAGTTTTTTCGCATAATTGTCGTTTACTCCGTTAGAGAACGAAGCTCTCTAACGGGGGGTTACATTTTTAAACGGTGCGTTTTTCCCTCTTGCGGCAGGGGGAACGTGGGTGCATAAAAAAATAATCCCGGTGGCAGTGTTTCCGGGTCTATTGTATCCGTATTTTGTTTTCCTGAAAGGATAAATTTAGAGGCCACGGCATAGCCCTGCTTTAATCCCAGCGGGATATTTCGGCCCTGGGTAAAGGGGTCGATCACGCGCGCTTTGATGCTTTCCTGCGGCGGGATGGCCACAGCCTGGCGGAAATATTTTTTAGCCTCATCCAGTTTTCCCATCCGGAAATGGATGACCCCAAGGTTATAGTAAAAACCGAATAAATTGTCCTGCAGGGCAACCGCCTTTTGGTAGTAATGGGCGGCCTGGGTGTCATCCTTAAGATAATAATAGCAGAACCCGACCGCTGCCTGGCCGGACGCGGAGTCGGGGAAAAGTTCGACGATCTCCCGGTAATACGTTAAAGCATCGTTAAGCTTTTGCGGGTTCGGCGGATCGTTTTGCTGGAGCGCGATCCGGATCAGTTCCGAAGGGGATTCATTTAGGAAATCCAAGCGTTTGAAGGTGAGCGCGCGTTTATCAAAGCTCAAAAGGAAGATCGCCGCGGCCAGAAGATAGAGAAGGTAGCAGCGGTTAAATAGGAAGAAAAAAATCTTAGCGTGTTTTTTTGACGGCATATCGATAAGATTCCGCAATGATTAATATCAGGAACAAGCCAAAAAATATGACCAGAAAATGATAAAAAATATGCTGCCATAAAGGGCGGTAACGCAGCAGTACAATGTGTTCACCCCCGGGGACCCACACGCCTTTAAAGGCGATATTGGCGCGGTACAGCGGGGCCTTCGCGCCGTTGATAAAGGCTTGCCACTGGGAGTTATAACTGTCGCTGTAGACGAGGAATTTGTCTTTAGGGAAATTGGTCTTCAGTTTGATATGGTTCAGGTCAAAGCTGAGGACTTGAAAGGTATCGGAGTTTCCCGCGATCGCTTCACCCTGATAATCGACGGCGCGGTTTTCCGCCGCTTTAGTATCGTCATAGAGATAAAATTTATTTTTCACATAATTTTTTAAAGTATCATGATTCGCCTCTTGATGCAGCTTATACGACCAGACAGAACCGGTATAATTCCCATCCAGAAAGCCGGAGGCATCTTCAATGCCGGCCCATTCCTGGACTTCACCGAGTACGGTATCTTCGCCTTTCACAGGCCGCGTGAAAGAAAATCGCGGGATAGATTCCGCCTGGGTATAAGGTTTATCCAGATAGGGAAAGGTGTGGTACATATTTTTTTTGAGATAATGAAAGACCTCCAGCGGCTGCAGCAGAACAACGGCGCAGAGAAAAGGCAACAGCAGGGCTTCCTTATTTTTGAAGCGCGAAAGAACATAAAAACAGAAAAAGGCTGCGCTTAACAGGACCGTCAGGTAGGTGGATAAAATAATTTTTCCGAGATGATAAAAAGCGAGGAATAAAGTCATGTGCGTAATGATGATGTAAAACACGGTCAATATCTTCTGCTTTGTATTTAAAGGTTGGGGTTGGGAGAAATTTTTGAAAGTTTCACCCAGAAAAATAAGCAGGGGAGGAATAAAAAACCAGACCAGAAAATGCAGATTGCGGAAATATTTCAGAATGGCCGCGTGGTCGTATAAGAATTTGTGGACCGGTGTCGTGTCTCCTAAACTGATCAGGAAGATAAAGAAACTTAAGGAGAATAGTAAGACCATTCTGCGGTTGAGCGCGACGATGAGAGATAAAAATAGAATGATGTAAGCAAAAATCGGTATATAGATGTGGCCTAAGCCCGTACTTTTTAGGTCTGAAAAGAGCTGCTGCCAGTGGAAATAACTTAAGTATCCGCCGGCTGTCGTGACTTTGTAGGGGATGGCGGCCGCCTGAGAGCCGGAAGTGGCATGCCGCCAATTGACGAAATATTCGCTGCTTCCGGTCAGCCAGAAAAAGCCCGGCCCCATCGCGTACAGGGCCGATAACAGGCAGAAGGCCACCAGGAGCTTGTTGTCTTTGATGAATTTCCAATACGACATGAGGATCGAGGGGAGCAGGCGGCCGTAGAGGGCCGTGAACCCTAAAAGGAAACTCAAGAAAACAGTTAAGAAATAAAACGGCAGATAGGTCACAGCGATCAGCATGGCGGTGAAGGTCAGCCCCAGTAAAAAGACCCTGTGCGGTGTTTGGGTGAAAGCGACCAAAAAGTAAAAGAACCAGATCGTCGGGAAAAGGACCGAGACCATCACGCCGTTGTTGAAGAGTTCAAAGCTTAAGGTGGAGAAGAGCAGCAGCAACAGTGCCAAGTAAGCGCCGGCGCGGTCATTCAAGACCCGTTTGGCCAAAAGATAAAGCCCCAGCATACCCAGCACATAGTAAAAGGCGGAAAAAATATAATAGGCCACACCGAACGAAAATCCTATTTTTTCTAATATATAAATGAGGTGGAAAAATGGGTTGAATTCACCGATCATCCGCGGTGAGTAAAAGTCGGGCCGGCCCCAGACATTAAAGGGATTCCACATCGGGTACACGCCGCGCCAGATGTTATTCAGGTAATAATTGATGTACATGGCGTTGCGCTTGGCGTCGCCGGATCCCATGATCAGGTGCCCGGGATAGAAACCGCGATACGCGGTCAGCCAGATGACGAAGGCGGAAAGGGGCCAGAAATTTTTTTTTAAAAAGGATATCATGGCAGGAATCGATCGATATTTTGATAGAAAATGTAGGAGATCATTGTATGGCCTTGCCTATTAAAGTGGCAGTAGTCAGTACCATCAATAAAAAGCCCCTTTTTCTGTTTTCGATTGATCGTTGCATTGACCTCGGTATCAAAGTCGTACGTGGGGATTTGAAGCGCTTGAAGGACAGCTTCCAGCCGCCGCATTTGTCCTATTTTTACATTCGTATTCACCGGGAGCAGGACAAAATTCAATTTAAAATTATATTTGTGGGACAGTTCCTTAACGGAGAGCAGTGAATTTTTTATGATCTTATCATCCGCCGGCAGGTTTTTGGCGTCAGGCAGAAAGGGTTCGGGCTTAAAGAATGAAAGAACAAGGTATTTAAGGTAACGGTAGGAATTGGACTTGAGCAGTTTGTCATCGGTCCTGTCCAACGATGAGTAATAAATCTTATAAAAATTTTTTAGCGGTGAATCTTCCAGTTTTTCACTTATTTTTACCAATTCACCGGAGCTTCTTTGGGATATATCCAGATCGTTAAACGTAACGGCAAAGATCACGGCATCGGGCTGGTAAGCAAGGCCTTTGATTTTGAAGTATTCGATTTCCTGGAAAACATTATAGCCGGGGACCGCTAAATTTATAACTTCAAATTCTGTCCCCAGCTTTTCATTTAGTAATGCACTAAACCGTTGTTCCGGAGGCAGCTTGATGCCCTCCGTCACCGAGTCGCCCAAAATGAGAATGCGTTTTACGCCTTTAGGTTTTTCGATCGAAAACACTTTTCCTCGGTAAGCCTGCTCATTGAATTCGCCAGTCTTGGGTTTGGGGACATAGATCAGGGTGGGGTCTTCCGTGAGTATGTATTGGCCGTCGCCATGCAGCCCGTCAACTGTAATTTTCATGAAGTCCGGTAAAGGAAGAATGTGAGGGAGAAGAACTTCGAGAAGAAAGAGGCTTAGGATAATTCCAAGGAAAAGGGCGAGGAGATTCTTTCGTTTTTCGTTATCCGGCATATTCGCTCTTACGAGCATTTAATAGTTATATTAGTTTATATATTAGGCTTAATTTACCGCTAATTATCAGCCATAGCATTCCCGCTGTCAAATAATTTTATATATTCTATTGAAAGAAAGAGGCCTTAACTATAAGATATTAAATAAGAAAGGGGGAAAAATATGCGTTTTCGAAACTGGACCTTCACCTTGAGTTTGCTCCTCGTGTTAACCCCGTGCGCCTTTGCGAGAAATCTGCATGAAATGAACGCCATGGCAGTGCGCTCGGTCAAGGCGGGGAATAAGGATTTTGCCTATTTATACTATCGATCGATCTTGCGGGAATTTCCGCATTCGAAGTACGCGCAGGACGCGCTTTTCGCGGTGAGCGAATACCATTTCTTGTATGGCGATTACGGGCAGGCCCGGAAGTATTTTAAAGAATTCGCGGAGAAATACCCCCAATCTCCCGCGAAGATCTTCGCTTTGGCGTATCAGTTCCGGCTGGCGCAGATCTTCCATGATCAGCCAGACCAGGATAGCTTGCAAAAGGCGATCGCAAATTTTACTCAGGTGAGCCTGGTCTTCCGCGATTACAAGGAGTTTAAATATACCTCAGCCATGCAGAGGCCTTTGAGGGCCGTCTACTATATTGACAAAATAGAATTTTACGCAGGAGAAGATCTGTTTGCGAAGATTTCTTACTAGATATAGGGCCTTCGCCGCTTTGGCTGTTCTGGTCCTGATCCTTTTTTTGACCTGCATCATCAACCTTTACTTTTTTTCTTCCCGGGGCCGGTTCACGGCCGCCCTCAAAAAGAACCTGCTTTTCGATATTTCTTATCGAAGGCTTTTTTATGTCTTTCCGAATAAATTCATCGTTAAGGGCATTTCCGTTGAGGACGAATACAAAAGGGATCTTCTAGTTTCAGAGAGGGCCTCGGTTGACACGGCGGTGGCTAATTTTTCGCTTTTAAAACTTCTGACGGAAGGAGAGGTCGTTATCAGCAGCGTCAACATTTATTCGACCGATATCAATTATAATTTCTTAGCGAAGAATTTTGAGAAGATTAGGGATTTTGTATTGGATATGCCGCAGCACGATATTATCCTCCGTTTCCGCGATACTGTCCTGGATATGACCAGTAAGAACGATAAATTCCTGAATTATGTGTCAACCGATTTTGACCTCATGTTAAAGCGGGGCCGTTTTTTTTTGAAGGGGCAGATGCGGCGTTATCTCTACACGGCCAAAGGCTCTATCCCGTATGAAGAGGGGAAAGAGCCTTTGAATTATGAGCTGCTGTTCAAGATACTGCCGGAGGAAATCGCGATTGAGAGGATATTCCTTTCCGGTGAGAAGGTTTATACGCAGACGTGGGGGAAGATACGGGAC
>MHFY01000155.1:15899-22104 GCA_001805375.1 Omnitrophica WOR_2 bacterium GWA2_47_8 | reverse complement strand
CTTGATCGCTTGAAAAACTGTATAATTATAGCACACAAACTTTTACTGACAACGTATTTTTAAGGACAAAGAGCTGCTTTACCGAATGAGTTTCAAATGCTATAATTTTCCCAATGTATAATGACTTTTATAAATTTGTAGAAAGTCCTTTCAATGTCACATCCGACCCCGCTTTCTTCTTCTTAAGCTCCAAACATTCCGAAGCCTTTTCGCACTTGGTCTACGGCATTAAGCACCGCAAAGGGATCATCCTTATCACCGGAGAGATCGGGACCGGAAAAACGACCCTTTGCCGGACATTGTTAAATTATCTGGACCCCAAACAGACGAAGACCGCCTTCATTTTGAATCCCAACTTTTCGGACATCCAACTCTTACAGCTTATCCTGCATGATCTAGGCCTGGAGACCAACGCGCGCACGCGCCTGGAATTGATCAGCGTCCTGAACCAATTCCTTTTAAAGGAAAGTTCGGCGGGCAATAATGTCGTCGTCATTATCGATGAAGCGCAAAATTTGAAAGAACGCCAGCTGGAACAGATCCGCCTTCTCTCCAACCTGGAGACAGAAAAAGAAAAATTATTACAGATCGTTCTCGTGGGACAACCGGAATTGATCGACAAGCTGAGATTGAACTCTTTACGACAGCTGAATCAGCGGGTCTCGGTCCGTTACCATATCCTTCCCTTGGACCACGAAGAGATGCTGGATTATATCGAACACCGCTTAAAGGTCGCCCAAAGAGAGAACCACAAAGAAAAAAAAGTTAAATTTACAAAAGAAGCTTTGGATGCGATATACTTTCATTCTAGAGGAACACCGCGGCTTATCAATATTTTGTGCGACCGCGCGCTCTTGGCCGGATTTATTGAAGAAAGCTTAAAGATCGATGAACATATTATCCATAAATGCATGCGTGAGGTCGTCAGCCATACTTAAAGGAAAGGACCATTTTGATTTATGAGCATTATCAATGATGCCCTTAAAAAAGCGCAGAACCAGTTATCAAAAAGTGGGAATAATCCTTCTGCGGACCCTGGGCTTCCCCAAAAACTCGCCACTACACCGGCACAAAACACACCGGCGCAAAACGCACCCGCAAATAATATCCAGGAAGCTCCTGACGAATTCATACAAAAAAATCTGCAGCACATTGACCAAAAGAAAAAAGAGAATGTCGAGGAATCCTTAATCGAATCCAGGCAAATGGAAAGGCAGGACTTACAGAAACAAACCGAAGGCACAAAACCCGAAAAGACGGTAGCTCCCTTGGATCTTAAAGGGGTCGCAGTCCTTATCTTATGCTTTTTGGTCATCAGCGGTTCAATTTATTATTTATTGATCGGCAGGAAGGACGGCCGCTCCAGACGTCAAACCCTGCGCTCTCTTCAAAGGCCTTTCCAAAAACTGCAAACTTCATTTAAAATGCCAACCCGAATCGTTCGGATTTCAACCTCTAAAGCACAACCCTCTGCCTCCGACCAGGCAAGGCCGTTCATGGCTACCCCGGTTCAAAGCGCCCAAAGCGGAAGCGGGCTTAACTTAAGCGGTATTGTGGAAATGCAAGGCCGAAGGGTCGCCCTCATCAATGGAGAAATTTATGAAGTGGGTGATTCCGTTCAAGGACGCAAGATCGTTGATATTTCTTTAGACAAGGTCGAGATCGAAGAAAACGGCGAGATCGTTACATTAACAGTGGAACAGTAAAACCCTAAAAATATACCGCGATCGCTTCTGCAATAAATTTCGAAGAAACCCCTTCCTGCACCTTTACCTGACCAATTCTTTTCGCCAGGACAAACCGGTTCCTTCCTGCTTTAAATTTTTTATCATGCTGCATCATGGAGAGGATATCTTTCAAAGAAATATTTCGGATCCTTTTCGGCAATCCCACATCAGAGATCAATTGATTGATCGCATTGGCATCGCTTTTCGAAAGCAGCCGCACCTTTTCGGAAATGCTGACCGCGACCCGCATCCCTAAGGCCACCGCTTCCCCATGTTCGTAGACAGAAAATTTTCCCGCTGCCTCAATGGCATGGCCGACCGTATGCCCGAAGTTAAGGATCGTCCTGATGCCTTTTGTTTCCTTTTCATCCTGCGCGACAACCCGGGCTTTGATCTGGCTGCATTTGAAAACAACATGGCTTAAGGCCTGTGCATCACGGCTCAACAGCCGGACAAAATTCTTTTCGATGTAATGAAAAAGCGTTTTATCCTTTATCACGCCGTACTTGATGGCTTCGGCAAGGCCGTTGCGTATCTGATGCTCGCTTAACGTTTTTAAAACCTCAATATCGCTATAAACGATCCTCGGCTGGTAAAAGGCACCGACTAAATTTTTCCCCACTCTTAGATCAATGGCCGTCTTCCCTCCGATCGCGGAGTCGATCTGCGCCAAAAGCGTCGTGGGGACTTGGATATACGGGATCCCCCGCTTATAAACAGCCGCCACAAAACCGGACAGGTCCCCTATGACACCGCCGCCCAGCGCTACAATGAAAGATTTTTTTTTGACATCATGCTGCGCGATATTTTCCAGCAAAGAGATCGCGGTCTCCGCGGATTTACTTTTTTCTCCGTCAGGGACAGGAATGAAAGAATGATTAAACCCTGCCTGCGACAGTCCGTTAGCGATCGATGGGCCATGCAATTTTATGATATTGGGACTGGAAATAATAACGGCATCGGTGCCTAGACCCAAACCCTTTACGGCAAAGCCCAACCTGGAAAGGATCTTTTCACCGATCACGATCTTATAACTCTTCTCTTTTAAGTTAACTTTGATTGTTTTCATCCCGGTAGACCTTCTTTTAGTCGATTTCTAATATACCTTTTACCCATGCCGGATTTGAGGTACTTTTCTCTGCGATATGCATCATCTTTATTTAAACAAGCCTCAAAATAAATTAAATTTAAAGGAAGTTTATTTTTAGTATAAAATACCTCCCCTTTGTTGTGCTGCTCTAACCTTTTCTCTAAATTACCAGTAGCCCCCGTGTAAAAAATCCCGTTTTTTCACCCTTAAGAACATATATATAAAACCATAAAGGTCTAACGGGATTCATACGGAAAATGAAATGCCTAACCATTCCCCCACGATTAAAATGACCGGCAAAACAACTCTAGCAAAAAGCCCGAAATACAGCAACATCATAACAATAAAGATCCCGTAGGGCTCTGCGCTCCCGTAAACACGCGCCAGGGAATTCGGCAATAATCCCATCACCAGGCGTGAACCGTCCAACGGCGGGATCGGCACCATGTTGAAGACCGCCAAAAGCAAATTGATAAAGACCGCAAAACTTAAGATCTCTTTGACGCCGTGGTCTAAACTGAATTTAAAAGCAAAACTGGCCGCGACAGCCATCAGAATATTGACCAGCGGGCCGGCCATGGCGACCCAGATCATATCCCTTTTAGGATTTCGCAAACGTGAGAAATCAACCGGCACGGGCTTGGCCCAGCCAAGGACAAAGGTATTGTATCCTAGTTTTTGCAATAAAATCAAAGCTCCCGGAAGCAAGATCGTGCCGACCGGATCAATGTGCGAAATGGGATTTAAGGTCAGCCGGCCCGCCAACTTCGCGGTCGGATCACCCAATTTATAAGCCACCCAGCCATGGGCGCATTCATGAAGAACAACGGCCAAAAAGACAATAACCGCTATGAATAAAACATCTAAGATCATTTTAGTAGCTCAAAACAATTCTGCGGACTTGGATGGTGTCGCTTTGCGAGGAACCCGGGACCGCGAAAACCAAACCGCCATCTACTTTGGTGTGGTAATTGACAAAATAATCCAAGATACTGGCGGGCGCCTGAAGGGTGTAACTGATATTCTCAGTAACAATAAGTTTATATTTAGCTTCCAGGGAAGAAGACTCTTCTATTTTTTTAACAAGCCCGGCGACACTGATAGGGCTGCGGATCTTTGACAGGGCCTCATTGGCCTTCGCTGTTTCCTTAGTGGATTCTTCAATGGCCTTTTTCTTCAGTTCTTTTGCGATCTTATAAATATTGCGGGTAGGCGCCTCGACAATAACAGGGGCGGGAATATCCTTGGAAATAAAATCGACCATTCCATCGGTGACCCAACCGTAAAGCCCTTCCACCGGCTCTACTTTCAACCAATCCTCTTTTTGTGCCTGAACATAAACCTTTGTCGACCGGACCAGTTGCCCTAAGGAGGAAGCATTAACCCCGGCTCCGGCGCGGACATTCACGCGGTGTCCGGTTATTTCCCCAACTTCCTTGCTTAACATTTTTAGATATTTGGAATGGACATATGCGGAAGCACCGGGAGGGAGTTTGATCTTATACCAGGCAAATTCTTTGCCTACAACAACGACCTTGTCGCCCGTTTGCAGGCGCATAACGCTTTCAAAATTTTCATTTTGGCCGGCACGTACGTTGACATTCTTCCCTTTAATTTCTCCCAAAAAAGGAAAAGACTCTTGCCCCTTTGCGGTCCCTGAAATCCCTAAAAGGAACAAAATTAAGAGAAGCGTAGTTTTTTTCAAGGTTTTATTTTGGGAAGGGTTAAAAGGATTCCTCCCGGCCATGCTGGCCGGGATTCCGCTCCATGAACTTTATTTTTTACCTTCAGCGCCTTTTGCGGGAGCTTTAGCGGCCGGAGCTGCGGCCCCTGGTTTTGCCGGAGCTGCCCCTTTCGCGGGAGCTGCTGCGCCACCAGCTGCTGGCGTTCCTGCGGCGGCATCTGCTGTAGCTTCACCTTCGGCTTTGGCCTTCTTCTTTGCCTTTATCTTCATGATCTTTAATTTCGGCAAACCGAAGACATTGCGGTCCTCTGCCCAAAGGCCTTTTTTCATAAGGTCTTTTATTCTCTCAATGCGTGTTAGAACCGTGCGCTGTTGAGAACCAGCGGTGTCGATCTTAAGTGATGGATGTAGTCCCATGTCTATAATCTCCTTACTAAACAGTCTTTGAACTTACGTTTGAGCTTACTAGCATACTGCGAAGCTTGATTTTTTTCAATAAATTTTCCTACGCACAGAATCGAGTACTCTCCCTTGGGCATAACGAAGATCTCATACCCATGGACTTTCAGATCTTGCGCCGCTTCATGGGCCTGGTTCTCTTTTTTATAAGAAGCGACCTGAACAGTATAAACATTGTCCGGTAATTTTATTTTTTGAAGTTTAGGGTCCAGAGGAACCGCTGGTTTTACAATTTTCTGCAGTTTAGGGTCTACTGCGGCCGCCGGTTTTGCGGCTATCGACAGCGGGTCCTGGATCACAATGGTTGTTTTCGGTTTTAAACGAGGTTTGGTTTGCTTGGCCGGCGCTTGATTTTGAGCAGGCGTATTGTTTGTCGACGGGATAGAAGCAGGGGCAGATTGCCGGGCAACTCTCTGCGCCGCTGACGGAACATTGCGCTGAGTGAGCTTTCTTCCCTTTTCCACACCAAAAGAAAATGACAGGACCATGACCATAATGAGACCGACCGTTGCCATTAATAATTTGTCCAAGGTGAGGGTCAAAATTTTTAAAGCATACGGTCTTCTTTCCTGGATATACGCGCTGTTAGCGGCATTACCAGGAAATAATTCAAATTGTGATGGGACGGTCGTAGCCATAAACGGTATTATAGTATTACTAATACTTATAACTCAAGGGTTTTTTAAAATAAATATGGGATTATTATCAAACATCCCGCGGAGTGTCATTAAATCCGCTGGCGATCAAGTCTAAATATTTCTTGAATTGCTTATTGGAAGAAAGGCCGCAGAAGACACTGACAATTTTGGGGTCAAATTGTGTCCCGCTATGCTCTTTAAGTTCCTCAATGGCCTCGGAGATCGTCAATTTTCGCCGATAAGGCCGGCCGCAGATCATGGCCTCAAAGGCATCCGCCACCGCCATGATCCTCGCGCCCAACGGGATCTGTTCTTTTTTCAAACCTGAGGGATAACCTGTCCCGTCATATTTTTCATGATGATAAAGGATGATCGGCAAGACCGGTTTCAAGAACTGGACCGGCCGGATAAGCTCAACGCTATTCGCCGGATGGTCGCGGATGATCTTAAATTCTTCCTGGGTGAGCTGGCTGTTCTTGACCAAGATCTCATACGGGACGTTGATGACACCCGCATCATGCAAAAGGCTTGCGTAGTAAAGGCTGTTGATCCCCTGCTGGCTCATGTCCAATTTCTCGGCCAGTGATTTTACGATCTTAAAATACAC
>MHFY01000155.1:12179-15884 GCA_001805375.1 Omnitrophica WOR_2 bacterium GWA2_47_8 | reverse complement strand
AAGACAGAAAAGATCTCACGGTCAAATTCCGAGAAAGCCGGCCCGTGATTTGAACGCTGGATAAAGATCGCTCCGATATTATCATCCGAGACCAGCGGCAGCCCCATCATACGCTTTTCAAAGATCGTTTTTCCCTTGATAACGGATTTCTCTTTCGCGGAAATCCTTTCCAGGTCTTTTTTCTTATCGATCAAGATATTGATCCTATTGTTAAAGACGGCGATCAAATCCACCTTTTGCTTGACCGGGTCGAGGATGTAAACGCTGGCGGAATTGGCCTGAATAAAATGGCATAAAACCCGGGTCAGCCGCAACGCCAATTCCTTCACGTTATAGGTCGAATTGACCAGCCGGTACACCATGTGCACGGCGGAGAGGATCTGCCGGTATTTTTTATTATCCTTTAAGGCCTTCGTCTGCATATTCTTCTTTTATACCCTTTCGTAAGGGTCAAAAAACTTTTTATGCTCATCCAAGGCGTAGCGATCCGTCATGGAAGCGATGTGATTGGCGATGATCTTGTATTTCTCGCTTTCATTGATGCTGCGATCCCTCGGGTATATTTTATCGGGCAGCTGGTTGGGGTTGTTCTTATAAATATTGAACAGGTCCTGGATGATACGCCGCGCCTTCGAGGTCATGCGCTCGACCCGATAATGATGATAGAATTTCTTATTCAAAAGATTTTGCAGATGGTTCCTATGCTTCATCATCTCCGGGCTGAAATCAATGATCCGGTCTATGCAGCGCCTGATCTCCGATGATGATCGAAAACCGTATTGTTTTAATCTTTCATACGAGGCGGTCAATAGATCTTTGACCTGCATATCGATCAGTTCTTTAACGATCTGATATTTCAGGATCTCCGGGCTCATGGCGGGCTTGGCTTTGATCTTTTTAAGCGCCTTCTGCCACAGTTCGTTCTCCAAAAGGTCCTGCTCGATGATGCAACCCGACGTCAAACCGTCATCCACATCGTGGTTGAGATAGGCCAGCGAATCCGCGATATCCACCACCTGCGCTTCTAAACTCGGCCCCTCATTTGTAAATTTCTCCAAGACTGCCGGTTCATCATACAAGGTCTTATGCTTCAAGATACCGATCAAAACTTCACGGGTCAGATTGAGCCCATCGAATTCCGGATATCGTTTCTCATATTTGGATACTATTTCATAACTGCGGTGATTGTGGTTAAATCCCGGTAATCCTTTTTCTTTCAGCAAGTCATTTAATATTTCCTCGCCGGCATGGCCGAACGGCGGATGCCCCAAGTCGTGAGCCAAAGCAATGGCCTCAATGAGATCTTCGTTGAGCCTTAAGTTACGTCCGGTGGTGCGGGCGATCTGCGCGACTTCAATGGTGTGCGTCAGGCGCGTGCGGTAATAATCCCCTTCGATAATGACGAAAACTTGGGTCTTGTATTCCAATTTGCGAAAGGCTTCGCAGTGCACGATACGGTCCCGGTCGCGCTGGTAACAGGTGCGGCTTTCATGGGGAGGCTCCTCATGCTCGCGGCCGGTAGACTGGTTGCTTTTCATGGCATACGGGGCTAACGTACTTTCTTCCAAAGCTTCGATATCTTCGCGTTTTCGCATATAATTTTCAAACGTCAACGTCACCATAGGACGCTAAGATTTGCCTTTAGTTAGTTTTTGATACAACGCATTTAATGATTGAGAAATAACCTTAGTGCCTGTTAAAATCGGCATAAAATTAACATCTCCCTTCCAGCGGGGAACAATATGGATATGGACATGCCCGGGAAAACCCGCCCCGGCGACACGCCCGATATTCAAACCAATGTTAAACCCGCCGGGCTTTATGGCTTTGCCTAACCTCTGCTGAACGGACCCCAAAAGTTCGATCAGATCGATCGTTTCTTCCTTCCCCAACTTGGACAGATCATTGACGTGCCGGTAAGGCAAGATCAGCGCGTGCCCGTTGTTATAAGGGTATATATTAAGGACCGCAAAGGAGTATCGTGTGCGCATAAAAATAAAATTCTTCCTATCCTTTTTTTCGCGCAGGATCTTGCAGAAAACACATTTTCGTGTTTTTCCGATCTGAGTAATATAACCGACCCGCCAGGGGGCCCAAAGTTTATCCATACGTGCTAAACCTTTATAATCTGCGCTTTTATCTCTTTTTCTCTAATTTCGATCAAACCATACGACCGGTAGGGCGCAAAAACCATATCATTGGGGCTGCCGGGATTAAAATACAGAACGCCCCCTTTTTTTTCATTGAACGGTTTATGGGAATGGCCAAAAATAATGATATCGAGCGCGTCGTTTTTAAATTCCGACATAACGTTTTCCACTATTTTTTCCGGGGCGCCTTCCCCATGGAACAACCCTATCCTGACCTGTCCCAATTTTATGACCTGCCGGCGGGGGAACATCTTACGGATAGGGGAATCATCCATGTTGCCGTAAACGGCCTTGACCTCTTTTATTTTCGCCAGCTTTCCATGATCTTCCAGAGAACAAAAATCACCCGCGTGAATGATCAGGTCAACGGCCTTAAAATCATTAAGCATTTTAGCCGGAAGATCTTTGGAATGCGTATCGGAAACGACCCCTATTTTCATATAATGAAAGGTTTATCGTAAAAATTTAAAAATGTTTTTAATTCTTCTTCGTCCCAGATCCAAACCCGCTCCTGCAGGGCCTTTAAACGGGCATTGGGGTCCAACTCCGATAAGGAGATCATCACGCACTTGAACGGTTTTTCTTCGCGATCCCGCAATTCTTTCAGGAAAAGGTGGATATCGTTTTCCGAGAAAGATTCGTGTTTAAAAACAATGAACCATGACCCTTCTTCACAGCAGGCCTTGATGACCTGAAAACTTTCCGGGGACGGCATGCCGGGCCACGGCGCAATGTCATGGAAGAGCGGCAACTTATACCGTCGGCCATTGATGTTAAAAGATTCATTGTCAAAACAGGATAAAAGCTCTTTGACCCGGAGCGACAGGTCCTTGGTCGAGTTTGACTTAAAATTATTGATAAGCTGGTTGATCTCCTGTGCAAAATCGCTTTTCAGTTTATTGATATTCAGGTCAATGGTCTTTAATTTCTTGTGAAATACGTACTTGATCCAGTAACGGAAAAGTTTATCCTTGATGCAAAAGTAATGCCCGTGCTTTTCAATGATCCCGTTTTCCAATAGCCGGGTGATCTTAGGCGAGAACAACGCCTGGCTCATGTTAAGCTGCTTGGCCAAGTCCTTTAATTTTAACTTATGCTCGGCCAACGCGATCAGCATGGGCGCAAAAATGCGGTTCCCCTTGCCTGCGCAAAGTTCCTGCATGATCAGATCGAACTGCCGGCCGATCAAGCTCCATTTATCGAACAAAGTATTTTCAATGGCCAGGATAAGGATAGGGCTGAAGATCTCTTCCTGCTTATGCATCAAGCTTAAATTGATCAGTTTTTGAAGGATAAGGTTCAGATACAACGGGTGCCCTGCGGTGAAATCGATGAGAAAATTCTGCAGATCCTCACCCATCTTGATCGTACCCAATTTGTGGCGGATAAATTCCTGGCTGGTCTTAACATCAAAAGTTTCAACCGGCACCATTTCAAAATTACCGAATAACAGGGACAACTTTTCGCTGAAGATCCTTTTTGCGATCTCAGGATACGAACTGGTCACGATATAAAGGGCCCGTTTTTGGGTCATGATGGTCTTGCCCAATTCCTG
>MHFY01000155.1:0-12164 GCA_001805375.1 Omnitrophica WOR_2 bacterium GWA2_47_8 | reverse complement strand
TTATGGTGGTTCAGGTCTGTTTGGACCCATTCGATCTCTTTGACGGTACGGGGAATGAATTTCTTACAGGATTCAATGAGGAGCTTCAGGTCTTCCTGAACAGGAAAACTCTTCGACTTTAAATAAAAATATAAAATACTCTGACAGCTTTTCTGGCAGAAATGAACAAAATCCTTGTTCTCCAGATCCAGGTAGATCCGGATGACATCATTATCTTCCAGATCCGAAATAAATTTATTTAAGATCGTGGTCTTGCCCAAAAGAGGATAGCCGAGGAGGGCGATATTCTGCCGGTAGCCTTCTTTCAGGCCCAACAGCCGTTTTTTAAGCAGCTCTAAGATCTGTTTCCGTCCGAAGAAGTTTTTCTCAACGTCTAAGATATTCATAATTTATGGCAAATAATACAGCGGGTTGTCCGCCTTGCTGTTTTTTCTGATCTCAAAATGCAAATACGCTAATCTTTCCCGCTGGCCCACCCGGCCGATCACATCGCCTTTCAAAACATTGTCGCTGAGCTTTACCGCCAAGGAAACATTCTGCGCATAAACGGTTGAAAAACCATCCAGATGATCGATCACAACCGTATAAGCATACCCGGTCAGATAATCGGCAAACACGACCTTGCCGGAACGGGCGGCTTTGACCATCTCGCCTTCATGGCATTTGATATCGATGCCGTTACTTAAGCCCCCTCTTCGGCTTTGGCCGAAATAAAAAAGGATCTGCCCTTCCACCGGCCAAACAAAGTCATTCTTGTTCAGGTCCTGATCTAACGGGATATCCTTGGCCTCGGCGGCGCCGGGAATGAACAAAAGCTGGTTTGCTTCAAGCTGCGCGACATTCGGGATATTGTTGCTGCTGATGATAAGATCGATCGAGATCTCATAGATCTTCGCGATCCGCCAGAGCGTCTCTCCCTTTTTAACCTTATGATACACACCCTGCACGGCAGGCGCGCTGGGCTTTTCAGCGACTTTTGTTGTCGCACAACCCGTCAATAAAAGTAAAAGAACGAACACTAACCAGTAATATTTTCTCACACCCGTGATCGCTATCTTGGAGCGAGGAACGGGAATCGAACCCGCGTATTCAGCTTGGGAAGCTGACATTCTACCACTGAATTATCCTCGCAAAAATTAGGATACTTTCTAACTCTTGCCTGTGCTTCTTAAAATTTTTTGAAAATCTTCCATCGCCTGGCCGACATCCTCCGCCTCACACACCGCCCGGCAAACCGCAATGCGCTTAACCCCTAGCGCCAAAAGAGTACTAACATTGTCCTGTGAAATACCGCCGATAGCGAACACCGGGATCTTGATCGTTTTAACAACCTGCTCCAATAATCCCAGATCCATTTCGTCCCGATCGGGCTTAGTTAAAGTTCTAAACACCGATCCGAAACCGATATAATCCGCCTTTTCAGCTTGCGCTTTCCATGCGTGCTCGAGGCTTTGGCAGGAGGCGCCGATGATCGCCTTACTTCCCAACATTTTTCTTGCCGCTTTAATAGGCAGGTCATCTGTCCCAACATGCACACCCGAAGCGCCACTGGCCAACGCGATATCCACCCTGTCATTGACGATGAACGGCACGCGCCCCTTTAAATGCTGCATGGCCTTCAAAGAAAAATCCAAAATGTCTTTGGCGTTTCCGTGCTTGTCCCGGATCTGCAGAATATCCACTTTTGTTTTTGCGGCGATCTTTACTATCTCAAAAAGCTCTGAATAATCATTGACCTGTGCGTCCAAGATCAAATAGAACTTAAGTCTTTTTAACAATTTTTCTTTCGAGTGCATACAGCTTGTACCGCAGGTCCTTTAACCGCATGGCTAGGCGCGGGGTTAACAACTTGGCGAACTCTTCCAAAACGCGGATCGATTCTTTGACCCTTTGCGAATTGGCGTATAAGATGTCGCTGATATTCCTTCTTTTAAGCTCCGAAGATATCGTTCGTTTGCCGACATCATTCTCGATATCCCTCGCCCGGATAATATCCAGCAACCCCAACCCTTGCATGACTTTTGTTAAATCGTGGCGTATCGCTTTGTATCCGCCCGTTAAATCCTTTTTGTTATAAATAAACCGGCAGATATCCTCACAGACCCTTAGGCCTTCCTTGGCGCGGTTGAAGTTGGCATCGATGATACGCTGGACCTTTTTGTCATTTATGTTTTGCACTTCTCTAAAATGGTTTGGATAATTTCGCTGGAGGAATAATGCGGGATGTATTTGATAAACTCAACCTTGCCCCCGCTTTTCTTCACGCTCTTCTGTCCAGCGACTTCTTTATTTTTCCAATCCGCTCCTTTGATAAGGATATCCGGTTTTAATTTTTTAATGACTTTTTCTGGCGTTGCTTCATCAAAGATCGTCACGTAATCGACACAGGCCAAACCGGCCAAAACCGCGGCCCGCGCCTTCTGCGGCACAATGGGCCGTTTACTTCCTTTGATCATGCGTACCGATCTATCGCTGTTTAACCCTACGATCAGGATCCGGCCGTCTTTTTTGGCTTTTTCCAAATAACTGATGTGCCCCCAATGCAAAATGTCAAAGCAGCCGTTGGTCCAGGCGATCTTCCTTTTTCCCCGGCGAAGCCGCGGGAGCAATTTAAGAAGTTTTTCAGCCGATACGATTTTCGTCAGCGTGTTCACGCAAAATTTTTCTCCACCAGTTCGCAGATCGCATGGAACATACAGATATGCGATTCTTGGATCCGGGCTGTGATATCCGACGGGACGATCAATTTAATATCCGTTAAAGGGGCCAGCTTCCCGCCTTTACATCCGGTCAAAGAAATGGTCTTGATTCCCATGGCCTTGGCCTTTTCGACGGCCTTAATGACATTGGCGGAATTTCCACTGGTGGAAAGGCCGATGGCCACATCCCCCTTTTGGCCTAAGCCTTCGATCTGACGGGCGAAAACAATATCAAAATTATAGTCATTACCTAAAGCGGTTAAGATCGAGGTGTCGGTGGTGAGGGCGATAGCGGCGAGGGCCTTTCTTTCTTTTTGGAACCGGCCGATAAATTCCGCCGCGATGTGCTGGCTGTCGGCTGCGGAGCCGCCGTTGCCGAAGATGATGATCTTATTATTTTTCTTTAAGCTATCGGTGATAACCTTGACGGCTTGGACGATCGCCTCGAGATTATCAGAAAGAGTTTTTTCTTTGACCTTGATGGATTCTGAAAATATTTTCTTAATCGCGTCTTGCATACATCACAATTTTTTAAGCAAAAAATACTTTTGCCGTCTCATAAAGGTCGATATCAATGGTTTTTCTCTGTTTAACAGCCTCTTCCAGATCGACATCCTGCAATTTATTGCCCCGGAGGCTCACCATTTTACCGAACTTATTTTGTTGGATTAATTCCACGGCCTTGATCCCGAATCGTGTGCCGATCAACCGGTCATACGCGGTCGGGGTTCCGCCTCGCTGAATGTGGCCCAAAACACTGACCCTGGTTTCGAATCCTGTGGCATCTTCGATAGACTTGGCGACCAGCTCTCCGATATTTCCGAAGCGCCGGCGCTCCAAACCCTGGCTCTTTTCTGCATACCCGATCAATTTTGTTCCTTCCGCGACAATAATAATGCTGAATGATTTGCCCCGTTCATGCCTTTTTTTCAAAGATTCACAGACCTGGTTCATATCAACCGGAAATTCCGGTACTAAAATGATATCCGCCCCTCCGGCCATGCCGGCCTCCAGAGCGATCCATCCCGTATATTGTCCCATGACCTCAATGACCATGATACGATGATGGCTCTCGGCCGTTGTGTGCAGCCGGTCGATGCATTCCGTTGCGATATTCACCGCGGTATCGAAACCAAAGGCGTAATCGGTCCCGGATAAAGCGTTATCGATAGATTTGGGGACACCAACAACTTTGACGCGGTTTTCTTTATGTAAGGCCAACGCTACCTTAAGCGTCTCTTCTCCGCCTACGGCGATCACGCCGTCCATACCGCTGCGTTTAAAATTCTCGGTTATGTTTTCGATGCTTTCTTTATTTTCACACGGATTGATACGGCTGGTGCCGAGGATCGTACCGCCTCTGTCTATGATACCGGAGGTGACACGCAGATCCAAAATGCGCATATCGTTTTCAATGAGCCCCAGCCAACCGTTCTTGATGCCGGTGACAACGTATCCTTCCAGCATTCCTTTACGCACCACCGCGCGGATGACCGAATTTAACCCGGGACAATCAGCTCCACCTGTCAAGATTCCAATCTTTCGCATTAAGGTCGGTATCCCTGAAAAGGAATGTTGGCTTTAGTTTTTCTGAATTCATCGTCCTCTACGACCGTAGCGCTCTTGGGATTCGATTCCGGAACGATCTTTGTAACATCGATCTTAACGTTAACGGGACCTTCCAGGGCGATCGTATTGTGGATCTTACGGCTGATAGCCTCTTGTAAGACGGCTGTTAGATCAGGGATGTTGACATCGGACTTTAAGATCAAACGCACGGCAATATCCAGTCCCTTTTTCTTTGTCGCCGTAATATCGATCTTACTGTCCTTGACCTCCGGCGATTTGATCAGCAAGCGCCTGACCAGATCTTCCATCGCGGATAATGAAACACTTACCCGGCCGGAGGGATTATCAAATGCGATATTTTTTTGCTTTTCACGCACCCCGGAGATGATCTGGGCGAAAAGGCAATTTAAGATCAATAAAGTTATGGCGATAATGAGCACGGCTACTTTTATACTTTCATCGTTATAAAAACCGTCCACAATGGCCACAACATCGTGATAACTGATCAAATTTAAAACAAAAGTCAGCAGAAAGCATCCGATAAAAAGCACGATCGTCATGTAAAACAACAACGCGAGACGTGACATAAAGTTCATTGGTTTCCCCTCTCTAATCCCTGGATACTGACGTTGATATCTTTTAAAGTGATATCCGCGCTTCTCTCAACGGCATCACGCACCACATCTTGAATCTGACGGGCGACATCCGGGATATGCGACCCGTATTTTACGACAATCTTGATCTCTAGGCTCACCTGATGATCGGATTTGTCGATCGTAACATCAATGGCGGGATGGCTGGCCATACCGAAAAGCTCCAAGACACTGTATTTAAAATCCGGCTCAACCAACTTCACATTGGCGATCTCGCTGGTCGCGGCAGCAGCGATATCTGCAATGACCTTTTTATGGATCTGGACCGAACCCAGATCAACCTTTGTCTCTTCTCGCATTTTCTTTGCCTCCAAACTGCATTATTTTATCACAATATCTAAATTTCTCTTAACGAAACCTTTTACGGCCAAAGACCTTAACGATTATCCCTCATTTTTTGACTTAATGATCTTCTCCAAGAAATGTGTTGAAAGATTCCCTGCCAAAAACGATGCGTGATTGATGATTTGAACCTGCAATCCTATGGTTGTTTTGATAGGACTGATATAAAATTCTCCCAAGGCGCGGCGCATGATATCAATGGCCTCTTTGCGGTTAGAACCGTACGTAATAAGTTTCGCCACCATGGAATCATAAAAAGGCGGGATCTTGTATCCCGGATAAATATGCGTATCCAACCGCACCCCTAGTCCTCCGGGCAGGTTCAGTTCAACGATCTTGCCCGGACAAGGCATGAAATTATTATCCGGATCTTCTGCATTGATGCGGCATTCGATCGCATGCCCCCTTAACTTAACGTCATCCTGACGGATCTTAAGCTTTTCACCGGCGGCCAAACGGATCTGCCGTTTGACAAGGTCGATCCCGGTGACCATCTCGGTGACGGGATGTTCCACCTGGATCCGGGTATTCATTTCCATAAAATAAAATTCACCGTTGGTGTTCAACAAAAATTCAACGGTCCCCACGCCTCTATAATTAACGGATTTGGCGATCTTAACCGCGGTCTCCCCCATCTTCTTTCGCAATTTGTCATCTAACGCGACCGATGGCGCTTCTTCCAAAAGCTTTTGATGGCGCCTTTGGATACTGCATTCTCTCTCTCCTAAATGGATCACATTACCGTAATGGTCCGCCATGATCTGGATCTCAATATGCCTCGGTTCCTGAATATATTTTTCAATGTAAACATCCCCGTTCTTAAAATTGACCTCGGCCTCCTTTTTGGCCAGCGCAAAAGAGGTCGCTAACGTGATATCATTGTGACAAACCCTCATCCCCTTGCCGCCACCGCCGGCCGCGGCCTTGATAATGACCGGATATTTTATTTTTTTCGCTACATTGATGGCCTCTTCCTTGGTTTTGATAACACCTTTACCACCGGGTGTCAGTGGAACACCGATCTTGCTCATATTTTCTTTCGCTAAGACCTTATCGCCCATGATTCGTATCGCTTCCGCCGACGGCCCGATGAACTTGATATTGCAGGACTCGCAGACTTCCGCGAAATGGGCATTTTCCGCCAAAAAACCATAACCCGGATGGATCGCATCCGAGTCCGTGATCTCAGCGGCTGAAATAATGGCGGGGATATTTAAATAACTTTCCGGGCTCGGGGCAGGGCCGATACAGACAGCCTCATCGGCAAATTGAACATGCAGGGAATCACGGTCCGCTTCAGAATACACCGCGACCGTCTTGACGTTTAACTCTTTGCAGGCACGGATGATCCTTAAAGCGATCTCACCGCGATTAGCTATTAAAATTTTTGAGAACATGAATGGGCCCTTACGGGTAAGCTTTAGACCGGCTCAATAACAAACAATGTTTGACCGAATTCGACCGGTTCGGCATTTTCAACCGCAATTTCGACGACCTTGCCGCGAATTTCTGATTTGATCTCGTTCATCAGCTTCATCGCTTCGATGATACAAACCACTTGTCCTACCTCAACGACTTGTCCAGTCTCCGCAAAAGACGCGGACTCCGGGGAAGGGGCACGGTAAAAGGTTCCGACCATGGGAGAGGAGATGACAGTCCCTTTACTTGTTTTTGGGTTATCATTGACGGATTTTTCTTCAGCAGCGCGGGGGGCAGGAATGGCTTCGACTTTAAATTCAGGGGGATGGCGGCGGAAACCATGCTGATCCTCTGAAGAGGCCTTTTTAATCTTGATCTTAGTCCCTTCCCGCTCGATCTCGATCTCGGTCAGGTCATTCTCATTCATCAAATTGATCATTTCTTTGATTTCTTTTAAGTTCATTTTTGTGCCCTTTCAACGTATGTTCCGGATCTGGTATCGATCTTTATATTATCCCCCTTGTTAATGAACAAAGGCACTTGGACAACAGCTCCGGTATCAATGGTTGCAGGTTTGGTTCCTGAACGGCTGGAATCACCTTTTATGCCTGGCTCTGATTCAAGGATATTAAAAACAATAAAGTTGGGCAACGTAACCTTCAAGATCCTATGATTATGCGCAAGGGCTTCAACCTCTAAATTTTCTTTGAGAAATCTCATACTATCTTTTCCAATAACGGATTCCGGCAGGGTCATTTCTTCGTAGGTTTCATGGTCCATGAAATGCAAGGTATCGCCGGCGCGGTACAAAAACTGGATCTTTTTCTCTTCTAAGGGAACGTCTTCAAGTTTTTCGGAGGAACGGAAGGTTCTTTCAAGGACGAGGTCGGTTTTGAGGTTTTTGATCCTGACCCGCGCAAAGGCACTGCCTTTACCCGGTTTGACGTGGTTGTAATCGAGAACAAGATAAATTTCGCCATCCATCATTAGGCCTATTCCTGTTTCGAGTTCATTGATTGATATCGTCACTTACGACCTTTTCCTTTACTAATATTAATATAATACGGCAAAAAAAATTATCGCGTCAAGATCTCGCAGCCACGCTCGGTGACCAAAACCATATCTTCGATACGGATACCGAATTGGTTGGGAATGTAAACGGCTGGTTCAACGGTAAAGATCATGTTTTCCTTTAACACAGCGTTGCTTTTCTGGGAAATTGTCGGTGCCTCATGTATTTCTAGGCCGACACCATGCCCTAAGGAATGCCCGAAATACTTACCTAAATCTTTACTTTCTAAATAGTTACGTGCCTGTGCGTCAATGAACGAAGCCAAACGTCCGGGTTTAACTTTATCAATGGCTCTCTGCTGTGCTTCTTTCACGCATTCGTTAACTTTTTTGACAAGAGGCGGTATTTTACCTAAAAAGAACATACGTGTCAAGTCAGACTTATAACCCTTTACATCAATTCCCATGTCGATCAAGAGCGGCTCGTTATTCTTCAGTTTCCGCTCGGTGACCTTGGCATGGGGAAAGCAGGAATTAGGCCCGCCGGCCACGATCGGAGAAAACGAAAACCCTACCTTCTTCGCTTTTACGAAATTTTCCAAGTCCGCCAAGATCTGCTGTTCGGTCAAGCCCGGCTTAACCCTTTTCCCGATAAAGGCATACGCCTCTAAAGTGATCTTTATCGCCTGGCGGGTGAGGCTAAGCTCCTCTTTCGTCTTAATGATGCGCAGATTTTCAACCAAGTTATTGGTGGCCTTGAGCTTCGCGGCCGACCCGGCCGCCTGCTTAAGTCTCAGGTATGCGGCTAAAGAAAGGTGGCGTTCATCAAACCCCAAATGTTTGATACGCAGGCGATTGGACAAATCGGACACGGTATCGAAGAAAGATTTTGTGTAGCACTCAACGGAAATCCCTTTTAAACCCTTTTGCGCTTCTAAAACGTAACGAAAGTCAGTGATGTAAACGGCCTTCTTTGGGGTGACTAAAAGCCAGGATTCTGAGGCAGGGAAATCGGTTAAATACCGGATATTAACATCGTGGGTAACAAGAAGGGCATCAATGTTACTTTTAGGGAATTGGCTGACCAGTTGCTTTAATTTGGCATTCACGGTCTTAAAGTCCTAATTTAAAGCTATTTTATAAGCGAAATGGCCGCTTGCATCCCTAACAAATAACTATCCACGCCGAAACCGCTGATCTGGCCGTGGCTGACCGGCGCGATGAGAGAGGTATGACGAAATTCTTCCCGGGCATAAATATTGGACAAATGAACTTCAACGGTAGGGATATCAACAGCGGAAATCGCATCCCGGATAGCCACACTGGTATGCGTATAGGCGGCCGGGTTGATCAAGATGACCTTGATGCCGTTCTTTTTGACTTCTTGAATGGCATCCACGATCTCGCCCTCGTGGTTGGACTGCAAGATCTCCAGCGTCACGCCATTTTTCTTGGCGATCGCCTTTAATTTCTTATTGATCTCCTCCAGCGTGACTTTGCCGTAAATACTTTTTTCACGCTGTCCCAGGAGATTTAAATTCGGCCCGTGGATAACCAGGATCTTTTTCATTTTTGCGCCTCTTCAACCAGCATAATGGGAATTCCGTTTTTGATGGGGTATTTGCGCTGACACTTGCGGCAGACAATTTTGTTGTCTTTTAATTCCACATCCCCCTTGCAGGCGGGACAGGCCAAGACATCCAAAAGTTTCTTATCGATCATCTAAGCCGCTTCCTTCTTATTCAATATCTCCACAAACTTAAGCTGCAATTCATAAAGCGAACCATTTAAGATGTTTTCTTCTTCCTTGGACAGGTTTCCCTTTGTCTTCTCCCTCAACAGCAGAAGCGTATCAATGATCAATTTCGCCTGCGGAAGGTTGACATCTTCTTTATTGGTCATCGGGTTGGGGATCTCGCCTAAAAAGACCATGGTTTGAAAAATAAGGCTGGTCATATAATTGATAAAATTGACTTCAATAGCACCGGGGGCTTCCTTTTCCTGGCCTGCCTGGGGCTGGGTGGCTTGAGCGGACGGGGTATCTTCACTTCCCTTGTCAAAAGAATCTCCAACAAAGATCTTTTTATCTTGCTTGGAAGAAGGGTCCTTCTTTTCCTTGTCTACCGAGTCTTTCCAGGATTCATCAACGAACTTTTCTTTATCCATATGTTCTCCCATAACGATTTTAACTTTTCTTTTGAAAACGACAGTCTAGAATATCACCCTTAAAATCGCTTGTCAATGGATGGGCGGGGTCTCTTCCGACAATCCATCCCGAGGAACGAAATGACGAGGAATCTATTACCAAAGATCCTTAGCCCTTCGGGCTTCAGGATAACCCCTCGGGTAAAGTAATCTAATGCCCGAGGAGTTATTACTCATCCAGCTTAAAAGAAATAACGACATTGAACGATAATTCCGGGAATTTAAGGTCTTCCGGAAAAGGCGGAAACGGGCTTGATTCCTTGATACTGCGTAAGCCCACCCCGCGCAAGAACGAACTTGCGGAGGTGCGGTCTTCAATGATCTGGATCTCTTTCAGGGTCCCGTCCGCAAGCAGGACAAAGGTCAAATAGACCTCTCCAGACTCAAAATTCGATTCCGTGGCATACAAATAAGCGCGTTCTTTTATTTTCTGCCGGATCTTCTGGTGATAATTCAAATAACGCGGGCTGCTGATCTTTTCAGATTTTAAAACCGGGATGGAGATCTTTCGTTTGGACTCAACGGAAATCAGTTTGGAAGGCTGTTTCTTCTGATACTCAAGCCGATCGAACATCTTCGTGACATCTTTGACCAGTTTGGTCGGGAACGGGTCTCTTTTAATGAGATCATTGGCTTCCTCAATATGCCGGTGCGGGGACATCGAACTTTTGACATCTTCCTCCGGCTCGACCGCTCTTGTTTCCTCCTGCTTATTTTGGACTTGATAGATGACCTCGACATTCTGAGGCCTTCGTTTCAGGGCGGTGGCATTAAAGTAAGCAAACCTCACCAGGAACACCAAATGCAGCAACAATGAAACTATCAATGTGACATTAAAAATGTCAAAATCTTTCGCAATTAAAGTATCACGCCATCTCTGGATCATCACTGAAGCATCTCACATCGATATTTAACGGATTTTTTTTACCACGACCTCTTTAAAAATATAAGAAAAGAACCGGACGGTATCTCTTAAGGGATTGATCTTGCTGGCTTCATCACGATAGATCGTTTGAACGCTTACCGAATGGACCTTAAAACCCTTTTTACTGGCCTGCACCAAAACTTCCGTTTCGATCTCAAAATCATGGCACTCCAACTTCATCTGTTTTAAGATACTGCTCGAAATGTAACGAAAACCGCATTGCGTATCCGGGATATCCTGCCGGCAGATCAAAGAAATGAGGCCGGACATAAATTGATTTGTCAGACGCCGTACCAAAGGCATATGTTTATTGGTCCGGCTACGATCTCCCGTGACAATGCTCTGCGGAGATGCCTGGATCACTTTCAGAAAGAATTCCAAGTCTTCCACCGCATGCTGCCCGTCCCCATCCATGGTAATGACCCCGTCATAGTTATTTTTTAAGGCGTAATCAAAACCTTTTTGTAGGGACGCGCCTTTGCCGCTTCGCCTGAGATTCTGCATGACATGGGCCCCGGCCGCCTGGGCCAAAGATCCCGTATGGTCCGTTGAACCGTCATCGATCACAACGACATCGATCCCTTTTTGCTTGATCCCCGTGATCAATGGGCCGATAAAGCGTGCTTCGTTATGGGCTGGGATAATAACGCAGATTCTCATAGGATTATTTTTGACCTATTATAACAAATTTTCAGCTAGCGGGACCAAAACTCACGGAACATAAGCCATTGGGTCGGGTATTCCCGGATCTTTCTTTCGATGAGGGCCGTATATTGCTTCATAAGATGAAGCATGCAGGTCTCTTCGTTCTTTCCGTCTTTTGCAAAATGCGGCGGTTCAATAGGCTCTTCCATAATGAGCGTAAAGCCGTCGTCATCGGCATTACGGACGAAAAAGGTGGGGACGAGCGGCGCTCCGGTCCGGCACGAAAAGATAGCTGCCCCGCGCGGGATAAAGGCCTTTTTCCCTAAAAAATCCAATTCCTCTCCGTGCAGAGTAAAATCCCGGTCCGCCAGTACCGCGATGATCTTATTATTTTTTAAAGCCTCGATACAGCGACGGATGGCCATACTGGGCGGGACAACGGTGATCCCTTTACTTTCCCGCTGTGCATTAAACAGATCATTCACCGGCCGTTCCTTATGCGGCAAGGCGATCGCTACGGAAGGATAACCTAACAAACTTAAGATAACACCCCCCAGCTCCCAGTTGCCGACATGCGCGGTTAAGATAATGGCCCCTCTCCCCTTTTCCAATGCCTTCTTTAACATTTTTACATCCTCAGTATTTACTTTCTCGGAAATATATTTAGCATCCAATTTCCTGGGCATACGGAAAAAT
>MHFY01000154.1:10978-12531 GCA_001805375.1 Omnitrophica WOR_2 bacterium GWA2_47_8 | reverse complement strand
CATTATTCCCCATTTTAAATTTAAACCAGTGAAAATTTCTGAGATCTCTCTCATTTCTTTAATTAATCCCTACCCCGGTGGTATTTGATCGTTACAGGCACAAATAAGGCACGCGGTACAGCTCCCCAGTGTGGCGCCATCGCATTGCTCCGGCGGCTCTAAGGTAAAAGGCGAACCACAGGTAGGCATAGCCGGCGGCGAGACTGACCTTACTCCCCGCCCGCCGTAACGATTAGACCGGGTGCTGACAGCGGTTGAAGATTCACTCCTGTCCGAGGTGCGCGATGCTCCTGAAGCCTGGTTCCAGCTGCCGCCGCGTAAGCCTGACCCGGCAGCAGTCTCGACTCCCACGTATAAGCCGCTATCAGCAACTGTTCCGGGCCAGCCTAATTGAGAAGCATTCCCTTCTTTCTGGGGAAATGTGGATAATACCCCATCTCCATGCACAGCATAAAAAGAAGCTCCCGTTGTATTCCCCGCACTGGCAACCATTTCATTTAAATTTCCTGATAGATCCATAACCCCATAATGCCCGGCACCCGCAGATGACCTGGTCGATAAACTTGTCGCAAAAATACCCGGCCTCACCGGGCCCTGGGCGTGCTGCGGCCCTAAATAATCATCCCCCTGACTGAACGTGGTCGAGTTATAATTCGCGTTCGCGCCGGCTGTGGTAAAAGTCTCATTGCCGTCTTCCGGGCTTCCTGAAAATGTCACCCCGGCTGTTATGGTGCTGCTGCCCCAGGCATATTCATTGCCCACGACAGCCAACGGGCCCCGCGCCACCTTCTCGAATTCTAATTCCGACATCGGACGTAACGCCACCCAGTCTAAATACGCCGCCAGGTCCATCCAGTTTAAATAACTTACCGCCCGGTCCGGCCGGTTCGTTGACACGTTAGTCGTCTGTCCAATAGTATTGCGCTTAATAACACTATCGGAATTCTTGCCGCTTGCTGTAGACGAGGTAATATCCCGCGTGGTTTTAGAAGCGCTGTCAACGCTGTTGATAAAATCCACCCATTGCCCTTCAGTCACCGGATACTTCATGCAGTAAAACGCCCCATACCCCTTCGGGTATTGAAGCGGAAGCGTAAAGATAACATTGTTGGCAAAACCTCCTTCCGAGCCCGTCGATGTATAATAAAAGGAACCGCTGGTCGTTGTGGTCGTCCGTACCGTGTTCTCGCTTTCAATATACCAGGGATGGCCGCTGCTGCTTCCCTTTTTAAACGCCGCCGTGCTGTTGGTATCCCCGGCAAAAAAAGGCGCTTCCGGGATATACACCATCTCTATCCCTATCACGTTGACCGTTATATTGTTAGTATCGCTGGCGCCCGTTAACGTATAATCCAATTTTAACCGCGCGTTGGTGGACATCACGGTCCCGGTGCCGCTTGAATTGCGGTAAATAAATGCCCCCAGATAGCCTGTGCTGTCGCTACGGTTATCCGTCGGCACAAGTATTTCCAGGTCATTGTTCGATCCCGTGGATGTCCCCAAAGGGTCAACCCCGTCATCATCCAGGATCCCGTGCACCGGTGTCGCTGAAC
>MHFY01000154.1:10743-10958 GCA_001805375.1 Omnitrophica WOR_2 bacterium GWA2_47_8 | reverse complement strand
ATCCATATCGCGTCGTAATTAACTTCGTTGCGCCACGAATTATCCCAACTGATATCAAATTCCACGATCACCGTGTTATTGACGGCGTCCCGGTCTTCCAAAGAGACATTGGTGATGGAAAGATTGTTCGCCGAGGCAAAGGGGACAAAAACTGAAAAAATGAATATAAGTATATAAAATAATATTTTTTTCATATTAATAATCAACATCGACTC
>MHFY01000154.1:0-10670 GCA_001805375.1 Omnitrophica WOR_2 bacterium GWA2_47_8 | reverse complement strand
CACAAGTGGATCCATCACACTCTTCGTTAATTTCACCACCTGTGTCACACTGCTCCGGAGGATCTACAACAAGATCACCGCAACTTGGCATAGCAGGAGGCGAAACCGACCTGACACCCCGGCCGCCAAACCGATTCGAACGGCTGCTATTCTCTGTCGACGCCTCGCTTCGATCCGAAGTTCTTAACGCCCCCGAAGCCTGGTTCCAGGACCCACCCCGCTTTCCGGTCCCTGAAGCATCACTAACGCCCGATGTTCCGATATATGACGTTCCCACCCAGCCGAGCTGGTAGGCGTAACCCGGGTTATATGAGTCGTCTAAAAGCCCATCTCCATTGACAGCATAATAGGAAATCCCTGTGGTATTTCCTACCGTGGCCACCATCTCCACTAAATTTCCCGAGAGGTCCATGACCCCGTAATACCCGGCACCGGCACCCTCCCTGTCTGTTGAACTGGTAGCAAAGATCCCCGGCCTGACCGGCCCCTGGGCGTGCTGCGGCCCTAAATAATCATCCCCGTTGCTAAAGGTCGTGGAATTGTACACGACATTTTCCTGGGGATCTCCACCAACACTAAATACCTCATTACCATCTTCCGGGCTGCTGGTAAATATAGTTGCCGCTGGGTTAGCAAGATTGCTCGTTCCCCAGGCGTATTCATCTCCTAGCACAGCTACCGGGCCCCGCGCCACTTTCTCAAACTCCAATTCTGTCATTGGCCGTAACGCCACCCAATCCAAATATGCCGCCAGATCCATCCAGGCAAGATAACTCACCGCCCTGTCCGGCCGATTGGTTGAGGCGTTTGTCGTCTGAGAGCTCGTGTTCCGCTTAATCACGCTGTCTGAATTTTTTCCTGATGCTGACGTAATATCCCGGCTACTTCTCGATGAGCTATCAATATTATTAATAAAATCCACCCACTGCCCTTCAGTCACAGGATACTTCATACAGTAAAACGCCCCGTAACCCTTTGGGTATTGAAGCGGAAGGGTAAAGACGCCATTGCTGGCAAACCCTCCCTCTGAACCAGTCGAGGTGTAATAAAATGAACCGCTGGTCGTCGTGGTCGTCCGTACCGTATTTTCGCTTTCAATATACCAGGGATGGCCGCTGCTGCTTCCCTTTTTAAACGCCGCCGTGCTGCTGGTGTCCCCGGCAAAAAAAGGCGCTTCCGGGATATACACCATCTCTGTCCCTATCACTTTGACCGTTATGTTGCTGGTATCACCGGCGCCCGATAACCCGTAATCCAATTTTAACCGGACATTTTTGGAGGCCACTGTTCCGGTCCCGCTGGCCTTGCGGTAAAGGAACGCGCCGACGTGTCCTTGGCTACTTGACGTACGGTTATCCGTCGGCACCAGGATCTCCAAATTCTGGTTGGTTCCCGGTGATGTCCCTAAAGGGTTAACCCCGTCATCATCCAAAAGCCCGCGCACCGGCGTCGCAGAACCGATCGTGACTTTTAAAACGAGCCATACCGCGTCATAATTGGTTACGGTGCGCCAGGAATTGTCCCATGTGATATCAAATTCCACGATGACCGTGTTATTGATGGAATCCCTGCTTTCCAGCGAGACATTGCTGATGGAAAGATTGTTGGCAAACGCGCTCAAAGGAAAAAAGGAAAAAAGAAAAACAAGAAAAGAAGAGATTTTTTTCATAAGGCTACAGATATTTTATTAAAAAATTCCTATACTTTCTAATATTAATTACAATATTTCTTCTATATCGCTTATTTTATTCTTCGATAAGATCTTCTTGGCTTCTTTTTCAGCGGATCTCAGGTCGATCAGGCTGATAGCCTTTTGGATCCGGGGGATATCGCCCGGATTCATGCTGAAAACCCTTAGGCCTATCCCTAAAAAGTACGGCAAGAATCTTTCATCATGCACCATGTCCCCGCAGATAGAGACATCTTTTTTAAAGGCTAACGCGGTATCCACGATCCTCTTTAAAGACCTCAATATCGTCGGGTGATGAGGCAGGTAGAGGTCCGCGACCTTCTCATTGGTGCGGTCAACCGCCAGGGTATACTGGATCAGATCATTGCTTCCGATGCAGAAAAAATCCGCGGCCTTGGCCAACTCATCTAAGATCTCCAAAACCGCCGGCAACTCGACCATAAGGCCGATGTCAGGGGTTTTATTGCAGTTCAAGCCTTCTTTCGACAGATCTTTAACGCATTTCTCGACGATCTCTTTCGATCTTAAAAATTCATCCAGCGAAGAGATCATCGGGAACATGATCCGGATGTCAGCCTGATACCCTGCCCTTAAGATCGCCCGCAATTGCTGTTCAAAAATATCCGGATATCTAAGCGAAAACCGGATGGAGCGCATCCCCAGGAAGGGGTTTTCCTCTTTTTCATTATTATAATAGGACAGGACCTTGTCCCCGCCGATATCCAGCGTGCGGAACGTTATTCCTTTTCCCGGCCCGCCCGCATTTTTTGCGGGCGAGGTCTCGCCCTCCGACAAAGTCGGAGAGGCGGACATCCCATCAACCAATTTCTTATAAATGACGAACTGTTCTTCTTCCGATGGGAAATCGCTCCGCACCATAAAAGGGAACTCACTACGATATAGGCCGACCCCCTGGGCTTTAAAGGCATTGGCCAATTTCAGATCGCTTAAAAGGTTAATGTTGGCTTGCAACTTCACTTCCACGCCGTCTTTTGTTTTTGTCTGAGGCAAAACTTCATCTTTGTAAAGATCGATCTTGCCCCGCGCTTCATTCCTTTCTTTGAACTTTTGAATGACCTCCGCGGTCGGGTTGATATAAATATTGCCGACCTCAGCGTCCAACAAAATTTTAGTTCGCGCGGCAAGTTTCAGCAGCGCGGGCTCATCCGCAATGACAAGCGGGATCCCTAAAGACCGGACCAAAATGCACAAATGAGAGGTGACGCCTCCGCTTAAGAGGACGATCCCCTTTACGTTTTGCGTCCATAGCTTAAGCACCTCCGACGGCAAGATGTCCCGGGTGATGATAATGCGGTGTTCAATGTCCTCTTTTTTTTCCTTAAGGCCGATGAGGTTCTTTAAAAGCCGTGTGCCCACGTCTTTAATGTCCTGCTTTTTTTCGCGCAGGTAACTGTCCGGAAGCTTATCGAACATCTGCATGTATAAATTCACGACCTCCCTGATCGCCTGCGGCGGGTTGCTTTTTGCCTTGATGAGCCGCACGATCGCATCAATGAAATCTTTGTCCTTTAACATCAGGATCTGGGCGGTAAAGATCAGCGAGGCCACATCGGAGAGCCTTTCTTCGATCTGTTTTTGCAGTTCTTCCAATTCTTTGGCTGTCGCGGAAACCGCCGTATAAAAATCATCGAGAGAATACGCCTTACGGGCATGCTCCTCTTCCAAACCGGATGAGTCGTTCTTATCTTCTAAAATAACAGCTTCTTCAAAAGCAAATCCCGGAGAACCCGTCTTTCCTTTGATAAATTTCAATTTTATGTCGCCGGCCGGTTCTTCCTGAGCACGGTTTTTCTCATGCAGGCTCATCAGTAATTTCGTTGTTTCAATAGTATTTGCCAACTGCGAGGTGATGGCCTTAAGAAGGGCCGTGTCGTCTTCGCTAAAGTAATCCCGTTTAATGTTCTGAATGACCATAACGCCGATCTTGGTCTGGCCCCGGATGATCGGCACGGCCAGGAACGATTCATATTTTTCTTCTCCGATCCCGGGGAAGAATTTAAAATTGGGGCTTTTGCTGGCGTTACGTTCGCAGATAGGGCGCATTTCTTTTAAGGCCAAGCCGGTCAAACCTTCGCCAAATTTTAACGTGACCTTGCCGATGGATTCCTTTTTAAGGCCCTTGGTGGCCTTCAGGACAAGTTCATTCCGGTCTTCATAATAAAGATAGATCGAACACACATCGGACTGCATGTGCTCAGAGGTCATCTCAACGATCTTTTGAAGGAAATTCTCCAGGCTGGTCGCGTCGTGGAACAATCCGGTCATTTCGCCGACGCTGTAGATCAGCTGAGCGGGGTCTTTTTTATTGTTTAAGGGCATGTTATCTTTTATCCAGATCTAATTCCACAACCGAACATTTTTCTTCGCCGCAGTCCAAATTTAAGGAAGCGCGCAGATCCAAAAAGCTGTCTTCAGGATAGCGCGGACTCAAGGGACTGCTGGGATCCGGGGGAGGTTCTCCGATCCCCTGGAGCCTCGCCTGTATTAAAATGTCTTTGCTGATGCTTCCTTCCCCTGCTTCGGGCGGTTTTCCTTTTAAGATATTATCATAAAAACCTTTGGCCAGATCCTCAAAAGTTATATCAAAGATGAATCTTTGCTTTTCAAAATCCAAATGGACATCATTACTGATCTCCTTAATGACTTCCTCCTCGGTACTATTCAAAGCAATGAAACGCAGTCTTAATCTATGCGGGTCAGGGGAACTTTCAAGAATATTAACGACCGCATTTAAACCTTCTTTCCCGACATTAACATAAAAACCCATTTGGGAGGTAACGATCCGGCCGGATCTGGATGAAACAGCGGAATCGGGGAACATCGAGCGTGCACGAGTGTAGAGCATGACCATGTAGATAACGCAGGCAAAGACACTGAGAGTTAAAATGAAGAATACAGCGGCGTATTTCTTAAAGACCGGTGCGTGGGGATCGCGGCCGGCATTCTCGCCGAATTTAAATCCGTAACAGATAGCTTTAATAGCGATGCTTAAGATCCCTAAGATCCCTAAAATAGAAAAGCCGGTGATGGGCCATTTCGACCAGAACGGCCAGAGGCCCGAGCCCAGGAAGAAATCCATCAAAAACCCAACCAGCGTCATCAGAAGTAAAAATGCGAAGAATCCTACGATGGCTCCGAGGATCCCGAAGATAAGGCCGTAAATGAATTTGAGGGGCATAAATTTAGCCTGCGGATAAAATATTTTTCACGAGATGTATTATATAGAAGTCGTCTCCTTTAAGCAACTTGTCAATTAAAGACGAGCGTGTTATACTAAGCCGCTTTTTTGAAAAAATTAAAAAATTTTCGCTTATCTGCATCGGGGCGTAGCGCAGCGGCTAGCGCACTTGTCCCGATGTTTTCTGGAAAGATATTAAGGGAATCGGGATCCTGATTACTACTAATTTGATAATTAATAGCGGGGCGTAGCGCAGCCGGCTAGCGCACTTGCTTTGGGAGCAAGGGGTCGACAGTTCGAATCTGTCCGCCCCGATTAATTATTTTACGTTTAGATATGTCAGGACTTTGGGAGCAAGGGGTCCCGGGTTCCCCCGTCTACCCTAAATTAAAAATCTTTAGAGTGGACGGGACGTCCCGCTCTCTCTAGGATTTTAGAGAAAGCGGGGAAATCCCGGCTCCCCGACCATAATGCCTTGAGGAGATCCTCAGCCCTTCGGGCTTAAGGATGAATCCTCAAGTAAGGTAGCCTAGAATTTCTTGAGGATTCATGAAAAAGAGAATCTTGTTCATTGTTTTGATCGTTCTGGGGCTTGGAACGATCGGTTATTTTTATATCAACAAGATCTTCTTACCCGTCCAATTAAAACAGATCGTCCTTAAAAAAGCCCGCATTGTCCTAAAAAGAGACTTAAGCTTCAGCCGCGTCCGCTATAATCCCATCAAAGGTGTCATCCTCGAAAACTTGATCATCTATGAAAAAGCGCCCTCCTCCGATACCTTTATTAAGATCCCGGAAGCCTCGTTCAACGTTTTTCTGCCTTCGATCCTAAAAGACCAAAAGATCGTTATCCCTTATCTCACGATGAAAAACCCAACGGTGAACATTACCCGTTATCAGTACGATACCTTTAATTTCTCCGACATCTTTACCAACATCCCCGGCCAAAGATCATCCGGCAGATCACAGCCCTTCTTTTTAGGCGGCCTTTCGCTGGACAACGCCCAGGTCAATTACACGGACCTGACCCTGAAAGAGGACAATGCCGAGGCCATACAGAACATAAACTTAAAAATAGGTTTCTCTTTAAAGGTCGGCGCGAAATTCTCTTTTTCAAGCCGTGTGCCCCGATACAATTCTTTGATACAGGCCCAAGGCGAATATACGCTGGCTTCAAAAGAGTTTAAGGGAAAGGTTTCTCTGCAGAATATTCCCCTCTCCCGGTTCCTGCAGCTCGGCTATAAATCCGATGACCTGAAATTTTATCAGGGCCAATTGCAGACCGGGGAGTTCTTCATCGATCAAAAAGAAAACCAATGGCAGGTCAGCGGGTACCTTAATATTCCCGGCCTTGATCTAAGCGTTAAGTCCACCCGCCTTACCGGCGATCTGGCGACGGATAAGCTTCTCGTTACCCTCAACAATAAAAATATCAACGCGACCGGTAATTTGAACTTTAAGAATGCCCTCATCGCCCTGCCTCAGGAAAGAGAGATCAGAGGGAATATATCAGCCAAAAATGTAGAATTTAATCTTTTAAATAATGACATCTCTCTTACGGGGGATTTCGGCCTTGATTCATCCTCGATCAAAATTGGCCCATCAAAAGAACTCACCGCATC
Organism: Omnitrophica WOR_2 bacterium GWA2_47_8; assembly: GCA_001805375.1. Classification (GTDB taxonomy): domain Bacteria; phylum Omnitrophota; class Gorgyraeia; order Zapsychrales; family GWA2-47-8; genus GWA2-47-8. The sequence goes on along the minus strand of MHFY01000154.1, from coordinate 4,159 downwards.
TATTTTCACCCAGCAAACCGTGCTGAAAATAAAAAACCAGAATATTTATTTAACGGCCGCCTCCGCACAGATCAACGAGGCCGATCTCAAGATCAACAACGGCATTGCATTCAAAGGGAGCATCAACGCGTCCGATCTTAATCTGAATTCCGAAGATAAAAATATTTCTTTAAACACGCGTTTTCAAACGGCCAACGGTGATCTCACCGCCCAAGGTAAACGCTTGGTCGGCAATCCTCTTGTCAACCTCGCGCTTCAATACCAGCCTCAGGCGGTCAAGCCCCTGCAGTATTCAGGGACGCTCGAGGTCAGCAATGCCGCTCTTTCGGGCCTGCCCAAGATCAATTCCGCCGAGAATGTAACCGGCAAGATCAATTTTAAGGATACCGGTGTTTCGTCGGAAAATTTAAAGTTTACAACCCTGGCGACCCCGCTTGAAATTTCCGGCCAGGTAGAAAATTTTAAGAACCCCAAAGCCGACATTGATTTTTCCATCGGAAAGATCGATATCGCGAAGATCACGGGTCTGTTCCCCAATTTACTGAGCCAATACCCCATTGATCTGACCGGGGAAACACAGCTGAAAGGCACGTATAACGGATCTATTCAAAGCCCCTCAGCGGCTTCCGTTAAACTCACAGCCCAATTTTTTAATGCCCTTTTAAATCTTAAAAAAGTCGATCAAACCATCAGCCAGCTTAACGGCGAGGTGGATTATTCAGCTGACATCATTGAAGTCAAGGACCTATCCGGTGTGTTTTGGGATAAAAGGTACACCTTAAACGGCAAGGCTATTTTCGTCAACCACCCGCAGGTCGACATCGCGGCCGTACTTTCCTCATCGGATGTGGACATCTCAACAAAGATCGTCGGGTCGGTTAACAATTATCAGATCTCTTATCTAACCGGAAAATTCAAGAACTCATCCCTGGACGCTAAGGGAAAGATCAATGTTCTCGAAAATATCGTAGATCTGGATCTCAATGGCAAAGCCTCATTGGAACTTCATGACCTCGCGCAATTTATCCCCAAAGAAGGGGTAGAAACTTTTCAGAAAATAAAACCCGAAGGGGAACTGGACCTCGATTTCAACCTATCAGGGCCGACCACCCGCTGGCGCAATTGGCAGGTCAATGCCAGCGCGGGATCGGAAAAAATTTCCCTGTACGGTTATCTCTTTGAAAAACCTTCTCTAAAATATACCCAGCGCAACCGCCGCATGGAAGAACTGAGCCTTTCGTCTCAAATTTATGACGGGCGTCTCTTACTGAACTCCTCCTTTGATCTGAACGAAGAAAATATTATTGCGCAGGTCACGGGGGATCTGGACAAGCTCGATCTCGCCAAGTTGAGGGACAGCCTGGAGTTGAAAAATAAGGACCTTTCCGGGACACTCTCCTCCTCTTTTACTTTTTCCGGCCCGCTGAAAAACCATAAAAAACTTATCGGAGAAGGCAAGATCTCCATTCTCGACGGCCATCTCTGGAGATTGCATCTTATTGATGGGTTAATGAAAGCTCTTCTGGTGAAAGAATATCAGAACGTTCTTTTCACGGACGCGGCGTGTGACTTCATGATCCGAAACGGCAAACTGCAGACCGACAACCTTGTCATCAAGGGGAACACGGCTGATCTATCCGGCGCCGGGTGGATCAATTTTGACAAGAGCCTAAGCTTCCTTATAAAGCCGCGATTCAAAGAGGACATCCTCTTCCAAAATAAATCTTTGCAAAAGGCCCCCTCCCTTGTGTTAAGCCAAACAGAATACCTGGCCATCAAGATCATGGGCACGATCGATAAGCCGCTTTATCTTCCCATCACGGATCCGACGGAGATCTTTAAGAAGGCGACAGATATCCTTAAGGAAGGCGTCGGAGATATTTTTCAAGAGATCTTCTGATCTGGCGCAGCGCTTTAAAACGATGGCTCATCTTGGCTTTAATGGCAGGATCAAGCTCACCGAAGGTCTTCTTATATTTGGGGACCAAAAATAAAGGGTCATAGCCGAAACCATTCTTCCCCTTACAGCGGGAAGCGATCAGCCCGCCGCAGCTTCCGCTTTTGATATCCACGATCCCCTTGGCGTCCACCAGCGCCGCGAGACAACGGTAGCGCGCCGTTCTTTTCTTCAACGGGATCTTCTTAAGCATCCGCAATAATTTGGCGTTATTCTTCTTATCCGTTGCCTGCTCGCCGGAAAAACGCGCGGAATAAATGCCGGGCTGGTTCTTTAAAGCCTTGACTTCCAATCCGGAATCTTCGCCTAATGTTAATTTCTTGGTGTAGAGGGCGATGGTGACGGCCTTCTTTAAAGCATTTTCCTTGAAGGTTTTGCCGTCTTCTTCGATGCGGGGAAGGTCAGAGTAATCATCCAGCGAGGTGACCTTGAGGTTAAGGCCCTGGAGGAATTCCCTGATCTCGCGTAATTTACCTTTGTTACGAGTGGCAACAATTAGCTCTTGCATATATGACGTGAAGCGTCTATCGTCGTTCGTGAAGCGTAAAAGCAAAAAACCATTTTTCGTTTCACGCTTCACGTTTCACGAGAGACGTTAAATATCCAATTCTCTTAAATTCTCTCTCTGGATCTGAATTAATTTCTGTATCCCCTGGCTGGCCAGATCCAAAAGCTGGTCAGCGGTATTCTTATCGAATGTCCCCCGCTCGCCGGTGCCTTGGATCTCGACGAATTCTCCCGCGCCCACCATGACCACATTCATATCCACTTCCGCGTTGGAATCTTCTTCATAATTCAGGTCCAAGATCAAGGTATTGTCCAAAAGGCCGACACTGACCGCCGCAACGTAATCTTTGATAGGGATCTCTTTGATGACCCCTTCTTTTTTCAGTTTGATCAACGCATCGGCCATGGCGATAAATCCGCCGGTGATCGAAGCGGTGCGCGTGCCGCCGTCCGCCTGAAGGACATCGCAATCGATCTTTATCGTGCGGGGGCCTAATCTTTCAAGGTCGACCACGATCCTCAAAGCCCGGCCGACCAATCGCTGGATCTCCTGCGTGCGGCCGGAAGATTTGTCGCGCTTGACCCGGGTGACACAGGAACGAGGCAGCATCCCGTATTCCGCCGTGACCCAGCCGGAACCGGTATTTTGCAAGAACGGTGGGACTTCGTTCTCTACCGTCGCCGTACAGACCACGCGCGTGTCCCCGAATTCGATCAGGCAGGACCCTTCGGCGTGCTTGATAAAATTCTTGGTTACCTTAACAGGCCTAATCTGGTCCGTCGTGCGTTCCTTGGGTTTGAACATTGAAATATCCTTTCATAAGAGGTCAGAAGCAAGAGGCCGGAGGCCAGAAAAGACTAAAGATTTTTCTGACTTCGGACTTCTTACTTCTGGCTTCGCTTTCTATACTCCGCGATAACAATCGCATCGATCCCTCCGCGGGTTTTCATGACAGCCTCGACCTTGGCCCAGCGCGGGGAACAGCTTTTGACGATATCGCCTAAGATCTTGTTGGCTAAATGTTCATGAAAGATCCCGATGTCCCTATAAAATATCATGTAATGCTTCAAGGATCTTAATTCCAGGCACGTCTTGGCCGGGCCGTAGGTGATGTTGATCGTGGCAAAATCAGGAAGGCCGGTTTTCGGACAGATGCAGGTAAATTCCGACGTGCTTAAGGCGACCGCGTATTCCTTGTCCGGATACTGATTTTCCCAGACCTCGATCTCCGGGGCCTTCAACTTCCGGATGGTTTTTTGGAGACCTTCGTAGGATTTATTTTTCATATCTGCGTGTCAAGTTTCAAGTGTCACGTGTCAAGTCTTACTCCACCCTGCTTGACACTTGAAACCTGAAACTTGAAACTTTTTCTCATTTTATATTCAAAAATTTATGAATTTGCGGGACTATTCTAACATCCGAGAGATAATTTAAGCAATAGTCATAAAATCGCGCGCACTTCTGCATGGCCCCGTTATTCAGGTCATAGGTATTGGGCTGTAAAATCACCGGCACATCTTTTTTGATGGAAGAGATCAGATCCGCGGCCTTCTTTATATCCGCCAGATCTGTTTTACTGGAAATGACCGCCTTGATAAAAACATCTTTTTGGACAGCGGTCTTTAAGAATTCCTCATGCTCTTTCCAAAATGCCCTTTGCTGTGTTGAACTGGGAAGTTTAATATCCATCGCGA
>MHFY01000153.1:16465-28939 GCA_001805375.1 Omnitrophica WOR_2 bacterium GWA2_47_8 | reverse complement strand
CAACCTTATCGTTCAATTCCGTGGAGGTGCCGTGGGCGTTGATGTAAGAAATATCCTGGGGCTTGAGCCCTGCGTCCTTGATCGCCAGTTCCATCGCGTATCCGGCGCCGGCGCCGGATGGTTCCGGTGCCGTGATATGATAGGCATCCCCTGTGCGGCCGTAACCGACAAATTCAGCCAGAATTTTTGCCCCGCGGGCCTGGGCATGTTCTAACGATTCTAATATGGTAACTCCCGCCCCTTCGGCCATGACAAACCCGTCGCGGTTCATCTCAAACGGGCGTGAAGCTTTTTCCGGTTCGCTGTTCCGCTTCGTCAAAGCCTTTAACGCGCAAAATCCGCCTAACCCTAAAACGGTCGTAGCACTTTCTGTCCCGCCGGCGATCATGACATCGGCGTCGCCGTATTGGATGAAACGCGCGGCATCGCCGATCGCATTGGTGGCGGTGGCGCAGGCGGTGGCAACGCAGGTGTTCGGTCCTTTGGCGCCGGTCATGATAGACACTTGGCCGGATGCCTCATTAATAATGATCTTTGGAATGAAGAAAGGCGAAATTCGGCTGGGCCCTTTTTCGAGGTATTTTTGAAATTCTTCTTCAATGGTTTCAATGCTGCCGATGCCGGAACCGATCAAGACCCCGACGCGGCGCAGATCCACATTTTTAAAGTCAATCTTTGAATTTTCGATGGCCTCTTTGGAAGCAACGACCGCGAATTGGACAAATTTGGCTAAATGGCGGGCTTCTTTTGTGGAAAAATGATCCAGCGGGTTGTAGTCGATGACATCGCCGCTGATCTGGCAGTCAAATTTACTGACATCAAAGTGGGAAATACGGCGTATACCGCTCTTTCCTTCAATGAGAGCCTTCCAGAATTTTTCAACCCCGGTGCCGACCGGTGATGTGACACCCAAACCAGTTATAACAACGCGCCGTTTTTGCATATCCCCCTAATAAACAGTTGCCTCGACGTGAAGTCGAGGCAATAAAGATTTAAAGATAAGTTAAAAGTTTATGAGATTTTGATTTATACAAAATAACCGGAAAAGTTATTTAGCGGCTGCTTTTTCTTCGATGTATTTGATCGCATCACCGACAGTCGCCATTTTTTCAGCATCTTCATCTGGGATCTCAACACTGAATTCTTCCTCTAGGGCCATGATGAGCTCAACGGTATCCAATGAGTCTGCGCCCAGATCGTCAATGAATGATGCTTGAGGGGTGACTTCTTCGGGTTTGACCCCAAGTTGTTCTGCGATGATCGATTTAACTTTTTCTGAAACTGCCATGGAATAGCCTCCTTTTTTCCCTTAATAATAAATACCTTAAATCGCTAGCCCACCATCAACTACAATGGTCTGCCCGGTTATGTAATTTGCTTCCGGTGAGGCTAAAAATAAACACACACCTGCAACATCATTAGCTTTGCCTAGTCGTCCGAGGGGAATTTGATTCAGAACCTGTTCGCGTGTCTTCTCATTGAGTTGGGCTGTCATGTCGGTTTCGATATACCCTGGAGCAACAGCGTTTACAGTAATCCCTCTGGAAGCGATCTCTTTGGCAATGGACTTGGTGAAACCTATAATACCGGCCTTACTTGCCGCGTAATTTGCTTGTCCACTATTTCCTGTTATTCCAATGACTGAAGTGATATTAACGATTTTGCCCTTTTGTCCACCTGAGGCGGATCCGCCTCCGGCGGAGGCTTGTTTGAGCATGGCCTTGACAGCCACTTTGGTGCAATTGTAAACGCCTTTTAGGTTTACCTTTATGACATCATCCCAGTCGGTTTCATTCAATCGAAGCAGCAAATTGTCCTTCGTGATGCCGGCGTTGTTAACTAATATATCAATGGACTTATATTTGTCAAGAATTTTATTGAAGGTTTTTTGCACACTTTCAAAGTTTGTCACATCGCAGTCCACGCCCGTGGTTTGAAGGCCGGAATTATTAAATTCCGAACTCACCTTTTGGGCCGCTTCTTCTGTCCGTCCCGTGATGACAACGATAGCCCCCTCTTTCGCAAAGGCATGGGCGATCTCTTTTCCAATACCGCGGGTTGAGCCGGTAACGATGACAACTTTATCTTTAAATAACATGGGGGTTTTTCGTGTGTAAGTCCCGTTAGAGGGTGTATTCTCTAATGGGATTTATCTAATTTTCAAGCTTATGATAACAAGGCAATCCGCATTTGCAAGATAAATAAATAAATTTTGGGCTGAGATGGGAAGGTTGGAATGCCTAAAAGATCTTTAAAGGAATTCGACCTTAACCGGGATGAGGCCTTTTTTAGTAGCCCCGAGTGAGGCAAAGGCGCGTTTGGTCAGGTCGACAACCCGTCCTTTACGGACAAGCCGTTTGTGCGGCCCCCGGTCATTGACGCGGACCACGATGGATCTTCCGTTCTGCAGATTTGTGATCCGGAGTTTCTGATGAAAAGGCACGCCCCACATGGCACAGGTCAGCGAGGTATCGTCGAAAATTTCGTTATTGGCCGTTGTCCGCTTAATACCGGGAGATTCTTTAGAATACCACGACGCGACCCCCATTTTGGCTTCTCGTGGTGCCGGCCGTGTCGCATAGGCATACTTATGCGCCTTCGAATAGGGAATGATCCCCAGCAGAAGGGCAAAAAAAGTGGTCAAGGCTATTTTTTTATGCTTTTTCATTTTGCTTCACACTCCTAAAGTTGTCCAAAGATACCATATATTCAGCGGTGATGCAAGCCGGGTCAACTTAGAGGTACAGCGCAATTGGTTGGTAATCAATGGGTTATAAGTGGGCCAAAAATTTTAGTAATAAAGTGGGGAATTCAAACAGGCCAAGCTTAATATTTAAGGTCAGGAAGCAATTCTAAGACAGATTTTCGGACAAAATCGCGCTCGTAAAAATCATCCTCGACGACCCGGCCGTTAAAAATAAGGATATCGAGGTCAATGGTCCGGGGGCCGAAGTGATGCGTCAAAGACGTCCTCCCGAGTTTCTTTTCGATCTTGGCCAATTTTGATTTTAATTTTTGCTGGTTTAAGTCGGTTGAGATCAGGACCGCCCCGTTTAAGAAATCAGGCTGCTTAATAGGCCCGACGGGTTTGGTCTTGGTAAATTTTGATTCCGCTAAAACGTTAAACTCTTTGGAAAGGATGTCCTGGGCCGCCTTGATATTTTTTTGAGGGGAAATATTGGAACCTAATCCAATGACGGCGGTGTTCATTTGTCTTTTGACGTGACCTCAACGGCCACGGATTTGGCGAAGCGAAGCGCCTGTGGCTTATCCACGCGGACAACAGCGTAAGTGACCAGCGGCCGTTTCATAACAACCTCCAAGATCTTGCCGGCCAAAGCTTCTAATAAGAAACAGTCCGATACTTCCACCATTTGGATGATCTCTTTGGTCAGGGCCTTATAATCTAAGGTATCTTTGATCTTGTCGCTCTTCATGGCCTTTGAAGCGCTGTAATCAATGCGGATATTGACCAGGATGTCCTGCTTCACATCGCGTTCCCAATCGTTGGTTCCGATCACGGCACGTAAATGCAGATCTGTGATATAAATAGTTGCCATAGCTAAATTAGATTCTCCCCTCCATCCACAAAAATAATTTGTCCGGTGATGAAGTCATTTAACAGCAGAAACTCCACGGTTTCAACAATTTTTTGCGGATTTCCTTTACGTTTTAAAGGAATGTCTTCAGCTAAACGTGCAAGATGCCCTTTTGATTTTCCGATCGGGGCCAAAATGATCCCCGGCGCAATGCCGTTAACACGGATATTCGGGGCCAAGGCGGCCGCCGTGAGTTTTGTAAACGAGGCCAACGCTTTTTTGGTCAGTAGATAATCAAAATGAGTTAGCCGATTATCCGCGATGTGAGTCTCCAGCATATTGATGATCTGTCCGTCTTTGCATCGTTTGGCGAATTCTTTTGTGAGGACGTAGGGCGCGCGCAGGTGAATAGCGTAATTATTGTCCAAATTTTCCCAATTGGAATCCTGGAATCTGACCGGTTCGAAAATGGATGCACTGTTAATAAGAAGGCTTAAATACGGGAATTCTCTATGAACTTGCCCCACCAGATCCTGTGTCCGGTCCGGGTCCTTTAGGTCGCAGGGAAAAAGTTCACAGCGCCGTTTTAAAGAATGTATCTGCCGCTTCAATGTTTGAGCCTGCGTCTCCGATGTATTGTAGTGCAGAGCGATGTCATAGCCTAACGCGGCGAGTTTTAAGGTTATCTCCCGTCCAACGCGCTGGGCTGCACCGGTTATGAGCGCGGCTTTCTGTTTATGGTGAAGGGCCATGATCTTAATGGATGAGGCTTAAGAATTCGCTGCGGGTTGATATCTCGCGGCGGAATGCCCCGAGCATGCAGGATGTCTTCATGAGCGAATTTTGTTTTTCCACCCCCCGCATCATCATGCATAGATGCTGTGCTTCGACAACGACCCCCACCCCTTTAGCCCCGGTGTACTTAAGGATCGTTTCGGCGATCTCTTTGGTCAAGTTTTCCTGGACCTGCAGACGGCGGGCAAAAACATCCACGATGCGGGCGATCTTCGAAAGGCCTAAAATTTTGCCGTTGGGCAAATACCCGACATGGCATTTGCCGAAGAAGGGTAGCAAATGATGTTCGCATAAAGAATACATTTCAATATTTTTGACAATGATCATTTCGTCATTATCGGATGGGAAAACGGCGTTATTGATGATCTTATCAAGGTCATCCCGGTAGCCTTTGGTCAAGTATTCAAAGGCCCTGGCCGCGCGAAGCGGTGTGGATTTAAGACCGGGGCGCTTGATGTCTTCACCGATGGATTTAAGCAGGTTTTCGTAATATTTTTCCATGAAATTTTTTTAAAGGTGTTTGAATGCAAGCGCATATTAGCACAGGACATTTGTCCTGTAAACTCAAAACTTAAAGCGCAAAAGTTCAAGCTCAAGTTTGAAGTTTAAACTTAACTTTTAACTTTAAAGTTTTAAGCTTTAACATTAGATGTTATAATTATCCCTCTTATGCGACCCATCTCTGATTACCATATGCACACGCCCCTTTGCGGGCACGCCACCGGCGAACCAGCTGAATACGCCAGGCACGCCGTTAAAATGGGCTTAAGCGAAATTGGTTTTTCTGACCATGCCCCTCTCGTTGCCTATTTTGACCCCAAAGTCTCCATGCGCCTGGACCAGCTTCCCTTATATTATAGGATGATCGAAAAGGCCCAGACCGAGTTCAAGCCGCAACTCACCATCAAGGTGGGCATCGAAGCGGATTTTATCCCAGGCTATGAAAATAAAACCAAAGAGATCCTTGCCGATTATCCTTACGATTATGTGATCGGGTCGGTACATTTTATCGATGATTGGGGTTTTGATAACCCGGAAGAGAGAAAAAAATGGGAAAAGGAGAATATCGATAAAGTTTACCGCAAATATTATGAACTTCTTCGCCGTTCTGCCCAATCCGGCCTATTTGATATTATGGCGCACGTGGATCTGGTAAAGAAATTCGGCCACCGTTCCACGGAAAGCATGGCCGAAGAAGTCAAAAAAACCGCCAAGGTCTTTAAGGAGTGCGGGGTCGCGGTCGAGATCAATACATCGGGCCTACGCAAACCGGTCAAGGAGATGTACCCGGAGAAAAGCCTGCTTCAAATCTACCAGCAGGCTGGCGTCCCCCTTGCTTTCGGCTCTGACGCGCATGACCCGCTGGATGTGGGAAAAGATTTTGATAAGGCCTATGCCTTGGCGCGGGAAGTCGGCTACGGCGAATATGTGCTATTTAAAAAAAGAAAAATTGAACGGAAAATAAAAATATGACGATCAAAATCATCGGCATTGACCACGTGGCCATGAATGTTCGCGACATCGACAGATCCGTTGCCTTTTACCGGGATGTGCTGGGCCTTCAGGTGACCAAACGAGAACCTTCCAAACAGGGTATTGAATATTTCTTGGATTGCGGCCCTTCGCTCATCGGGATCATCCAGGCCAAAGATTTTGATAATGCGCATCCGTTTGAGAACGAAGGTCTAGGCGCTAATCATTTTTCCTTCCGTATCCGCGCCAAGGATTTTGACGCCATGGTTACGCATTTAGAGAAGCACGATGTGAAGATCGAATTTGCCAAAAAGCGTGACAAGAGTTGGTCACTTTATTTCTATGATTTAGATGGAAATAAACTCGAAATGACATCCTGGCCGGTGGAGGATGGGCTATCGGCCGATAAAATAAAGAAAGAAATTTACGATCCTGCGAAAAAATCTTGGAGGGCTTATTAATGGACATACCTCAGGTCGGCAATAAGGCGCCGGATTTCAACGTTCCCGCCAGTAACGGTCAAACAATCGCACTAAAAGATTTCAAAGGAAAGAAAAACGTGGTCCTTTATTTCTATCCCAAAGATGATACCCCGGGGTGCACGGTTGAGGCGTGCGCATTCCGCGATTCCATCAAGAAAATTGAAAATGCCGATTCGATTGTTTTAGGGGTGAGCCCGGACAGAATGGCAAGCCATGTGAAATTTATCACGAAATTTAATCTGCCCTTTTTGCTTTTGAGCGATACCGAGAAGAAATTATGCCAGGATTACGGGGTGTGGGCCGAAAAGAGCATGTATGGCCGGAAATATTTCGGCGTTGCTAGGACGACGTTTATTATCGATAAACAGGGTAAGATCGCGGATGTCTTTGAGAAGGTCAAACCACAGGAACACAATACCGAAGTTTTAGAAGCGTTAAAAAGATTGTAACCAAAAAGCAAAACCTCCGGCGCTTAACTGTGAAAATAAGCGATGGATGCAAGTAGAACAGCCGCTCCGACAGTCAAAATCATCAAGCTCAGGATCATCCATTCGATTATCCCATCAGGCTTTAGGTACGTTTTGTAAAACCCCTTCACATTACCCATAGTCATATCCTCTTTTCTTCTGATCAGCAGGCATTCCAGATAAGTTTTTTTACTGAGAAACAGACTACTCGTCCTATCTTACAACTTTCCCAACTGCTTTTTGCTTATCTGGAATGCCCCTTCTTAGAATCAGAAAATTTCGAACACACTATTTTACCTAACTTTAACTGACTAGCCCTTCTAGTATCAGTATACCGTGCTTGGTATCTTTAGAAATACGAGAATATACGTAATTATCTACGTAGAAATACGTAAATTTTAGAATAAACAAGGGGTCTTAAACGGGGGGCAAATTCATCAGACAGCTATCAGGGGAGTTGCAGAGATTATTGAAAAAAAGAAAAGTTGCAGTGAAAGAAGATCCTTGCTTTGATGAGGCGTGTTAGTTGTTTTTAGGCTTCTTGGGCGTAAGTTTGAATTTCTTTTCCAGCAGGTCGATCTTTTCCATTTCCTTTTCGATCTCTTTTTCCCAGTCCTCTTCCTCGTCTTCAGCTCCCACATCTAAACCAACGGTATCATCATCCTCGTCTTCTTCTTCGTTCTCTTGTTTTGGATGATGCTTTTTACCGAAGGTCTCTTCACCCAAGACATCTTCATCTTCAAAAAAATCTTTATCCAGCACAGGCTTGATCCTCCTTTCGTTAAATTTGATTCAAGTATAGCACATCATATTTTTATTTTGCCAATAGAAATTTTAGAAATTTTATGCCGGGCGGCTATATTTAGTTTTTAAATGCGTTTCCAGGATCACGATGAATTCTTCCTTTATGCGCTCGCCTTTGAGGGTCGTGTACTGTTTGCCATCGATATAAACCGGCGCAATAGGTTTTTCAGATGCGCCGGGGAGGCTGATGCCGATATCGGCGTGGCGGCTTTCACCGGGGCCGTTGACCACACAGCCCATGACCGCGATCTTAAGTTTTTCCACGCCCGGAAATTCCTTTTTCCAGGAAGGCATTTTAAATGAAATATGTTCGTTGATATCTTTGGCGAGGTATTGAAAATAATCGCTGGTCGTTCTTCCGCATCCCGGACAGCTGGTCACGCTGGGCTTAAAATAACGTAACCCCAGGCTTTGCAAAAGTTGTTTGCAAACCTCAACTTCGCGTGAGCGCGGCACACCGGGCTGCGGTGTTAACGAAACACGGATGGTATCGCCTATGCCCTGCTGAAGTAAGATCCCTAGCGCGGCGCTGCTGGATGATATGCCTTGAATATCACTCCCTGCCTCCGTTAATCCCAAGTGCAGCGGGTAATCACATTTCCTTGCTAATCGCGAATACGCGGCAACCATGTCCTGCAGGATCGACATCTTGGCGCTTAAAATTATTTTATTCTTTTTTAGTCCGATCTTTTCCGCCAACCCTGCGCTTTGTAACGCGCTTTCGAGCATGGCATCTAGGGTCACCTCTCGGGCGTCCTTGGGGTTTTTGCTTTTGGCATTTTTATCCATCAGGTGGGTGAGCAATTCCTGGTCAAGTGAGCCCCAGTTGACCCCGATACGCACCGGCTTGTCATTTTCAACGGCGATCTTGATGATCTCGCTGAAATTCTCATCGTGGCGGTTGCCTTTGCCCACATTGCCGGGATTAATGCGGTATTTGCTCAGGGCCTTCGCGCAGTCTTTGTGCTTTTTAAGCAGGGTATGCCCGTTAAAATGAAAATCCCCGATGATCGGGGTATTAAATCCTTTGTCTTTTAAGACCTTAATGCTTTCAACCGCGCCGGCAGCCGCTTCGTCATTATTCACGGTCCAACGGACCAGTTCAGAACCGGTTTCGATGAGTTCAATGGTTTGCTTAACGGTCAAGCTGACATCAGCGGTCGGCGTATCGGTCATGCTCTGGATAACGATCGGATGATCGCTTCCGATCGAGACCTGGCCTATTTTAACGGTTGGGGTTTTTCGGCGTTTTTGGAATTCCATGATCAGTTTAAATTTTAATTTTTGAATTTATTTTCTGCATGTTATAATTTACCCCGTTAGAGAAAGCCGCCGATTTTAATCGGCGGTCAGTCCTATTTAAAGCCGACGGTGGTATAAAGCCACCGTCGGAGTAAACTGTTAGAGAACAAAGTTCTCTAACGGGGTTTACTGAATTTCCGAGGCGTTTGAGGTTACCTCTCTCGAAAATTCATCCCTGCCTGCCGGCAGGCTTAAGCCCGAAGGGCTAAGGAACAAAAGATTATAAGAGAGATTCGAGGAGAATTCAATGGAGATTTACTTAGCCAGAACACAAGGTTTTTGCGCCGGAGTTGCCAGTGCGGTGGATATCGTGGAATTTGCCCTTGGAAAATACGGACCCCCTCTCTACGTTTACCATGAGATCGTGCATAACACCTTTGTGGTCAATGACTTTCGGAACCGCGGGGCTGTTTTTGTGGAGGATATTGATGATGTCCCGGAAGGCTGCCGCATTATTTTAAGCGCCCACGGTGTCCCGCCTGAAGTTATCGCGAAAGCCAAAAAACGAAAACTTAAATTTTTAGACGCCACCTGCCCTCTGGTCACCAAAGTCCATAATGAAGCGGTCAAATTTTCAGCTGAAAAGTACGCCACGGTTTTGATCGGCCACAAAGGGCACCAGGAATTGACCGGTACAGCCGGATACGTCAACCCTAACCTCCTGCACATTATTGAAAAGGAAGAAGACGTGGAGCATTTAGAGATCGACAGCTCGCAGCCCGTCGCCTATTTGACCCAGACCACCCTCTCGGTTGACGAAACCAAAGGGATCATCGAAAAATTACAAAAGAAATTCCCTAAATTAATGGCCCCTCCCCGTTCCGATATCTGTTATGCGACCCAGAACCGCCAGGACGCGGTCAAGGAGCTGGCCGAGATCTGTGATATCATTATTGTCTGCGGATCGCCGAACAGTTCTAACAGCAACCGTCTACGCGAAACCGGGGCCAACGCCGGTGTGCCCAGTTACATCATTGACAAGGCGCAGGAATTTGATTTCAGCCTGCTTAACAGTGGAATGAAGGTCGGGATCAGCTCTGGCGCTTCTGTTCCGACCAAGATCGTGGATGAATTGATCAATGAGATCAAAAATCGGCATTCCAATGTGCACGTTCACACGTTCCCCAATCCGGAAAAAAATATTGTTTTTAAACTTCCAGATTTAAAGGTTCTTAATTGAACCCCAGGGGTTAGTAACCCCTGGGGTTGGAATAAAGGTTGCGGAAAAATGGCAAAGTTAATCATCGACAATGTAGAACATGAGATCAAAGACGGCGAACAAACAGCCGCGGTCTGCGAAAAATCCGGCATCCCCTTCAGTTGTAACTCCGGCGTATGCGGGACCTGCCAGATCGAGATCTTGGAAGGCGCGGAAAATTTGAACGAACTGAATCAGGAAGAACTGGATCTAGGAATGGATAAAAATCATCGTTTAAGCTGTCAGTGCAGGATTAAGTCAGGTATAGTAAAAGTTACATATTAAGAGCACAAGAGCACCTGACACTAGCGCACATGCAACGTCTAGTGCCTGGTGCTCGAGTGCTCAGGTGCTCCTTTTAAGATCATGTTTACCTTCAATCTAACTAAGACGGAAATTAATCCCCAAGACACGAAACGCACGTTGAGCGCGGAAACTGGCGCGTTCGTTTCGTTCGAAGGGATCGTGCGTAATAAGAATGAAGGCAAAGACGTCACCGGCCTGTATTACGAAGCCTTTGCCGAACTTTGCCAGAGCGAAGCGGAGAAAATCCTGACGGAACTGAAACAATTCAAAATTATCAACGCGGTTGGAATTCACCGCACCGGAGAGTTAAAGGTCGGCGATGTGGCCGTGTGGGTCGGGGTCACTGCCGCTCACCGCGACCAGGCCTTTCTCGCCTGCCGGTATTTTATTGATGAGATCAAGAAACGCCTCCCCATTTGGAAAAAGGAATTTTATAAGAACGGTGACTCCGGCTGGGTGAACTGTACGCACGGCACGCACCAGCACGACGCAACGCCGGGTTTGAGAAAATAATGAGCATCAAAATTTTCGTTAAAGCAAAACTTGCCGACTTTACCACCTTCCGCTTAGGCGGCGCCTGTCCGAAATTAATTTCCTGTGAAACTCCCGAAGAACTTGAAAAGGTCATCAGCCAGTTAAAAGACGAAACCCTCCCTTTTATCCTGATCGGCGGCGGGTCGAATTTAGTTGTCTCGGACCAGGGGCTGGATTGTTGTGTTCTTCGGTACGTGACGGATAAACCGTTGTTAAAGCGTGAAGGGAACGACGTTACTGTCTCAGGAAGCACCAGTTTAGACGCGCTGGCGCTCTTTACCATCGAACAGGGTTTGGAGGGCCTGCAGTATACCTCCGGAATTCCCGGCACCGTGGGCGGCGCGATCGTGGGCAACGCCGGCGCCTTCGGCAAGCAGGTGGGTGACTTTTTAAAATCCGTGATCCTTCTCTCGTCCAAAGGTGAACGCGCCAAGGTCGGGCCGGAAAATTTGGGTTTTAGTTACCGCAATTCCAATCTTAAAGAGCGCGACGCGATCGTGGTCTCTGCGACCTTTGCTTTAAAGCCGGGCAATAAAGAAAAACTTTTAGGAGAACGTAAAGATATTTTGAATGTCCGTAAGGAAAAGCATCCCGACCTTAGCAAAGAACCCTGCGCGGGGAGTTTTTTTCGCAATATAGAGCCCACCTCTAAGGCGGAGAAGCGCCAGGCTACCGGCTACTTTTTGGAACAGGCCGGCGGCAAAGACCTTAAGCATGGCGGCGCATACATTTATTCTAAACACGCCAACATCATCATCAAAGGCAAAGACTGCACCTCGCAGGATGTTTTGGAACTCTCCAAGAAAATGGCCGCTCTGGCCAAAGAAAAATTCAATTTGGATTTAGTGCGTGAAGTAAGGTTTGTGGGGAAGTTTGCTGGAAATGTTAAAAATCCGAAAGAACTGATCTGGTGAGGAAATCCCGCGGCACGAAAACGTGCCTGGGATAAATTCGGCCTGATGGTTTGCATTGCTGCGCGGCCACAAACCATGGCCTCATTTAATTTTAAGTCCTCTTGCTTCTCTCCTGCGAAACACGGATTATTTTTTCTAAGCTGGTGATCCCCGCCTTGACCTTTTCCCATCCGGATCGGCGCAGGGTTTTCATCCCTCAGCTGACGGCCTTATCCTTAATGTGCACGGCATTCGCGCGGTTTCACGGTGATGTTTTAAAATCATCATCGCGTCTGATTTAGACGCCTTCTCTCCAGTTTTTTACCGTCCAATAGAGTGTCGCTATAATGATGACCGTGAACAAAAAGATCGCAATGTAAAGGTAAGAATGCTGCAAAGGTGAGCGTACTAAGACAGAATCGGTCACATCCAAAGGATTGTAATAAACATCCACGGCCTTCCCTTCCGGGTAATCGGTAAGAAAGACGATTTGATCGCGGGACACGGCATTGGACCGGTATGCTTTGCCGTCCACCGTGTACTCGTAATTGATGGCTTGTTCTAATCTCTCATGGACGCGCGCGGCATTTTTCTTCCCTTCCAGTACAAGTTTGGGGTCCAAAATAACGCCTGGCGCGACCTTCCATCCATCTTCAAGATACGTCCGGCCGAGGGATTGAA
>MHFY01000153.1:9827-16435 GCA_001805375.1 Omnitrophica WOR_2 bacterium GWA2_47_8 | reverse complement strand
CAAGATCCTTTTATCCAAAATAATATCGCTTAAGATCAGAGGGCGCTTGAGAGTAATTCCTTTTAAGGACACGCAGCGGCTCAAGGCCACATAGGCCTGGCCGTGCGCGAACGCGCCGTGCCCGAAATCGATCACCACATTCTCAAAGGTCTTACCCTGGCTTTTATGGATGGTGATGGCCCATGCGAGTTTTAAAGGATACTGCTCAAAACTCCCCACCACTTTTTCTTCGATCTTGTCTTCCAGATCATTGTAGGTGTATTCGATCTTCTCCCATTTCGCCTTCGGCAGGTCGTAGATGTTGTCATTGATCCTGATCTTTATCCCGTTCTCATCCGCCTCATGAATGGTGCCGATCGTGCCGTTGACCCATTTTCTATTTTCGTCGTTCCGGATCAGCATGATCTGCGCGTTTTTTTTTAATCTCAAACACGGCTCAGTCGGGCAGGTGTTTTCTTCAAACTTGCCCGAAATTGTCGCCTTAAATTGCGCCTCCGGATACGGCAGGCCGCTTAACTCCTTTTCATTGATGGTATTGGCCAGGACATTGGTCGTGGTTAACGTAATAAACTCCGTGTGGTTCAATTCTGTCTTACTGACCTGCGCGTTGATCATGGCCAGGTCTTGCGCGTCAGCTTGCTTGTTCCGGATTTTTTCTAAGATATTTAAGAACCCTTCATCTTTTTGCCGGAAGATCTTGTTGAGTTCGATGTACTTGATCGATATCTTGGTGAAGACCTGAGCGCTGAAAAAATACGGGGTTGGGTAACTTAAATTAATGAATTCCCTGGCCTCGCGCTCCACGATGGGGGGCAATTGGTAAAGATCGCCGAAAAAGATGACCTGCACGCCTCCGAAAGGTTCGTCCATATTGTCGCGGTTGACGCGCAGGGAATGATCAATGCCGTCCATCAAATCCGCGCGCACCATGGAAACTTCATCGATGATGAGCGTGTCGAGTTTTTCCAGGAGCCCGGCGTCCTTTAAGCGGCGGATAGTGTCCCGGTGGATCAATTTCGGGGGGAATTTGAAAAAGGAATGAATGGTCTGGCCGCGCACGTTGATGGCCGCCACACCGGTCGGCGCCACAATGACCGCGTTCTTCTTGGTCCTCTCTTTGAACAAGCGCAGTAAGGTGGATTTGCCGGTGCCGGCCCTGCCGGTGATGAAGGCATTTTCATTCGTCTCCTCCATGATCCGCAGGGCGCGCTGGAATTCTTCCGTGAATTCTAAATTTTCAGGGAGTTCGATGCTTTGATTGCGAGATTTATTCTTTTTTTGCATTAATTTTTTTATGATTTCAAAAACTGATATATAGGTGCGTTCCTAATATCTGCGCCGAGGTCTAGGTGTCGGTTACCTGATTTTGAATTATGTAAAACACGCTGAAGTTGGTTTTGTCATCGACCTTAAATTTCAAGCCCAGCTGCGTTTGGACTTTAGGAGCTTTTTTATGCAGGAAATCAAATTTCATATGGGTAAGATTCTAGCACAAGATGCGTGAATTAAAAAGGGGCGGCTCCCGAAGGGAGCCGCCCCAGCGTAACAACATACAAGATTCCAAACTATCTACGGAAAAATCTTTAGTTACGGTAATTCCACGATCGGAGAATTGCCGACTGTTCCATGAGTACTGCCAACGGGGATCGTCTGCGTAATTTGTCCACTTTGAGAAAGGCGCAATTTTATTGTGTTTTCCATTGTGGCAATGGGTCGTGTATCTTGACCGCTTAACATCTCAACATCCCCCGCCGGCACATTCTGCGCTGAGCGGAAATTTACGACCCTTGTCTTTAAGGAATCCACACTGACCGCGGACCATAATTCGATGTTGTTGTTGCCCTGCTTATTATAGGTAAGGAAAAGAATTTGCTGCTGCGGGACTGTGGTGGGATAAAGCTCCGCATCGAGAGCACTAAACGCAATGGGTTGAGACGGCTGCCATATCCCTTGCGGGTCCCGATACGCCAGATCAACACTGTAGTTTCCAGCGGTAAAAAATAAAAAGATTTCCGGCTGTCCGGTCGGTAAGACGCCTCCGGCTAAAACTTTGACTTCCCAAATAAACCGTCCCACAAATGCAGGCGGGCTATACGTCGATGTAAGGTCGTCATATTGAACGAGCGTTCCGTTGGTTAAATTAACTGTGTAAAGGTCTAAAATGGGCGGAAAGGCTCCGTTGCGCGGAGAAGCTCCCTGCCGAGCGACAACGCCTTGCGGCGGATTTGAGTATGGCACGAGAGAAAAATCTATCCACTCCGCTTCAGATGCCTGGCTTTGCGCGACATTCACAGCCAAGACCTGTTGGCCGTTTGAATCAATTTTAACCATATCAAGATACGCTTGATACGGAGGGGTATTTGGATCAACGATGCTGAAGACGTACACATTCCCTTGGTCATCCTGCTTGGCCGCCAGAGTCAACTCTAAAAGGCCGGCGGAAGGTTGAGTCAAATTAAAGCATTGACGGGCCTGAACATTGGTTCGATTAAATTGACAATATTCGATATACCGCGGACCAATCGGCGGCATTTTGTACGCAATTGTCTTGACCGTGTTGCCGAAATTAAAACTATGAAACGTATTCATGACACCGCTGCTTTGATTTTGATCATAAGCGATAGGCTGTCCAACAAGGCCTGAGTTATCAAAATGGGCCATCTTCAGGCTGCCGGCTTCCTGAAAAAATAATAAATACTCTTTTGGCAAAGGATCAGTGGGAACGGGTGTGGCGGGAACAGCAATCACTTGAGCAAAGCTTAAGGCAGTGAAAGGAACGAAACTTACAAATAAAGCGAGTAAAACGACTTTTTTAAAACTGTGCATCCATTGTTGAATCATGTTCTTCTCCCCCTGGCTGTACCGACTTTAAAATAATGATTAGTGTATAGTTTGCCATATTAAGAACTAAAAAGCAAATTTGTTCCCAAGACTTGCGCTGACGTCCAAGTGTCGGTTAAGAAAGTTTGAATCATGTAAAAAACGCTGAAGTTGGCCTTGTCATTGACATGACAGATATGCGGGAATAAAAATAAGCAGGAAATAATAAAGAATATTTTATTTTTTGCGGACAAATTTGAACCTCGGCGTTTCCTTCCCATTCACCATGACATTTTCTGTAAATATTTTTAGCGGCCGCACCCATAAACTGTCTTTCCCAAACTGCGGGATCTCATACAGCGCTTTGTAAAGCACCAGAGGCTCTACGGTCTCACTGTGATGGACAATGCCGAGCACTTCGTATTGTTTGCCTTTGTAGTGCTCGTAGATGCCATTGGGGATTTTATTCATATCGTCTACCTTGTATTCCGTACCGTTTTAATGTCTCTTTTAAAGATCACGATCTCCAGGGCATAGATAAAAAATGCCAGGGCAAACAGCATTTCCTGGCATTCGGTAATATCATAACTTCTGACAAACTGCTCACCGAAAATAAGATAGACGGCCTGTCCGCCCGCAAAAATGGTGATAAAAGCCAGCAGCCACCTGCTCCCCGTTTTGGTGCGGCAAACACGCCAGTAATAGATCAAAATAAACAACGATATAAAAAAAGTAAACTGCAGGAATAAAATGGGCCACTTCCAGTTATAAAAACCGCAGCTGAGGGCATAAGCCCAGAGCGCTGTGCTGCCGGGGACAAAGAACGATACTTCCCTTGAGAAAATAGTTATTTTGCTTCCCCGATAGGCAAAGGGCAATGCGACCAAAAATAAAAAAGCGGAAAGATCGAATACGATCTCAAAATAATGCGTCGCGATGTTGTGCAGGTTGAACTCGCGCTGAGAGTTGATCTTCAAAAGCGCCTCAGGCGTGGCGAAACCCAAAGGCCTCTGAAACCAGGACGCCTCCTCCATCCCCAAAAGAAAGAACGCTAAGCATAGACCGAGTGAAATAAAGAATAAACTGTTAACCGCTTTATGTTTTTTAAACAATTTTACGCAAAGGTACGCGAACAGCCCGCTGGCTAAAAGCCAGAAAAGGACCGACAAATTCTCCACCGGCCCGTCCTCATAGGACATTTTAAGAAAAACAAGCGGCCCTCCCCAGGCAAGGACAGTTTGAAAGAACAAGGCGATGATGCTAAGCGATACCAGGACAATTACGTTTTTGTTATCCAGGAACGGGCCGTTCTGGAACATTGTTTGCCTATCATTCGCACCACCGCTGAAGGCGTAGACAAAAAAGAAACTGGTCAGCATGATCAGGAACATGCGGATGATATACCTATCCGACCAGAACGGGATATCCTCCTCGAACATCGGCATCTGGCGGAAGAAGCCGTCCGCGCCGATCAGGATAGCAAAAAGAATAACAGTTATGACGAGCGCGATCTTATTTCGTTTCTGCATTTAAGAAAAAGGAAATTGCCCCCTTCTTTTTCTGTTTCCCTTTAGAATTTACAGGCCGGATATCCTTAGATTTGAAGTTATTATTATTTTAATGTAATTCAGGATCCTGTCACTTGAATTCTTAAAATGAATTTCTTTCGTATGGGTATGTCTCGCAAGAGGTTCCGACAACATTTCTACATGAACTTATTTTTAAGTTTTCCCGGTAACCGTTTTCTTCAAAACGGGTTTGACCCATTACAATACGTGGATCCGGGTGGCATACTTTGTGTATCAGTAAAGGGCAAACCATCCGCGAGGGTGGGACCCAGGCTTCGCCAAATATTTAACATGTTTGGCTACGCCTGGCCTGGCGAAGTTCAAGGCGAAATCCTTTGAACGGAGCCATGGGCAAAGCCACGGGACAAAACTAAATATCTTGTCAGCCGGGTTGCCAGATCAGTTATGGCAACCCGTTTTTCTTTTTTAAGGGGCTTTGGGGGAAGAACCCGAAGGCCTCTTTTTTATTATTTTTTCATCAGGAGGGTCAAAATGAAAAAATTTGTGATCACTGTGTCTTTGTTTGTCCTTGCCATTGTATTTCTCGTCATAGCCACCCCCATCTCCAGTGTTAACGCGGCCGCAGGGTCTGAAGGAGGCTTTGTCATCCAGACCAGCGGGGTCATAAATTTGGAAGGGTTGAACAAACTGATCTCGGTGGAGAGCGTTAAAATGGACGCCCAAGGCAATTTACATGTCAATTTTCCGGACAAACAGCCGTCGGCGGAAGAAGTCGATGTCAACCAATGCTTCAGCGATCTGCGTACCATCGATGAGGCCTTGAATAAAATGCCGGAGATCAAAACAGATGATGATTATTTTACGGTCCTTCAACTGGAAGCCCTGCGTGATTCGATCATGGACCGATGCCTAGAGTCCGAGAATTTTGCCCAGAACCTTATGTCCATGCCCGACCCGCGGTGCAGTGACGATAAGATCGGCGCGTTCTGTAAAGTTTACTGCACTTATCTGCAAAAAGATAACAGTTATGATGATTGTTATGATGGTTGGTTCGTTTGGGATGGGTGCATCCAAAAAACAAAAGACCAATGCCTGAAATTTTGGAAACGATGGGACGAGAAACATCCGGTGAGATGATCTCTTAATATTCCCATTTGAAAAAAAACGGGATCGATGCTTGTTTAACCAGGCTTCCGTCCCGTTTTTTTAATGAATGTAGGATTTCTTTATTTCTTCCCGATCTGAGACTTCAGGTAGGCGCCCAATTCAGCGGTCACATCCTTCTCCTGGCATTTGCATTGGCCTTTTTCATGGATCACGTTGTAGCCTTCCTTGTTGGCAAAATCCCGGATCGCGTTGTCTACCGCATCCACGGAAGGGTTTTTATGCACTAAAGGCAGAAGAATCGCTTGGCTATCGGCCATGGCCCGGCTGGTGAATGTCTTGTCCCCGGCGATGAACAGATAATGGTACGCCGGGACAACACCGTATTTGGGGTCGCGGATGGTCTTGGGCTCGAAAGCGCTTAAGGTCCCCGGGGTGATGATGGTAAAGGCCTTGTAGCCCAGCTTGTCGGACACGGATTTGGCGGTGAAGGCGTAACGCTGGGTGGAGAAAGAGCAGCTGTAAGCAAAGCCTTCGACGGTCTTGTCGCAGAAATTTTTGTCCCCCAATGTGGAGGCATCGGTCGGATAATTGCGGCTGTTGGCAACGGCGAACTTTTCCGCGGCCGCTGACATCGCCCGCAAAGCCGTGCGCGCCTGAGCCTCTTTGATTGACATTAGATCCGACCGCAGCAGGCTCCCCTGGCCCGCGTTCGTTGATGAAAGCGCGGCAGTGAAAAGGAATGTTGTGAATAAGATAATTATCAGTATTTGCATAAGCTTATTGGAAACGGCCCTTAGTTTACCTTAAAGTTTAAATTATTTGCTGTTATTTTTATTATTGTCGTGCTCGATGGTATCTTGCTTCGGGTCGACGGCCCGCCCTTCGACATCAATGATCTCGTCATCCTTGGTCGGCGCCACCCCGCCGCTGTATTGCCGGCGCACAACACGGAATTCTCCATCCGGCTGGATCGAAAGATTTAAGACAAAGCTCACAATACTGTAAAGCATCGCGCCCCAGAAAGCGCTGAAAAAACTTTCCACGGAAAAGCCTTCGACCATTTTTGCGGCCAGGAAAAACAAAAATCCATTCATCACCAGGGTGAATATCCCCATACTGAAAAGATGTAACGGCAAAGTCAGGAGGGTTAAA
>MHFY01000153.1:9101-9805 GCA_001805375.1 Omnitrophica WOR_2 bacterium GWA2_47_8 | reverse complement strand
GCGCTGATCGACCATTTAATGAAAAAACCTTTCATCCGAGAACCCCTCTTTGATTTCCTTATCTAAACGTCAGCAAAATAAAACTTGCGAGGGCTGACAGCGCGATCAGCACCCATATCCATTTCCCCCACCCGCCCCGCAACTGGCCGATGGCGTCCCGGCTGATCCGCCCCAGGCTTTCCCCGCAGTAGTGGCAGAGCAGCGCCTCATCGTCATAAATGGGGTTTTTGCAATGGTGACAGATCTGTTCCGATACTGGCATTTTTACGCCGTCCACTTTTGCGCAAAGCCTTTTTCTAAAAGCAGATTATTTAAATAAATATCGGTCGCTGGATTTGGTTTCGCGCCCTGTGGAAGAAAAATATCAGCTAAGTACCGGTCGTATTTGTCGGAACGGCTGGAGCGGATAATGAGCAGGCACGATTCTTTGACCAAAGACTGCACATAGGTTTTCGCGCCCTGGCCTTCCTTGGTGTCCATTTCCCGGCAATCCAGGTTGCGTAGGCGTAAGGTATCGCGGCATGAGGTTTTGTAGCCCAGATCAATGCGCACCTTGATCGTGTCGCCGTCCAAGACTTTCTCCACAACGGCCGGGTAGGTGTAAAGGTCTTTGACCGCCGCTTTGATCTTTCTAAAATTTTTTCCCGCGAAGTCGCCGGGTTTTAATTTGGAACGCAATTTAACAGGGATCTCCTGGAACACGC
>MHFY01000153.1:6865-9006 GCA_001805375.1 Omnitrophica WOR_2 bacterium GWA2_47_8 | reverse complement strand
GGCTGCGGTAGTGCGACCAAGGCAATTGTGTGCGCGCGCTTAGAATTGGATATTTTTCATAAAACTTGACCGCTTGATGTAAGGTCGTTAAATCAACATCTAAATTTTTCGACAGGCGCGGGAACAAATGTGCGCCGTATTCGGCGCGGTTGTGCTTGAGCAGATGTTCTGAAATGAGTTTGCCGATATTCCAGTAGGTTTTGGCCTGGGTCTGGCGGATGGCGTTTTCGCCGGAGGCGATCTCGGCCTTGATGGCGTTTAGTAATTCGGAATAGGACAGCTCGGCTAGGATTTTGCTCAACGAAACTCCTTTTGTCTTGGGATCCCGTATCTTATCCTAAGAGGAATTTGATGTCAATAAGGGTTTGTTGGTTTTTGAGGGAAGAACTGTTTAAGGTCACAAATTGTGACCTTAAAGACATTTACGATCAAGGAATTTTTCGAAGCAACCGTAGAGGCTTATTGAGAAACGGTCCTTGGTTTTTCATAGGACATCCCCGATCAATATTCTTTTAGAGAACGGTACTGAATCAAAAATAACTGCCTCGCCGGTATAAGTATAGGTGCGCAGCTGCTGGTCAAGTTTTATATTGATGACCGCGTTAGCGCCTTTGGTTTTCGCGTCCTCAACCAAGTTGTCCAAAGCTTTTTCCGTGGAATTGCCGACCATTTCGTTCTGCGAGGCCCGATACTCTCCCCTCACCGCGCCCAAACTTTGATAGGGATAGTCCGCCGGCGGGTAGCCGCTGTAAAGGGCAACGGAAAGTTCTGAGGTGTCTCCGCGATGATAGCGGGAAAATCCTGCTTTGGCCATCGGTATGCAGCCGGTCAGGCAAAGAACTGATATGAGCGCGGGCACAACGATCCTTAAATTCGGTAAATTCATATTTTCTATTCCCCCTTGGATGATCTTCCCTTAATATCCTTGAAAATGACGTCGGCGCCGACTTCCTTGTCGCCTTCCCGGTTGACCTTGACCTCGATGGCGGAACCTGAACCCGCGTTATTCTTGATCTCAACCCAGGCCTCCTGGTTGCTCACGTTTTTGCCGGTGATGCGGGACGTATCACTCTCCACGTTGGTATTTTGAATGTCGAAACCGTAGGTATTCAAGGCATCCTTCGTATCTTGGACCGCCTCATCCATGGGAGCGTTCACCGTACCCCGCTGGGTCGTCTTTATGCTCGCACAGCCGTAGATTGTGGAAAGGAACACAAGAAAGCTTATCGTTAGTTTTTTCATGGAATTCTCCTATTGTTAGGGACACTTCTGTTAGAAAACATTAAACCGCATAAGGTTAGTGGGAAACGGGCCTACCCTTTTCCATTATTTACACTTTACCCAAAATGCAGCTCCTGTATTCCTTGGATTATTTGCAGGAATAACCATCACCATGGGTTTTCCTTTAATAATAACTCCATTTTGAAGTTCAGTGTTACATTCAGTGGATTCCGAAGAAATTAAACAGTTTAGGTCACTACTTCTTTCGTCCTTATCAAGTAATACAATAGACCAAGAAGCTTTGCCAGGTGGATTTTTTACTTTAAATTGAAGTTCACGACATATTCGTTCTCTAGAGTCGATATCCAGTTCTTTATTTTTTTTATCGGTATGGCAATTATAATCTGGGGACATGTATACAGTTTGAAAAGGTATCAGCTCCCTGCATTCTCCTGCAAAGACAGTTATATTTTTTCTGTCTTCACCGATATGTTTGATAATAGAAACCATGATGCCAAGAAAGAATAAGACAATTATTATCCATTCACATTGCAGATCAGTTAATGGGAAAAATTTTTGTAAAAGTTTACGGATGGGAACACGAGTAAGGAGTGCCGTTAGAATTGCTAAAATTATTCCTATCCAAAAAATCATAAAATGGGAAACGGGCCTAAATCTTTATCCTTAACTTATTTAAACTACGTAGGAGAGTACAACAAGTAGACGTTGAACAAGTAGACGTTGTAGGTAACCCCTTATTTTTCAATAAATTAATGATTAATTATCTTTGAGTTTTATAGCACTTTTACGGCGGGATATCAAGTTAGAATTGTAAGCGGGTGACGCGAGAAGGCCGCCTTTGGCGAGTCTCGCCCATTCCTCTAGAAAATATGGGGAAAAGGGCGGGGGCATCCCTAGCC
>MHFY01000153.1:6450-6828 GCA_001805375.1 Omnitrophica WOR_2 bacterium GWA2_47_8 | reverse complement strand
CAGGACCCGCGTTTAAATTGTTATTTCGCATGAAAACCGATCGGTAGCTTTTTCTTTGCGGGCTCTCGGGGTTGTTCTAACAATTGTTTTATGGCCTGAAAAACAATGACAAAATTTTCATCATGTTTTTTGAACTTTTCCTCAAGCTCTTCGATTTTTCGGGCTAAATCTTTATGAGAGATCATTAATTCACGCAGCTTGATAAATGCTCTCATAATGGCAATATTGACCTGAACCGCGCGAGGGCTATGCAGGACACTGGAAAGCATAGCTATCCCCTGCTCGGTAAAGACAAACACATTGGGGGCGTGTTTAATACGGGAACTTATCACAATTTGTGATAAGTTCAAAATTTCTTCGCGCGTTAAGGAAAATACA
>MHFY01000153.1:0-6418 GCA_001805375.1 Omnitrophica WOR_2 bacterium GWA2_47_8 | reverse complement strand
TACAGCCTGATTTAAGGCTCGTGTTTCAACGCCGTATAGCTCAGCCAGATCGCGGTCAATCATTACTTTATGTCCGCGAATGATGAAAATTTTACTTTCGATGATTTCTGATGGGATTATTACTGTAGACATGATCCCTCCTTAAATGACGGCTCAATTTATGGAACGAAGTATGAGTGAATATAAAGTGATTGCCGGAATTAATCCCGTTCGCGAAGCGGGATACATTTTGGAGGGGAAATCGGGGTAAGGACTTAGTCAATAGTTTAACAAATAGACATAAGCTGGCAAGAAAATTTTAAAAGCGGGTGACGTGAAACAAAGTTAAAACTTTAAGCTTAAAAGCTCAAACTTAAGTTTAAACTTTTAGGTTTTAAACTTTTCAGCCAAAGGCTGATCCGCCTTAGGCGGGAACTTTACGTCAACCGCCTATTTGGAACATTTCAATCTTTTGAGTGTGGGTTTGTGATTTGATAAAGGATGCCCGTTCTTCAGAATAGCGGTCGGTGCGGGCAGACCAGGTTTTAGTAATTAAATCCAGAATTTCGTTATCAGAAGCGCCGGAGCGGATTGGGATTTTTAAGTCCACACCGTCTTTGGCGAAGAGGCAGGTGAAGAGTTTGCCGTCGGTTGAAAGCCGGGCGCGGGAACAGTCCCCGCAGAAAGGTTGGGTGATCGAAGAAATAAAACCGACCTCTCCTTTCCCATCTTCGAACGCGTAACGGCTGGATACTTCACCCCGGTAATTCGCTACCTGGGCCTGCAAAGGATATCTGGCGTCGATCATACGAATAATATCTTTTGACGCCAGGACTTCTTCCAGCTGCCAATGGTTGCAGGTGCCCACATCCATATATTCAATGAAGCGCACCACGTGTTGGGTGCCGCGGAAATATTCCACGATATCCAGGATCTGCCGGTCGTTGATGCCTTTTTTCACCACCACGTTGATCTTAACGGAAAAAAACCCGGCCTCTTCGGCCGCCTTGATCCCGTTTAAAACACCGAGCACGTTGCCCTTGTCACCGGACATGGTCTTGAAAATTTCCGGCTCCAGGGCGTCCAAGCTCACGGTGATGCGCTGTAACCCGGCTCGTTTTAAGGAAACGGCCTTTTCGGTGAGTAAACTCCCATTGGTGGTCAGTGCCAGGTCATTGGGCCCGGATAATTGCGCCAAACGGGAGACCAAATTTTCGATATTGGGACGCAAAAGCGGTTCGCCGCCGGTCAAACGCAATTTTTTCACACCCAGCTTGACGAAAAGCGTTGCCAAGCGCACGATCTCATCAAAGTTTAAACGGGTATCTTCTTTTAGAAAGGAGTGACGGCCTTCCGGCATGCAGTACGGACAGCGGAAATTGCAGCGATCGATGATGGAGATTCTTAAGTCGTGAATAGGGCGGTTTAGTTTGTCGGAGATCATAATACGTGAAGCGTCTCTCGTCGTTCGTGAAACGTGCGCTTCACGCTTCACGAGTGACGATCGACAATCCGTTTATTCCGTAGAAATACTTTTTTTATTTTCCAACGCTCCCTTAAGCGTGTGCCAACTGAGGCTGGCGCATTTCACGCGCGCGGGGTAATGCCAGATCCCGGAAAAAACCGCGAGCTTGCCTAAAATATTCGGGTCTTTGTCCGGATTCAATTCGCCTTTGATCAAATGGTGGAACTGCTCAAACAGCGTTTCGGCTTCTTTGACGGTCTTGCCTTTTAAAGCCGTGGTCATCAAAGACGCCGAGGCCTTGGAGATCGCGCAGCCGTCGCCGACAAAGGAAATGTCGTCAATGACATCACCTTTAAGATGCAGAAAAACTTTTAAATGGTCCCCGCAGAGCGGATTATACCCTTCGGCAAAATGAGTGGAATCCGTTAATTGTTTAAAGTTGCGGGGTTTTTTATTGTGCTCTAAGATCACCTGCTGGTAAAGTTCATCACGGGCTGAGTCGCTCATTGGAATACCGCCTCCGCTTTCCTTAACGCCTTGACCAGGATATCCAGTTCGTCTTTTGTATTGTACATCGAAAGTGACGCGCGCGCGGTCGCCGGAACGCGGAAGTGTTTCATCACCGGCTGGGTGCAATGATGGCCGGTGCGGATCGCGACACCTTCCCTGTCCACCAACGTTCCGATATCATGGGGATGAATATTGGGCAAGACAAACGATAACACCGGCGCTTTATGCTTCGCGGTGCCGATCAATCGGATGTCGGCAATAACCGATAAGACTTTTGTCCCGTAAGCGAGCAGTTCTTGTTCATGGGCCGCGATGTTTTTAAGGCCGATCCGGTGCACGTAATCCAGCGCCGCGCCGAAACCGATCACGTCCGCGACATTGGGCGTGCCGGCCTCGAATTTGTAAGGCAGGACATTGTAAGTCGTTTTCTCGAACGTGACCGACGCGATCATGTCGCCCCCGCCCTGGTACGGCGGCATTTTATTCAATAGATCCTCTTTTCCGTACAGGATACCCACGCCCGTCGGGCCGAAGAGCTTGTGGGACGAACATACAAAAAAATCGCAATCCAGGTCCTGGACATCGATCTCCAGGTGGCTGACCGCCTGCGCGCCGTCCACTAACACCGGGATGTTCAAGTTATGCGCGTGCTTGATCATCTGTTTGACCGGATTGATGGTGCCCAGGGAATTGGAAACGTAAACGATGGATAAAAATTTTACCTTCGGTGTTAACAGTTTGTCGAATTCTTCTAAAATAAGTTCACCTTGGTTATTGATCGGGATGATCTTGAGCTTGCATCCCTTCCGCTCGCAGAGCATCTGCCAGGGCACAATGTTGGAATGATGTTCCATCTCCGAGATCAAGATCTCATCGCCTTCGCTTAGGAAATGCCCGTAGCTGTGCGCCACCAGATTGATCGATTCCGTGGTGCCTTTGGTAAAAATGACCTCGTGCGCTTTGGCGGCATTGATGAAATTCTTGAATTTTTCGCGTGTGGCTTCGAAAGCGGCGGTGGCTTTTTCGCTTAAGGTGTGGACGCCACGGTGCACATTGGAGGTGTAACTGCGGTAGTGGTCGGTGATCGCGTTGATGACCGCCTGCGGTTTAAACGTGGTGGCGGCATTATCCAAATAAACCAGGGGCTTGCCCTGGACCTGGGCTTTTAAATTTGGAAAGTCTTTTCTTATTTCGGAAATATTTAATGGCATCTGAAAAAGTTACTAATAGTTACTAATGGTTACTAGGGGTTACGAGAGGTTGCTAAGGGTAACCAATCGTAACGTTTCGTAACTATTAGTAACCCTTCGTAACCTTTATTTTTATAATGCCGCAAACGTCGGCTCAAGAAGTTTGTTCAGCCGTTGTGAGATCGATTCATTTTCGATATGGTTGATGATCTCATCCACAAAACCTTTGGAGAGCATTTTGATGGCGGTACGTTTGGCGATGGCCCGGGATCGAAGATAAAAGATCTCATCCTCGTTCAATTGGCCGATCGTGGCCCCGTGGGTGCATTTCACGTCATCCGCGGAGATCTCCAGCTGAGGTTTGGTGTCGACCCGGCAATCTTTGCCTAAAAGCAGATTTTTATTCAATTGATATGAATTGGTCTTTTGGGCGATCGCCCGGACAAATATCTTTCCGTTAAAAACGGCGCGTGAACTGCCGTTCAAGATCCCCTTGTAAAGCTGATTGCTGGTGCAGTTAGGCACCCGGTGGTCAACACAGGTGTGATTGTCCACGTGCTGGGCATCGTTGACGCAATACAGGCCATTTAACGTGCCGCTGGCGCCTTCACCGTTTAAGATAATATCGAGGTTATTGCGGGTGATCTTGGCGCCGTTCATCATCGAAAAACCGTTAAAATTGGAATCCCTCTCCTGCCAAACCCTGGTCGTGCCCATGTGAAAGGCGTTGGCGCTTTCGCTCTGCGCCTTGCAGTATTTGACGACCGCGCCTTCGCTGACAAGAATATCCGTCAGGGGTGACGCGAGATAAATGGATCCGTGATGCGGTGAAATGTGCGTTTCCAGGACCGCTGCTTGGGCTAATTTGCCCAGCGCGATGATCGTCCGGGGCACGCTTAAAATGTTCCGTTTATTATCGGTGGTCAAATGAATGATGTGGATCAATTTATCAACGCTGAATTTTTCCGGGACCTGGATCAGGACGCCTTCTTCGGTCAAGGCTTCGTTCAAGGACACAAAGACGTTGGCTTGTTTCGGGTCAAATGTATTGAACAGAGGTTCTAAATTATTTTTGGGGTCAGCGATGGCTTCTTCCAAAGAAGAAATTTTGAGTTTAGTCGCGCCGGTGAAGTTGGACAAATGGCTTGCCAGCTTGCCGTTGACAAAAACAACCGAAATTTCGGTTGGGCTGCACAGGTCGCCCAGAAGGTCGTGGAACGATCCTTTAGGATGTTCCGGCACGGCATAGGTGTGATCGGCGATGGATTTGATATTGGTGTACTTCCATTCCTCATCTTTGATCGTCGGCAGGCCGGCTTCTAGAAGACGCGTAAGATTTTTCTGGCACTGCTGCGCCAGCCATTGGGGGCGTTTTGAGTTGATCGCCTGGTAAGTTTTCTCCAGGTTATCAATAAAGTGGAATGAGTTTTCGCTTTTGTTTATCATTACTTCAGCCAATCATAGCCTTTGGATTCGACTTCCAGGGCCAGCTCTTTACCTTTTGATTCAACGATCTTGCCGTTGTAAAGGATGTGCACAAAGTCAGGGATAATATAATTCAATAAACGCTGATAGTGGGTGATCACCAAAAAGGCATTGTTCTTGGTCTTTAATTTATTGACCCCGTCCGCCACGATACGGAGTGAATCAATGTCCAGGCCGGAATCGGTCTCATCCAAGACCGCCAGGCGCGGATTTAAGATCGCCATCTGCAGGATCTCGTTACGTTTTTTTTCGCCGCCGGAGAAATCCACGTTGACCGGGCGGTTGATGAATTTTTCATCCATGCTTAAAAGTTTCATTTTGGTGCGCAGATACGTGTCGAAATCAATGGGGTCCATTTCTTCGGCGCCCTGGTGTTTGCAGATCTCGTTAAAGGCGGCGCGCAAGAACGTTGACGTCGGGACACCGGGGATCTCGACCGGGTATTGGAAGGCCAGGAAAACACCTTCGCGGGCCCGCACTTCGGCTTCAAGTTCCAGAAGGTTGATCTTTTTAAAATTGATCTCGTAAATGATCTCGCCCTTGGTCACGGTGTATTCCGGATGGCCGGCAATGACCTTGGCCAGCGTGCTTTTGCCGGAGCCGTTGGGGCCCATGATTGCGTGGACTTCTCCTTCGTTGATCTTCAGGTTAACTCCCTTTAATATCGGGACACCATTAATTTCTGCGTGTAAGTTACGGATCTCTAACATTGTTGATACCTCGTTTTTTTTAGATTTAGGTTTCATATGTCAAGTGCCATGTGTCAGGTTTGCCGTTAACTTGAAACTTGACACCTGACACTTTAAACTTATCAGAATTATCCCACACTACCCTCAAGTTTCATCTCCAGCAATCTCACCGCTTCGACGGCAAATTCCATGGGCAGTTCTTTAAAGACATCTTTACAAAAACCGTTGATGATCAAAGACACCGACCCTTCCAGGTCCAATCCGCGGGAACGCAGATAAAACATCTGCTCGGCGCTGATCTTGGAGGTCGATGCCTCATGCTCTAAGGTCGCGGTGCTGTTATTTACCTCAATATACGGAAAGGTGTTGGCCGAGCATTTATTGCCGACCAGCATCGAATCGCATTGTGAAAAATTCCGCGCGCCGTCAGCGGACGGCATGATCTTGATCAATCCGCGGTAATTATTGTTCGATTCATCGGTGGAAATACCTTTAGACACAACCGTGCTTTTGGTATTTTTCCCGATGTGGATCATCTTGGTCCCGGTATCGGCCTGCATGCGGTGATTGGTCAAGGCTACAGAATAAAATTTTCCAATGGAATTATCCCCCTGCAGAATGACGCTGGGGTATTTCCAGGTGATGGCGGCCCCTGCTTCCACCTGCGTCCAGGAGATCTTGGAATTGTTGCCCAAGCATTTTCCGCGTTTGGTGACGAAATTATAGATCCCGCCCCGCCCTTCTTTGTCGCCGGAATACCAGTTCTGCACGGTGGAATATTTTATCTCCGCGTTATCCAAAGCGATCAGTTCAACCACGGCGGCGTGGAGTTGGTTCTCATCACGCATCGGCGCGGTGCAGCCCTCCAGATAGCTCACGTGGCTGGAATCTTCGGCGACGATCAAGGTGCGTTCAAATTGTCCGGATTCTGCGGCGTTGATACGGAAATACGTTGAAAGTTCGAGCGGACATCTTATTCCTTTGGGGATGTAGCAGAATGAACCGTCGCTGAACACGGCGGAATTGAGTGTTGCGAAAAAGTTGTCGGTGTAGGGGACAACGGATCCCAAATATTTTTTAACCAGTTCGGGATGATGGTT
>MHFY01000152.1:4460-13120 GCA_001805375.1 Omnitrophica WOR_2 bacterium GWA2_47_8 | reverse complement strand
TCCTGCGATGCTTTCTCCTGGGGATCGGGTACGAAATTAGCCGGAGTGACATTGATCACAACGCCGATGAAGATCACCAAGAACGACACCGCGAAAGTACCGATAACAAGGCTTTCATAACGTTTCATCAGGGATATTTGTTTTGCGCTCATAGTCTCCTTTGAAAAAAATGCCCAAGTCATCCATCCATGGATTTCTTGGGTTTCTTAAAAGCGTCATTGCTTTATTCTTTCCACGGCCGCCTTCATTGGCGAGCCTCGTCCTTCAATCTTAAAAAATATTGAAAAGGGCGGACCGCCGAAGGCCGCAGAAATTTAACCGGATTTGATTATAGGCACCCCGCAAACCCTTGTCAAGTTAAGATAAAGCTCAGCTTAATAAAACGCCGGCGGTATCTCCCCATCCTTGTTCAAGCGCGGATACGGCGTGCAGGTTTTAAGGCACTAACGTCTTTTTCTTCTTCTGGTCGCCCTGTCCATCGCGGCCTTACCCTTACGCGTGCTGAAATACTTGTGCATGCGCTTGCTGTTGCAGGCCTTGCAGTAATGATCGTACCCGTCGACATTTGACGCGTTCTTTGAGAACTG
This sequence comes from Omnitrophica WOR_2 bacterium GWA2_47_8, assembly GCA_001805375.1. Lineage (GTDB taxonomy): Bacteria > Omnitrophota > Gorgyraeia > Zapsychrales > GWA2-47-8 > GWA2-47-8. The sequence continues at coordinate 12,533 of MHFY01000152.1, read as the reverse complement.
CTGACGGCCCTTGCTTTTTTTACATTTGGAGCATGTTTTTCGTTTCATAGACCTCCCGTTGATTATCCTAAAGGATTACACTGATCTCAAGAAAAAAACCTGAGGCATTGCACCAACAATCTTAACGATTAAATTATTATAAACTGTGCGATCGAATATTCTAATTTAATTTAAAAAATCTTTCCATCGACCAATTGGATCTGGCGCTTGGCGAGACGGGCAAAATCCTGTTCGTGCGTGACCATAATGATCGTTGTCTTCAGTTTTTCATTCGCGTACTGGATAAGGTTCATGACGTTCTCGCCGTTGACCGAATCCAATGACCCGGTGGGCTCATCGGCAAAAACGTATTTCGGCTCCATCACCAACGCGCGCGCGATCGCGACCCGCTGCTGCTCGCCTCCGGAAAGCTGGCGGGGCAGCCGATGCATTTTATCCGCCAGGCCAAAACGCTCCAAAAGCGACTCCGCGTAAGGCCTTTTCTCATTTTCTTTCCCTGGTTTCCGCGCCGGCATCAGCACATTTTCAACGACATTCAGATCCGCCAGAAGGTAATAGAATTGAAAAATAAAACCCATTGTCTCGTTACGGAAACGATGCAGCGTTTCGGTTTCCATGCGGCTTACCTTACGGCCCTCGATCTCGATGTCCCCTTCCGACGGCGTATCCAGGCTGCTTAAAAGATACAGCAGCGTGCTTTTCCCGGAACCGGAACGGCCGGTCAAGGCCAGGAATTCACCGTCGCGAATCTCAAGGCTGATATCCGTCAGGATCCTGGTCGGCGGTTCGCCGATCGTTTTTCCGACATGTTTCGCAATAATACTCATAGGATCACTCTGCGGTGGCGCGGATGATCTCAATGGGCGTGAGTTTCCCGGCGGAACTGGCCGGCAGGATGCTGGCAATGGAGGACGAAAGCAACCCAAGGGTAGCGGATTGAATATAAATCCTGGGGTCAAAAGAAACCATCAGGTGCCCCGTACCCGAGCCAAAAGGGCCTCCTCCAAAAGGGATCGTCTGCAGATACCGACAAAAGAAATAGCTGAAAACCAGCCCTAGCAAAGTCCCTGTGACCCCTAAGATCAATCCTTGAGAGAAAAAAAGTGAAATAATATCGTCTTTGCCGTAACCCATCGAGCGCAAGATCGCGATATCTTTCCTTTTGTGCATCACCATCATGTTCAAAACATTGTAGATCCCAAAACCCGCCACGATGATGACCGCCCCGACGGACATGAACCGCACCGCGTCCTGGATCCGGAACACATCAAAGATATTGGCATTGACCTGGTCCCAGCTTTCCACCCGCTCCAGGCTGATCTTGGACCACGACTTGGCCAAAGCGGCGGACTGCGTGTGGTCATAAAGCCTCACCGCGATCTTGTTGACGTGATTCGGCGTGCGGTTGACCTTTTGGACATCATTGAGCGCCCCGTACGCAAGGCTGTCCGTCAGTTTATTCCCGGTTTTAAAAACAGCGACCACTTTAAAAGGCGTAGGCGGGCCGTTGCTTAACGAAACCATCACGTTCTGGGAGACCTTGATCCCCAGCCTTCTCTGCAATTCACTGCCAATCACGACCCGGTCCCCACCAACGATAAGGTCCGAAAAATCCCCTTCCACAACATACGTGCCGATCGTGGTCACTTTCACCTGCTGGGCAGGGTCACAGCCGATCAAGGTCGCCGGCGCCTCAGCCGTTCCGTTGCTGAAAATGACCGAAGCGGTCAGCTGCGGCGAATAGGCCTCGACCCGTGGATCCGCTTTCAGCCGCTGGTACCATTGCTGCGGATTCTCGACCATGTTGCTGTCCTTTCGGCCCGAAGGAGCCGGGTCCCAAAAGACATGGCTGTACAGCCGGTCATAAAACGATCCATCCAGAGAATGGTCCGTCAAGAATTCTTCCCTGGCGGAGATATGAACATGCGCATCATTATTGATAAGCTGATCAACCAGATATCCTCTAAAGCCCAGCATAAACCCGGAGATCGAAACATACGCCGCCGTCCCCAAAAAGATCCCCAAGAGCGTCAGGACAGTCTGCCGCGGCCGCGCGAAAAGATAGCGTAGCGCCAAAAATATCATTTCTTCACCTTTTTTCGGATCACCAGACGGTCCCCCGGCTTAAGGTCCCCGGAAATGACCTCCGCCATGGCCCCGTCGATAATACCCGTCTTGATCGACACAAGTTCTTTTCCCGCGCCCCGCTGTACATAAACCTTCCCCTCCTCAATCGCAGCCACCGGGACCAGCAAAACATCCTTGCGTTCCTGGATCCCTATCGCCACATCCGCTGTCATGTCGGGCAAGACCTGCGGCGGGAGCTTGGAAATATCAATGCGCACCAAAAAATTATTTTCATTGGAATAAACGGAATCCACGACCCCTTCGAAAGATTCTTCCCGCAGGCCGTCGAAACTCAATTTCGCGACCTGGCCCCTGCGGACCCGCAGCGCTCCGCGCTGTTCCAGAGAAACGACCAGATAACGGTCCTGAAGGTCCACAAGGTCCAGGATGAACGATTGGGCAAAAATAGTTTCCCCGACCTTGAACGGCAGCGCGGTGATGGTCCCGTCAAAAGGGGCCTTGATCACCACCCCTCCATCCAGCTCGATCAAGGGGCTGGATTGTTTGACAAAGTCGCCTTCCTTGACAAAGACCGTGTGCAGGGTATTAATGACCCCGGCCTTAAATTCAAAACTTCGGTTGGCCATGACCGTGCCGATGCCGTAGACGCTTTCAATGATCGTGCCTTTTTGGATCGGGTCGGAAAGCTGTCCGTCTTCCGATGCCTTCGAACGCTGTATTTTAAAAACTATAAAAAGAAGCACCGCGGCAACAACTGCGATCAATATGTTATTCTTCTTCATTGTCGGTCCTCTCTTACCAGTCTATCGGGTAATAATTTAATGAGCACATAAGTTATGGAGCGCTAGCGACGTAACTTATAAGTGCGCCCTGACTTACCTTAAATTTTAGATGAAGTCAGGATGTCCCTGCTTTCCTAAAAGTTTAAAAGGCTGCAGGGAAATTAACCCCAGGCCATGCAGTTTTATCGCATGGTCGCGGGGCTTCCTCCCTCACCAGTCAATTGGATAATAATCTTTTAAAAATTTTCCGCACCAGTGCCGGCCGGTCAAGATCCCGTTAAAGAACGGGTCGCAGACCCGCGCCGCGCCGTCCACGATATCCAGCGGCGGCTGAAAATCATGCGTGTCCCTTTTATAGGCCGCCAGCGCCGCCGGATTCTCATCCGTGACCCAGCCGGTGTCCACCGCGTTCATAAAGATCCCGTGCTGCGCCAGCCCCTTGGCGGAGGTGTGGGTCAGCATATTCAAAGCGGCCTTGGCCATGTTGGTGTGCGGATGACGGTCCGCTTTTTTAAAACGGTAAAACTTCCCTTCCATCGCGCTGACATTGACGATATGTTTGCGTCCCGTGTTCTCGCGTTTCATCAGATTGCATAACCGGTTGCACAGGACAAACGGCGCGATCGCGTTGACCAGCTGCAGCTCCAGCATCTCCGCGGTCTCGATCTCCCCCAACTTAAGGCGCCAGCTGTTGGTCGTGCGCAAGTCCACCTGCTGGAGGTCCGCGTCCAGTTTCCCCGTCGGAAAAACCTCCCGGGAAGGCAGCGCGTGGTCGTAGGCGTAAGGGACCTGGCTCAATTGGGCCGAAACGCGGATGCCGACGCCCGGTAATTTTCCGTTCCAGCTGATCGCGAGCGCTGATTCCGAAGCGAGATCGGATGACGAGAAAGAAAAAAGTTTAGCCTTACACTCTTCATAAGAATTCAAAAGCAGCCGGGCATTTTCCGGAAGGTCTTTCAATTTTAAATTTTCATTCGCCATCAGATGAGAATAAAATCCCGGCGGCCGGCGCACGGTCTGCGCGGCGTTATTGATCAGAAGGTCCAGGCGGTCGTATTTATGCTGAATATAATTACAAAAGATCTCAACGCTGGGCGTGTGCCTTAAGTCCAAGCCGTAAATATGCAGGCGGTCCTTCCATTGCGAAAGATCTTCCTCGCGGCTGTAACGCAGGGCCGAATCGACCGGAAAACGCGTGGTGGCGATCACAGTGGCGCCGGCGCGCAGCATCATCAGCGTAGCCTGGTAACCGATCTTTAAACGCGAACCCGTGATCAACGCGACCTGTCCGTTAAGCGGGGCGGTCTGAAAGCGTTTTTGATAATTGAATTCTCCGCATTGCGGACACATCGCGTCGTAAAAAAAATGCAGTTTGATAAATTCTTTTTTGCAGACGTAACAGTTGCGGGGCGATTGCAACAGCGGATCGTCCTCCTGAATGCCGGCCGGATGCGTGATCTGCTTAGGCGCGGTAAAGACCGCGGCTTCACGCGCCAGACGGATCCCGGTCGAGGAACGGGCGCGGCGTTCACGCTTCACGAGGGCCTGGCGCTCCAGATGACGGATATCGGCATTACGCTGCCGAAATTCACTGCGGGCCGGGCGCGAAAGCTGGCCCGCCGCCTTAAGCAGGGCGACCCTTTCCTCCTCGGAAAGGCTGGCCAACTGTTCACGGTCTTTCAGCAGGGATTGGAGAACTTCGATACATTTTTTTATTTCGGAATTCATATTTTTTAGAGAGGCAATCCCGCGGCCGCCGAATGGCGGCCCGGGATCCATTCGCACTTATAAGTTATGTCGCTAATGCTCCATAATTTATGTGCTCATGGATAATCCACATCGGATATCAAAAAACCTTTTTCATCGTACGTTTTTTTCCATTTCATTCTTCCTTTTTCAAAAAACATCGTGGCACGCACGGTCCCGTTCTCATCCTGTTCATTGACTTCGCCGTTCAAGGAGTTATCCACAATATCTTTAACGATCACCCTGTCGGAAAGAGCGTCTTTTTTATTCGCATTAACATACCCCCGGCTGCTGGAATACACCACAACAGCGAAAACAACCGTGGCGATCAGTGCCCCGAGGATGGTGTATTTCACCATCTTTTTCCCGAGAAGGCCTCTTTCTTCCTTGGTCAACCGGCTGGTTAAAGACGGCCCCGGCCCCGTTGACAGATCAAACGGCACAAGCGGCATCTCCTCGGGGGTAAAGGAGCGCGGCGGCAGGGCCAACAGACTTTCGATCTTCGCCAACAACTCTTTCGGTTTGCATGATTTATCCAGAAAATGTTCCTGGCCCATCGCGGCAAAGGTATCGGCCATTAATTTACGCGCGGTCAGGATCAGGATATGCGCCGGATTCTTGTCCCTCTGTAATTTACGGAAAAGCTCAAACCCGTCCATCTCCGGCATGACGATATCCGCGATGATCAGGTCCGGCTTTGACGATCTCACTTTGGTCATCGCCTTTTCGCCGTTCTCGGCGACATCGACCGCGTAACCCCTTTTCATCAATATCCCTGACAGCCACAGGACAAGGGCCTTATCATCATCAACGACTAAAATCCTTTTTACCACGACCACATCCTCATCCGGCTAGGTTTGGCTAAGCCACTTTTTTCCGTTCATCACCCGGGAGACGAGCATGGCGCTGGCATTGTCCCCCACCACGTTGACCATGGTCGCCGGCGGGTCCACCAGCGTCCCCAGCATCGTGATGATCGGCATGGCCTCGATCGGAAATCCGAACACCGTGATGATCAAAATTTCGCCCAGTATCCCGCCGGACGGGATCCCGCTGATGACCGTGCCGCAGAGAAGCGCCACCGCCACGACCGACACCAAAGTGCCTGCGCCGGAAAAAGGAATGCCGAAAATACCGAACAACAGCGCCATCTTCATCACCGCGGCCAGAGACGAACCGTCGCTGTGCACCGAGGCGCCGATATTCACCACCACTTCCCTCACATCTTCGGGAATGCCGATCTTTTTCGCGGCCTCAAGATTGACCGGTAATGTCGCCAAACCGCTCCCGGTCCCCCACGCGGTCAAAGCCGGCGGCAGGATATTCACCCAAAAAGTTTTTATACCCTTTTGCCCCGCGGCCAGCCAGGCGTAAAACGAGAATACAATAAAAAAATATGCCAGTGAAAGCGGATAATATAGCGCCATGGCGCGCAGGTACGAGCCGAAGAGCTGGGGCCCGAACACGCCCACCAGGTACGCGAAATACGCGCCCAACCCGACGGGAGCGTAAAGCATCACATACTGGATCGCCTTGGTCATCACCTCGTTGCCGGCGACAAGGAACTGGCCGAACGGCTTCGCGGATGCCCCCACGGCTGACGTCGCCAGCCCGATCATGAACGAGAACACGATCAGCGCGAACATATTTTTCTTGGAAAAAAGGTCCATAAAATCCGGGACCGTGAGCGTGCGCACGACCTGGTCGCCGATGCTGATCTTATCAATATGGACCGGCTGATCGAACGCCATCTGCAGGCCCTGCGTGGGCGGGTACATTTTAACGCCGACGATCATAATGACCGCGGCGATGATCCCCGTCACCACAAAGATCACGGCCATCCAGCCGATGATCTTGCCTAAGCGTTTCATGTCCGTCATCTTGGCCACCGTGGAAGAGATCGAAAAAAATACCAGCGGCACCACAATGGTGAACAAAAGGTTCAGGAAAATATCGCCCAGAGGTTTTAAAGCGGCGGCCTTATCCTTCAGGGCCAAACCGATGGCCGACCCGATAAGGATCGAAACAATGAGGATGATGGAAAAACTGTAAGATTTTAAAAAAGAATTTTTAGGCATAGGGATTTTCTTATAGAAATAATATTATCATCCTTCAATACTCATAATCTACTAAAGTTTTAAAATAATCCGGGACCTTGGCTTCGATGGTGAGCCGTTTTTTGCTGAACGGGTGGGTGAAAAGGATCGACCGCGAATGCAGCGCCATAAATCCGGGACCTTTCCCTTTCCGGCCGTACTTCGTGTCCCCGGCCACCGGATGCCCTTGGTCCGCCAAATGGACGCGGATCTGATTTTTCCGCCCGGTCAGAAGATTGACCTTCAACAGACTATAGCGGTCCGTTTCTTTGAGCACCGTGTACTCGGTCTGGGCCAGCTTTCCTTTTCCGCTGTCCTGGGATGAATGCACGACGTAGTCCTCGTCCTCCAGAAGGTAACTTGAGATCATGCCGGATCTCTTGGCGAATTTTCCTTCAACGATGGCGTAATATATTTTGACCGTGTCCTTCCAGTTATCCTTCAGGAAGAGCTGGACACTTTCAGTCTTGGCAAAGATCAAGACGCCGGATGTGTCCTGGTCCAAACGGTGGACCACGTAAACACATTTGCGCGAGCGGGCGTTGCCTTTGCGCACGTACTGATTAAGAGCGTAATGAATGGTGTTGACCCGATCCCAAGCCGCGCCCACGGTCAAAAACCCCGGGGACTTATTCCCGACGATAATATCCCTGTCTTCGTGAAGGATCTCAAAACCCTTAGGTTGGTGGCGTTTGGGGACTGTCACTGCGGGATGCTTTCTACAAACGACAAGCCGGTTTCTATATACTGGTCACACAAAGCATCATTCATCGTAAGCCAGTTGACGTAAATAGAAATTTCCATCACACCATTTTCGAGCTGAAACTGATGCAGCTTAGACCGGATATTAAAAAATTTTTCCTGGATCTCCGGGGACAAAAATTTCCGCGTTAAATTTTTGTCATTTGTAAAGATAAGGAATCTGGAGTCCATGTGAGGGATACCTATTTCAACTGCTTGGGCTTTCGAATATCCCATCTTCAGTAACCACTCTGCCTTTATTATCTTTAACTGAAAATCCTTTCTCGTGAACGGCGAAGCTTTAAGCACATACACATCCGCCGTCCCTTCGCCTAAAAAAACGCTCGACTGAGATACAGCGATTTCTAAACTCTTATGAGAAAAAACAATCTGATTCTCTTGAATCCGGGCGTTTCTTTTCGCCAATTGATTTTCCAGGAACTTAAAGTATTTTTTCTCCTGAAACTCGAAATATCTCAAAAATAACCAACCTACAACCGCGAAAAAAACTCCCAAACCTATCGCGAATACAAAAAGAAATCCGGCTGTACGCCGTAATTCAGATTCTTCTAAGCCCAACTGTTTCAGCACATAAATGGCAACAGGAACAAAAAGGATCG
>MHFY01000152.1:0-4426 GCA_001805375.1 Omnitrophica WOR_2 bacterium GWA2_47_8 | reverse complement strand
CCCGTTATTACTTTCATTTTCCATTCTTTAATCTGTCCTTTGCCTCTTCAAGCAAACCATGGGCATCTGCAAAATCAGGGTTCAGTTCGATAGATTTATTCAACAAAACAATCGACTTCTCATATTGCCCAAGCCGAAAATGAGAAACAGCCAGGCCGTAATACACCACCGGCATATTGGGGTCCACATCGATAGATCTTTGAAAATAGGGGATGCTTTCTTCATATTTATCGGCCATTCCAAAAAATGTACCCATATTATAATTTATCAATGGATCGTTGGGATCCATCAAGTGAGCTTTCAGGACCCATTCGTAACCCTTATCTGTATTCTTTAAATTATTAGAATAAATATCACTTAAATTAATATATGCGGTCATAAAGTCCGGTTTAATCCTAATGGCCTCCTCATTCAACACGATCGCCTTTCGATATTCTACGAAATGCTGGAACACAACCGAAAGATTTGTGAGCAGCCCCGCTTTTAGGTCATCTGGCGTAAAAATTTTAATATCTCGATACAAATCCCCTCTCGCTTCATGATCTTTTAGAATATACCGGTCATTGGCTTTGGATATATAATTTTGGTCCAGAGAAAAAGGCTGACTTATAAAACGATTAGTAAAATCGACTTCAATAAAACGGTCCCCCTCCAATTTTAGCAATAAAAGGATGTGGCTTGAAGGGTCATACGGAGAATCCGACTTACCCACATTAACCTCAAAAACCCCAAGGATTAACAGCATCTCCTGCCACCAGGACCTAGGTAAATTTCTGGCGATCGTGGCCTTGTCCTGGGTGTGAATGGGCAGCGGCTCCAAGCCCTTGGCCTTAAGTAAAACATAACCGACGAGGGTCAAATAATTGCACCGGAAAGGGACTGTCAGCAATGATAATGTTTCCCCGGGAAGGTCTTTCGGAGATGACAATTTATTTTCAATAAAATCTACAGATTCCCGGTCAGACAATAATGACATAATTTTAAAATGGTATGTGTTCCGGATTTTAACCCTGTTTAAAAGCGCATCCTGCTTAAGGACATCATCAAAGATCAATCGGACATTATCGCCTATTTCTTTTATCAGGACATTCTCATCTTGATTCCGATAATCCGGCAGCTGATTAAATAAAGGCGTGAGCGCCTCGGCTATCGCTTCGGATTCTTGAGTCGGATAGTTTAGATCTCTAAGGACCTGAGATATTGATTCTTCGGACTCACCTGCAAAAAGAATAGGCGGATTGGACAGCCATAAAAATACGATGTAAAGAATAAAGATTGGCTTATTTAACCTCTGTAACACTATAATCCGTGCCTCCCTCGGTCGGCTTAAAGGAGATATGAAATTCTTTCGAAAGACCGCCCGGGTTCACCTTCCAACGTTCAACTCGGGACTCCCACTGATCCTCAAAAGATAAAAATTCCACTTCGGCAAAAGTGATCATATCTGCCACGCTTTTTACACCGGAAGAAATAGCCAGCATCCGCAGTGTATCTAAAATTAGCTGTTCGTTGCAGAGTGTCGTTCCTTTAAAGTGAATATCGACATATACTGTGCCGGACTCCTCAGGAAAAGGGTAGCTAACATTAAATTCCCTCGGACGGAAAAAATTTAATGTATTAGCCACCTCTGTATCGCCCGGATGACCTAAACTTATTGCGGTATCATAATGCTGAACAGCTTCGCTGAAATTCTGAAGCCACATATACGCTGCCGACAAATAAAAATGTGCTTCGTGGTTTTTAGGATCAACTGCCAGGACCTCATTAAGATAGTCTACAGCCGATTGATAATCACCGTTTTTAAAACTCTCTGCGCCCAACTTAAAATTTGAGTCAACCTCATATTCAACGAGCCGCTCGCGGAGGATCGCGAATTCTCTATCCCTTTTCTGCTCTTCTAAAGTTCGATCCCTACCTCGCGGGCGATGGAGATCATCTTCTCGGCCAATGTTTTCGTCAGCCGTTTCGGATACTTCCTCTTTCTTTTCATTTTGAGCCCCTTTTGCTGACATGAAAATAAACACAAAAAAGGCAACTGCCATCCCTAAAGAAGCCAAAAGATAAACCATGTCGCTGACTTGAGGCTTTAAATCCCTCACCTTTGTATGGGCCAGGCGGTCCCCGATACGTTTCCCATCCTTGTCTAGCCGCATGGCAATATATTCGATCAGTGGAATGAATGCCAAAGCACTGCTGATCACACTCTCCTGCCAAAAAAAGAACCCCGCGATGGGAAGCACGAAAGGAATATTCCTGATCAATCCCTGTGAAATACTCATTTCTCCACCTTGATCATTCTCAGCCTGAAGGCCCACCAGCATTTTGCCGAGACCCTGACCGGTAAAACTATCCCTAAATAAGATATAAAAAATCCCTATGATGGAACCCAAAATTCCAATCGATAAAAAGCTAAGCAGTGTTATAAGAAGAATAACAGAAAACTCATCGATCAGGAACGCGCAGATACGTTTGTTTGGGCCGACTTTTGTGGACATTCATCCTCCTTTTTATGTGTCGTTATAGTTTATGCTTTCTATCACTTCAACAAAATTTTCTCAAGTCTGCGGTCGGGGACAATCCACATGGCCGCGACCAAGGCGTAAAGCGCATAGGAAACGGCCGGCTTCACGAACGCGAAAAGGATCGCAAAAGCATAAATCGCGATGGATATCCTTTCCTTGAGGATATCACGCAGGGCCGAAGCCATCGCCGATCCCTGCCCCTGACAGGCCAAGAGGAATTTTGTCAAAATATAATAAGCGCCGGCCGCGCCAAAAAGCACGATCCCGTACACGGCCGCGGGCCAGGGGGCCAAGAAAGTATTCTCATCTATCCAGCTGGTCGTGAAAGGGATAAGCGAAAGCCAGAACAATAAATGGATATTTGCCCAAAGGACTTTACCATCAATCCGGTTAATGGCGTGCAGGAGATGATGATGATTGTTCCAGTAGATCGCGATATAGATAAAACTTAAGATATAACTCAAAAATATGGGCAGCAAAGGCTTGAGGGAAGCCAGATCCGTTTCATGCGGGGCCCTCAACTCCAGCACCATGATGGTGATGATGATCGCGATAACGCCATCGCTGAATGCTTCTAATCGGTTTTTTAACATTTAATGAGCAGACACTTTACGGAAGCGGAAGCAACGTAAAGTGTAGGCCGTCAGGCCGTCTGCGAATTAACCCCAGGATGCGAAGCATCCGCGGGGGGTCCACTTAGACTGCAGGCGTACATTACGGTTTACTTAATTCCTTGATCATTTCAGGCGTCAATTCCACATCATCCAATGTCTCTCCGTGTATTTTCTTAGGGATCAGGTCATGTTTTTTGACACCCATAAACCCGGACATCGCGGAAACTAAAATATACCCGAAAAAAAGAATAAACAGGCCGCCGACCACCATACCGCCGCGGATGAGCAGCTGATTCATGTTGAATCCTTCCTTTTCAGCGGCCGGGGCTGCGGCCAACAGTGCCTGGTCCTCCGGCGCATTAACCGGAGTCCTTGTGACCGGCGCAAATTGGGGTATTTCACGGGCATAAACCGGAGGCGGCAGGGCCAGGATAGCATCGATCTTATCCAGCAGGACCTGCGGCGGGCAGGTCTTGGGCAAAAAATGTTCCGCCCCGATCGCGGCAAACGAGTCAGACATTAATGAGCGGCTGGACAAAACCAGGATATGCACCAGATGCTTGTCAATGTGCAGCTGTTTGAAGAACTGAAACCCGTCCATCTCCGGCATGACCACGTCCGTGATGATCAGGTCGGGCTTGTATTCTTTTAATTTGGTCAAAGCCGCCGCCCCGCTTTCGGCGGTATCGACTTCGTGCCCCTTTTTCTTTAACGCCTCCGACACCCACAAGATCTGCGTCTTGTCATCATCCACGATCAAGATACGCTTTCCCATAAATATAACCTCATAAATGATTACACGGATCCAAAATCACAGATTACGCAGATATCCCTGCCTGCCGGCAGGCAGGCGTGTAATCCTGTCTTTTTTATCTGCGTAATCCTTTAATCATTCAATCTTTTCTCTCACCACGACCTGCCTCCGCCCCCGCCGAAACCTCCGCCGGAAAACCCGCCCCCGCCGGAAAAACCTCCGGACGAAGAAACGGTCCGCGGCGCGGAAGTGAACGTGGACCCCATGCTCGTCATCGAACGGTCCACGTCCCGGACAAAATGCCGGGTATCAAAACGGCCGGTATAATGTCCCGAATACCACACCGGCGCGGTTTGGTAAACATCAGCAAAGATATTCGCCCATTGGCTGGAAACACCTAAGCACATCGCGTATGGCAGCATCTTCTCAAAGATCCCCTGGCGTTCACTTGCCTGGACCTTATCCTTGTCCGTGCGCGTCAAAAATTCCTGAAACCCCAAGATCCTGCTGTACGCCTTCGCGCCCTTTAACGTCCG
>MHFY01000151.1 GCA_001805375.1 Omnitrophica WOR_2 bacterium GWA2_47_8 | reverse complement strand
CTTGAGTGACGCCGGGATCAACTGGGCGGATATCGATGTCCTGTCTGACACGGGAATGAATTGGACCAATATCGCGGACATGACAAATACCAATATTAATTGGACCAATATCGGAGAATTATCAACTGCGCAGATCAATTGGACGGATATCGGGCAATTAGCCGCTCAAGGCATCAACTGGGCGGATATCGATGTATTATCCAATACCGGCATCAACTGGGCGGATGTTGATATGTTAAGTGATGCGGGGATCAATTGGGCCGATGTGGCTGTTTTATCCGCCAGCGGCATCAATTGGTTGGATGTCGATATGTTAGCAGATGCAGGCATTAACTGGTTAGATATAGACATCTTAAGCGATGCCGGAATCAATTGGCTGAGCCTGGATGACCTGTCCGACACGGGAATTAACTGGAGTGATATTGATACCCTATCTGATTCGGGTATCAACTGGACCAGTATCAGTGACCTCTCCTCGGTAGGAATTAATTGGAGCGATATCGATGTGTTGTCAGATACAGGGATCAACTGGCTGGATATTGATGTTCTTACCAATAATGGGGTCAACTGGGCAGATTTAGGCGAGTTAAGCTCAGCGGGGATCAATTGGCTGGATATAGATGCGTTGTCAGACACAGGGGTAAACTGGGCAGACATCGATGTGTTAGGCGATATGGGGATCAATTGGGCGGATATCAATGCCTTCTCCAATGCCGGCATTAACTGGAGTGATATTGATGTGTTAAGTGACGCGGGGATCAATTGGCTGGATCTGGATATGCTCACCGATAGCGGCATCAATTGGGCGGATCTGGATGTCTTATCCGATTCTGGAGTAAACTGGGCTAATATCTATGAATTATCCAATGCCAGTGTTAATTGGACGGGATTGGATGAGTTAGCCAATGCTGGAATTAATTGGGACAGCATCGGCGATCTTAGTGCCGCCGGCATCAATTGGGCGGACCTTGATGTTTTGTCCAGTACTGGGGTCAATTGGGCGGATATCGATGTGCTATCCGAGGCAGGGATCAATTGGCTGGATGTTAATGAATTATCCGATGCCGGCATCAATTGGTTAGATATTTCAGAATTCAGCAGTGCAGGGATCAACTGGCTGGACATCGATGTGATGTCAGATACCGGGATCAATTGGGCAGATTTAGGCATCCTTAGCACATCCGGCATTAACTGGACGGACATCGATGTGTTAAGCGACGCCGGCATTAACTGGGCAGATCTAACAACAATGAGTTCAAGTGGTATCAATTGGGAAGATATAGCGTATATGTCCGGCACCGGAATTAATTGGGACGATATGAGCGGGTCAAGCCGGGCAGGGATCAATTGGAGTGATCTTGCTTCCATGACATCTTCCAACATCAATTGGAACGGAATAGTTTATCTAGCCAACAATGCCCAGACTTTAGTCAGTAATGTTTCTACCATTTTAACCACTGTTGATACGCTTAACACAAAAGTCGGTACGGTCAGCGATACCTCCTCAACCAGCAGTTTGTTCGGGAAAGTTGCCCAGGTCTATGCGGCTGTTTCCTCTATCGGCGGCGATCCTAATTTAGCCACCAATGTCTCGAGTGCCCTAACGATCGTACAAAATCTGGAAGACTTGATCGGGACTACCTCAGATACGGCTTCTTCTGCTACAGTTCTAGGAGATTTAAATGATATCCAAGGCACAGTAGATGATGTTGAAGAACTGATGGGGACCACGGCCGATACGGAATCGGCCTCGACTGTCTTCGGCTCGCTGAGCAAAATCGATACTATTCAAACCAGTGTCGACAGCGCCAAAAGCAGCGCCGGCGCCGCCCTTTCCGAAGCCCAGGAGATACGTAAAGAGATCGGCGCCAAAGGCATGACGCCCAGCGTTTATGAAAGAATAAAGAAACTCGAAACCTTTTTAGAGCAGATACAAATTGCCACCAAAACCATATCCGAAAGCCAGGTGGAATCCGAAGACTTATCGACGGAAATGCTCTCCACCCTAACCAATTTCGTTAATGAGACCGCCAAGGCCTTAGGATTCGGCGGCGGAGAAGAAGGCGAAGGCGGAGGCAGCGGAAAAGGCAAGGGAGACGGCCTGATCGTAGATCCTTTAAGTGTTGCCGAAGCCAGCAACGAAGCCAAGATGCAGGCCAAGCTGGAGGAGATCAACGCCAAGCTGACAGCCATCAAGGAGGCCATTGAAACAGATAATGTCGTCGTGAAGACCTGGTTCGAGGGCGAACAATAATCGGGCAGTTTTTAAAGTGGACACGAGGGAATGTTATGAAAAGTATCTTTAAGAAAAAAGTGATTCTGTTAACGTTTTTAATGTTAGTTTTATTTTTGCCGGATCTACGGGCCCAACTGTCCATAAATTTTGTGGCGGTTAACCCCAGTGACACAACACGGAAATTTCCTATCAAGCATTATCTGCCGCAGGAGTTGACACCCGAGGATATCCTGGACCTAGCTGGTCTTAAATTAGAGTATGACGTGGACAGGGACCAATACTATCTTTTCACCGAAGCAGAGCTGGGCCCCAAGGAAAGCCGGACCTTCAAAATAAAAGTCAAAGATATTTGGAACATTCAATTAGAAGAAGTTGACGCGATCAAAAAACAACTGGAAGCGAACTTGGAGATCCTCAAAGATAAGGAGGTCTATCCTCTTGCGGTGACAGCCAAAGAAAGGATAGAGGCCCAGATCGATTATATTTACAACCAACAAGTCAATTATTCGCAAAATGTGGAGCGGAGGATCGAAGAATACCGGGCCAATGTCGATAAGATGGAAAGGTTAAGACAAAAGGCTTATTCACTGGATGCCTTAACAACCGAGGCCCGATCCCTGGAGGATGTCGACCTTAATAAAACGATCAAATTTTATATAGAAGTCAAGAATCCGTCGGACAAGGAGGAAAAGACATTCACTCAAAAACATTTTCTGCCTGAGGAGATCGGGGCCGAGCATGTCCTGGACAGCCAGGGCTTCATTGTGCGATATGATGAAAAAAAGAAGAGAAAGTATTTAACAAAAGAAGAGACTTTTAAGCCGGCTGAAGTAAAGAAATATGAGATCACGATAAAGGATGTTTGGCAGTTTTCCATCTCGCGTTTGGATGCTGTCCGCAAACGGGCTGATCTCGCGATCGTAGAGATCAGGGACTCTTCCTTTAAGGAAAATGGCGAATTTCTTTACAATTCTATTATAGAGAAATTAGATATTATTCAATCCTCCCAAAAGGCCAACCAATCGATACGCGACCACATAGGCGGTTATCGTCTTAATCAAAAACGGTTTGCCCAGGCGGAAAACGACCTGCAAAATTTAGAGCATCTTTTGGCCATTGTCCGCGCAAAGAAACTGGAGGAGCTGGAAAAGGGTAAGGTAAAAAATATCCTGCAGAAATTAAAAGCCTTGCGGGGTTTAGCCGCGCTCTCTGAGGCCGTTTTCAAAAAAGGGATCAAGGTCACTACCACATGGAGGATCATTTTCGGAACGATCATCTTTTTAGGGATATTTACCACCTGGCATTTTATCACCTGGCACCAGAGGTCCAGGACCATGGGAGAAGAAAAGGGGCTTAAACCGGGAGAACCGTTGGCGGTGGTGCCTAAGCCGGGTGAGCAGGAGCCGGAAAAAGCCTAATTTTTATAGGCCGATAAAACAAATTTCTTAAATATTAAAATATTCATATAATGCGTTGTGATATAATTAGTTATAAATCTTTTTAAAGTCGATATTTTGGGAAAAATATTATAAGTTCCTTAAAATGAGCGAGGGATCGTTTTATGGCAGAGTTGCGTTATACCGAAGAAGGAAAAGTTAAGGTCATCCGGGGTTGTATCGTCATGGTGGAAGGCTTTAAGAGCTGTATTAACGGGCAGGTCATTCGTTTCGGTTACGGGACACGCGGCATTATCGTTGGGTTTGACAGAAATGAAGCGCAGGTCCTTATTATCCGCCAGCAAGAGCAGCTGCGTACCGGTGATCGGGCCGTTGCCTCCTTGGAGCCGCTGGTCATTCCCGTTGGAGAGAAGTTTATCGGCCGCATTGTTAATCCCTTAGGCGAGCCGATGGACGGGTTGGGTACGTTACGGCATGACGCGCTGTATCCCATTTTCATCGAGGCGCCTTCGATCTTGACCCGCAAGGAGTTGGACCGCACCTTAGAAACCGGGATCAAGGTTATCGATTGTATGATCCCCGTCGGGTGGGGACAGCGGGAATTGATCTTAGGCGATAAAATGACCGGCAAAACGACCATCTGCACAGATACGATCATCAATCAGAAAACTACGGGTGTTAAATGTGTTTATTGCGCGATCGGAAAATCCGCCAGTAGTTTGGGCAAGGTCGTACAGCTTTTTCTCGATAAAGGATGCTTTGATTATACGTCTATTGTGGCCGCGACCGCTTCCGCGCCTCCGGGCCAATTATATCTTGCCCCTTATGTCGCCTGCGCCATTGCTGAATTCTTTCGCGCGAAAGGCGAAAATGTCTTCATTGCCTTCGATGATTTCACCAAACACGCCTGGGCGTACCGCGAGATCTCTCTTCTTTTAGGCCGTGCTCCGGGACGCGACTCTTACCCGGGAGATATCTTTTATCTGCATTCAAAAATGATCGAACGGGCCTGCTATATGAAGGAAGAATTAGGCGGCGGTTCGATCACTTTTTTCCCGATAGTCGAAACGCTGGAAGGGGACTTGACCGGTTACGTTCAATCTAACCTTGTTTCCATGACCGACGGGCAGATTTATTTAAGCACACCGCTGTTCGGCGAAGGCCAGAAACCCGCCGTGGATCTAGGGCTTTCGGTTTCCCGCGTCGGAAGTAAGGTCCAATGGAAGGCGATAAAAAAGCTCAGCGGGCCGCTTCGTTTGGAATACCTGCAGTACCGCGAAGTCATGCGTGTCTCTAAATTAAAAACCTCCGGCCAATCCGAAGAAATGCAATCCCAATTAAAAGGCGGGGAAATTTTGACCCAGATCCTTATTCAGGATAAGGATTCGCCTATTCCTATCCCGGCTCAGGTCATTATATTGTTCGCATACGGCAAAAAGATCCTTCATGAGTTGACGATGGAAGAAGTGGGGGTTTTTCAGAAAACGATCCTCGATTATTTTAAAAAAGTCCAGCCTGAGGCTGTTGAGAAATTGATGAAAAAGCATGATGTGGATGAAGAGATGGCCAAAATATTTGAAAAAACTTTAAAAGAATATTTAGAAGAAATTAAGAAGAACCGGCCGAAAGAAGAAGATCTGGATGTGGAGGGCAGTACCAACGTGGGTGTCGATGCGTTAGACAAGGCAACCACAAAAAAGTAGGTTCCTTATGGCAGAATACCGCCCCACGTTTAAGATCGCCATTATGACACCCGAGGCGCTTTTATACCAGAATGAAGTCGAGAGTGTCTTTATCACAGGCGACTTAGGCGAGTATGAGCTGATGCCTTACCATTATCCGGTTTTGGGGATATTAGCCCAAGGCAACATCATTATCAACTGGCGCGAGGTCGTTCCGGTCAAGTTCGGTATTTTGAAGTTTTTTGCCAACGATTGCATTATTTTAGTGGAAGAACTGGAACGCATCCGGGCTAAGAAAGAGAAGAAAGAAGTAGACATCGTTATTGATGAGGATTCGAAAGTCTAATACTGTCAGATAAGTAGTCCCTTACCGCAGATGCGGTAAGGGAGTAATTCTATCAAATAAGTAGATACTGTACCCTAGATTAGGGCACAGGATTAAGACATCAAATAAATAATCCTGGGCCATAGATAAGGCCCAGGACTAATGACATGCATATGAACATAAGGAACTCAAAACACCATGCAATGGGCTGAAACATTTCTGATTATTTCCGTCATGATGATCGCCGTCATGGGCCCTTCGGTCGTTATCGCTGTTTTGGGGTACGCGGTCATCAAGGCCTTAAGCCGTAATCCTTCCGCGGCCTCAAAGATATTTATGGCCATGGTCATTATGCTGATTTTCGTCGAGGCGATCTCCATTATCGCGATCCTGATCGTGTTCCAATTGTTCGGGAAGTGAAGAAGAAAAAATGAGCGGTGCCAGTTTAATTTTTATCATTATTTATTATGTTCTCATAATCATTCCGTGCATCGGCACGGCCTGGCTGGGGGCAAAGATGATGAATGCCGTTGGTCAATACCCCAGTAAAACACCGATGATTCAGATGAACCTTGTTGTAAAATTGGTATTTCTGGAGGTCGTGTCCTTTACGTTATTGTTGGTTTTTTTTAAGGTTTTAGTCGCAGACTAAGCAACAAAGGAGCAAATAGACTATGACATGGCTTATGATCTTGCAGTTTTTAATTATTCAGAGCGTTTTTTTCGGCATCATCATCTGGATCATCAAAAAGGTCAATTTTGATTCAACACAGGGCGCGGTCAACCGTCTCAATAAAGAAACAGAAGATGTCCGGGGCAAACAGAAAGAGTTGAACGAGAAGATCAAGGAGGCCAATGAAGAATTGGCCAAACGGAAAAAAGAGGCCGAAGACCTGGTCGTTAAGATGAAGGCAGAGGCGGAGGATAAGGCCAAGGAAGAAAGGGAAAAACTCTTAAATAAGGCGCGTGCGGAAAGTGAACAGATCCTGGTCAAAGCCCAGCGCTCCAAAGACGATATGCGCAAGGTGGTTCAGAAAGAAACGGAAATGAAGATGGCGGAGTATACTGCCCAAATCTTGAATTCCATTTTTTCCGCGAAGACCAGGGATGCCTTACATGAAACCTTGATCCTCGATTTTCTGGAGAAATTAGAAAAGATCGACATGAGTGTTGTCACCCAGCAGGTGGATAGCGCTGAGTTGATAGTTAATTGTACGATACCTGACAAGCTGAAAGATAAGATCAACGGTGTTTTGAAGGAAAGATTAAAGCGGGCCATCAATGTCAAGATCACCCAGGATCCGGCGATCGTCAGCGGGGCCATTTTAAAGTTGGGGAGTTTGGCGCTGGATGGGAGCCTTAAGAAGATGGTCGAGGAGGAAGGGACCGCTTTAAAAGAAAAGATCGAGAAGAGCTAAGGATGGGTGGAAAAGCCTCTAAAATCAAAAGTGACCTAGATGACATCACAGAATTGATCGAGATCATCTCTGTCTTGAAGGACGTGGCGGACAATAAATTCCACGTCCTGGCCAATCGAAAGGACCGTTTTGCCCGTTTCGGCGAGTCGTTTGTCGAATTTTTTCGTATGATCAGCCTTTCCGAGGTCAGGCATCCGTTGGTCAGTAATGATAATAAGAAGGTGGCCCTGGTTTCCATCACTTCTGAAGCGGGGTTCATGGGGGACCTGAACTCTAAGATCGTCCGGGCCACTTTGGCGGAAAAAGAAAAATATCCGGACTGCATTGTTATTCCGGTGGGAAGAAAAGGGGCGGAAAAGTTATCCTTCTTGGGGAAGGATATGAAGGTCTTTGAAAATATCGAAGAAACCGGTTTGTATGACATGTCGATCAAGGTTAAGGATTATCTGATCGAAGAGGTTATGGCGGAGCGTCTCGGGCAGGTCCTGGTGGTTTATCCCTGGTCGAAAAATTTTAATTTGCAAAAACCCAGAGTGCAGAAATTGTTGCCGTGCGATGAGCTTTTGACCAAGCAGCAGGAATTTGTGGACACCATTGAGTCCGTTATCCTCGAATCCGACGCCTTGGAGATCATAGGGTATTTGGCGGATATGTGGCTGGTGTGCCGTATTTATGAAATGATGCATGACACGCAGATCTCGGAAGCGGCCGCGCAGTCACAGCAATTGGAGGCCAGCGTGCAGAAAATGCGCAAGGACAAAAAGGGGATCGCCTCAGCTTTTGGTAAGGCCCGAAAAGGGGATATCGATAAGAGCATGAGGGAAGTTTTTACGTCACGAATGATGACAAAGCGTTAAGGAGTAAGAATTATGGAACCTCCCAAGCCCGACAATAAGGAAAATAAGGCCCATAATACACCGCCCCCACCGTCCTCACACGGCCATGGGGCGCCGGAAACTGATAAACCAAAAGAGCCGATATCCTCCATGATCCCTCAGCTCCCGCCTAATGAACCGGTCTATGATAAAAACGGAAGACGGCGAGGGCGCGGTCTTATCTTCGCCTGTCAGGGTCCAGTCGTGGACGTCGAATTTGACAGTACCGAGGACATCCCGGCGTTGTACGACGTTATCGAGGCAGTCACCTTTGATAAAAGAAGGATCTTACTGCAATGCGCGGAGCATTTGAGCAGCCGGGTCGTGCGGACCGTTTCTTTAATGGACACCATGAATCTGCAGCTTAACGCGGAATGCTTTAATACTTTTAAGCCTATCGCGGTCCCGATCGGCGATGAATGTTTCGGCCGGGTCATGGACGCCGTGGGCCGTCCCTTAGACGGTTTAGGCCCTATAAAGACCGATCGGATCCAGCCGATCCGCCAAATGACCAAAAATATCAGTTATGATCTAAAAGAAAAAGAAGCCGCCAAGCTGGAAGTTTTGGAAACCGGGCTTAAATATTTTGATCTCCTGTATCCGTTGGTGAAGGGAAGCAAGACCGGGATCATCGGAGGGGCCGGCTGCGGGAAAACAGTCGTCATCTTGGAATTGATCAACAATATCGTCCGGGCGCACGGCGGGGCGTGTGTGTTTACCGGGATCGGTGAACGGATCCGCGAAGGGAATGAGCTTTATTACGAGTTGAAAACGCACAATCTGCTTAAGAACGTTATGCTCGCCTTTGGGCAGATGGACCAGCCGCCCGGCGCGCGCGCGGAGGTCGTCAATACCGGAATAACATTAGCCGAATATCTGCAGAATAAAAATAAGGATATTCTTTTGTTTATGGATAATATTTTTAGATTCATCCAGGGAGGGCAGGAGATCTCAACGCTTTTAGGCCGCGTCCCGGCAGAAACAGGGTATCAGCCCACCCTCGCCTCTGAGGTGAGCGGGGTCCAAGAACGCATCCGTTCGGTCAAGGGCGGCGGTTCGGTCACGGCCCTGCAGGCGGTTTACGTTCCT
Source organism: Omnitrophica WOR_2 bacterium GWA2_47_8 (assembly GCA_001805375.1). Classification (GTDB taxonomy): domain Bacteria; phylum Omnitrophota; class Gorgyraeia; order Zapsychrales; family GWA2-47-8; genus GWA2-47-8. The sequence continues at coordinate 4,139 of MHFY01000151.1, read as the reverse complement.
GCCGACGACATGACGGATCCGGCTGTCGTGGCGATCTTCAGTTATTTGGACGGGTCTGTGGTTTTGTCCCGCGACCTGGTCCAAAAAGGGATGTATCCGGCCATTGACCCGCTGCAGAGTTCCTGTGCCAATTTGGACTCGTCGGTCGTGGGGCGCCGGCATTTTGAGCTCTCGCAGAGCACGATCAAACATTTTAACAAATATAACGGCCTCAAAAGGATCGTCGCGGTCATCGGCGTGGAAGAGTTGAATAAAGAAGACCGTATGACGTTCGGCCGCGCGCAGAAATTGTTGAATTTTATGACACAACCCTTTACCGTCAGCGAAGTTTTCACCGGCAAAAAGGGACAATTCACCACGATCCCCGAGAATCTTGAGGGTTGTGAAAAAATATTGAGCGGTGTTTACGACAAGGTCAAGGCCTCCGACTTTTATATGATAGGTAAAGCGCCTTAAACAATGATTAAACAGACTGACAAAGCTCTCGCCGAGGAGTTGCTCAAGAACAAACTCATTGCCCCTACTGTCCTTCAAAAATCTCTGGCCGAAGTAAAACCTGACGAATCCTTAAAAAATTATCTCATCCGACAGGGCCTGGCCAGTGAAGAGCAGCTTTTAAAGACTTTGTCCGCGGCCATGGGTTTTGAGATCATTGATTTTAAAAGGATCCAGGTCGAGAAGAATGTCCTGGACCGCATGCCGGTGAAGTTCGCCTGGTATTACAAAATTCTTCCTGTCAAGGTCGACAATAAAGTCCTGACCTTGGCCACATCCAATCTTTTGGATGTCAAGGTCATCGACGAGATCCGCGTGCATTTGGGGTTGGAGCCAAAGGTTGTTTTGGCGAAAGAAAATGACCTTTTAGAGGCCTTTCGAAAATATTACGGGTTAGCGGCTGACACGATCGACCAGATCCTGCGCAAAGATCCCACGGGCAAAAAGGAGCAGCTGGAGTCGGTCTGGGTGGAGGACCTGGAGAAGGAATCGCAGGATGCGTCCGTGGCCAAATTGGTGAATCAGATCTTTTTAGACGCGTATCAGCGCCGGGCGACCGACATCCATATCGAGCCCTATCGCGATAATGTGAGGCTGCGTTACCGTATCGACGGAATGTTAATGGACGCGAACCTGCCCAGCCAGGCCAAACAATTTTTAAGGCCGATCCTATCGCGCATTAAGATCATGGCGAATTTAAGCATCGAAGAGAAAAGGCTTCCCCAGGACGGCAGCGCGGTCGTGAAAACTAAGGATCAGGACCTGGACCTAAGAGTGTCCACCATCCCCACGCCCCGCGGAGAAAGCATGGTCATCCGTATTTTACCGACGAAGGTCATGCTCTACAGCCTGGCGAAATTGGGCATTGAACCGGACAATTTAAAGACCTTCCGCATGCTTATTGATAAACCGCATGGGATCATTTTTGTCACCGGGCCGACGGGAAGCGGAAAATCGACCACGCTTTACGCCTGCCTTAACGAACTGAGTTCCATTGAAAGCAAGATCGTCACCATCGAAGACCCGATCGAATTTGAAATGGAAGGGATCACGCAGATCCAGGTCAATCCGAAGGTCAACTTGGATTTTGCCCGGGGGTTACGGAGTGTTTTACGGCATGACCCGGATATTATCATGGTCGGCGAGGTGCGGGACCTGGAAACCGCGGAGATCGCGATACGCACCGCATTGACCGGGCATCTGGTCTTTTCCAGCCTGCATACCAACGACGCGGCCAGCGGTGTCACCCGTTTGGTGGATATGGGTGTTGAACCTTTTTTGGTCGCGTCCAGCGTGGAGGCCTTTGTGGCCCAGCGGCTGGTGCGGATAATATGTAAGAGTTGTAAAGAAGAGGTCAAAGCCCCTTTGATCGAGTTGCGGGAAGAGATAGCCGCTTCTTTAGGATTAAAGAGCAGGGATGAGGTTAAGATCTACCGCGGCCGGGGCTGTCCGGAATGCAATAATACCGGTTTCTGGGGACGCACCGCCATTTACGAGATCTTGATCGTTAACGAATCCATTCGCGAGGCTATTTTAGAACGCAAACGCCCGGATGCCATAAAACTTATGGCCTTAAGGAACGGAATGCGCAGTTTACGGCAGGACGGCTGGCGAAAAGTCGTTGCCGGCGTGACCACCCCGGAAGAGGTCATGGATATCACGGTTAAGGATGAGATCCCCAGGTCCGAGGTGGGTGGTAATTCCGCTAATCCATCGGAAAAAAAAACGAATACCGAAAATCAGCCGGTGAATCCCTTTTCAGAAGCCGCGACGGAAAAAAATGACTATGAGTCCCGGGTTTATCCCAGGGTCAACGAGAGGGTGGGCGTTCGTTTTCAGATCGTCAAACAGATCGATCAAAAGACGCGGGAATTCAAGACAGAGGATGTCGAGCACGCGACTTTTTCGAAAGATATCAGCGCCGGCGGGGTGAGATTTGTTTTTGGTAAAACGATTCCCATCGGCACATTATTGAGTTTAAAGATCCAGCTGAAAGAAGGCGAACGCAGTATTCACTGTACCGCCCGGGTGGGGCGTGTGGAGCAGGAGGGACAGACCAATAGTTTTAATGTCATCGCGTATTACCTGGATATTACCAGCGCCGAGCGGGTTAAGATCTCTAATTTTGTTAATTCGAAGTTAACCTAAATGACGACACAACTTACAGAGCAGAGCGATGTAAGTTGTGCGTCGAAATTTATCCTTGACATTTTGCATTGAAAAACTAAAAAATGTAATTTCTAAGCAAAATGTCAAGGATTAACTCGCACCTATGATTTACGAAGACAAAAGTCTTCGTAAATCATGTGCTCGTTTAAAGAGGAAAAACCATGCCAACTTTTTATTATAAGGCGAAACAAAAGGACGCACAGACAACCTACGGCCAAGTCAATGCTCAGGATAAAGAAGAAGCGGTTGAAAAAATAAGCCAGATGGATTTATTGCCGGTTGTGATCCAGGCCGAACCGATCCGCGGGGCAACCACAGCGGTTGTCGGTGTTTCCTCGATCAATGCCCGGGACCGGTATAGTTTCAGCCGGCAGTTAGCGAGTCTTTTAAAGGCGGGCGTTCCTTTGGTCAAGGCCCTGACCCTCATCGGGCAGCAGATCTCTAAAGGTTATTTCAAACAGGTCATCGCCAACCTTATCAATGGGGTCAGGGACGGGCGGCCGCTGGCGAGTTGTTTAGAAGAGTATCCTAAAGTTTTTTCGCCGCTATATGTCGCCACGATCCGGGCCGGCGAAGAAGGCGGAAATTTAAGAGAGATGCTCCTTAACATGGCGGAATATGAACGCAATCAGGCGGAGATCGAGTCCCGTGTCCGGACCGCGTTGGCGTATCCCGCGATCATGCTGGTGTTAGGGATCGGGACGGTCTTTTTTATGCTGGTCTTTGTCATGCCGCAGATAACAAAATTATTCGCGGATGTGCAGCAAACCTTACCTTTACCGACTCAGATCCTATTGGCCGTGAGTAATTTTCTGCAGAAGGGATGGATCGTCTTATTGATCATTATTCTGACGGCGATCCTTTTTTTAAGGTTGTGGCTGAATTCCAAAGCCGGGCAATTGGCTGTCAGCCGTGTCTCGCTCACCGTGCCGTTCCTAAAAGATTTCCTGCTGAAATTAGAAATTGGGCGTTTTTGCCGGACCTTGGAATTATTGCTGAAAAGCGGTATCTCGATCTTAAGGGCCATTGAATTATCCATTCCGGCGGTGCATAACGAACTGATCAAAGACCACATAAAACATTGCCAGGCCGAATTAACCGCCGGTAATTCATTCGGCCAAAGCTTAAAACAGTCCAAGCTCATCCCTCCGTTGGTCGGTGATTTGATCGCGGTCGGGGAGGAATCGGGCGGATTATCCGAGGCTTTGTTTGATGTCGCGGAATCGTATGAACGGGAAACCAGCGAAGGGATCAGGTTTATGACCACCCTGTTAGAACCCTTGATGATCGTGCTGGTGGGTTCGGTCATCGGGTTCATTGTTTTTGCTATTTTACTCCCTGTATTTCAAATGGATTTATTTAGAGGTTAGATTTAAGGAGATCCCGCGGATGCTTCGCATCCTGGGATTTAATCCCAGCGGGAAATCCCCGCCTTTACTTAAGGCGGGGATGAGAGCCGTACCAGAATCGTGGTT
>MHFY01000150.1:27995-34676 GCA_001805375.1 Omnitrophica WOR_2 bacterium GWA2_47_8 | reverse complement strand
AGTCAGCTTGCTTTGATGAAAAAGACCCCAAGTCGATCGAGGCGTATGCGAAGCAATTAGTTAATAAAAGACTGAGGGATTTTCTCTCTTCTCAAGAACGCACTGAAATATCGAAAGTTTTTGGGAAGAGAGGAAAAGGTTATTTCGGCAACCTCATTGAAAAATATTATTTTGGTATATCCCCCAATAGTTCTTCCTCGCCTGATTTTCCGCAAGCTGGCCAAACTGGTGTTGAACTTAAGACCGTCCCCCTTAAAGAACTCAAAGATGGTTCCTATACCCGTAAAGAGCGACTTGTTTTAGGGATAATAAATTACAAGGAGATCGTCACTGAATCTTGGGAAAGCAGTTCTTTCCTCAAGAAGAATTCCTTGTTATTAGTGATCTTCTATTTATGGGTCAAGAACATCCTTCCTATCGATTATGTTATAAAGATCGTTAACTTGTGGGAATGCTCCGGCGATGATCTGCGTATCATCAGACAGGATTGGGAATATATTGTAACGAAGATCAAGGAAGGGAAGGCCCAGGAGTTATCGGAAGGCGATACTTTCTACCTAGGGGCTTGTACAAAGGGCGTTGATGCAAGTTCTATGCGCGAACAATTAGGGACCACAATCAAGGCAAAACAAAGAGCCCTCGCTTTTAAGACCCGCTATGTAAAGGTAATGCTGGAGACCCTTTCGGGCATCAAAAAGGATGCAGAGCCGATCGTCAAAGACTTTGCAAAACATCCCAAGTCGAAGACTTTTGAGCAGATCGTGATCGATAAATTCGATCCTTTCCTTGGAAAGTCTGTCGAGGAGATCCATCGAGATACGAGCCTTAGGATAACAAAGAGGTCTAAAGATTATTATGCTTGGTTGACCAGGGCGATATTGGGTGTAAAGAAAAAGAATATCGAAGAATTTGATAAGGCCGATGTGGCAATGAAGATCATCCGTCTCCACAAGAATGGTATGCCCAAGGAGTCAATGTCGTTTCCGGCCATTCGCTATGCGGAGATAATAAATGAGGAATGGAATACGTCCACTTTCCGTGAACTTGTATCGAAGAAGTTCTTCTTTGTGATATTTAAATATGACGATGCGGGTATCCTGCGTTTAAAGAAAGTGATGTTTTGGCATGTCCCATATAACGATTTGGAGACCCATGTAAAGAGATGTTGGCAAGAGACAGTGCGCAGGATAAAAGAAAAACGGGCGCACGAACTCCCGAAGTTATCCGATAACCCGGTTTGTCATGTGCGTCCGCATGGCCGAAATAAGCGTGACACATCTATGACGCATTATGGAATAAAAGTGCAAAAACAATCATTTTGGCTGAATGCTAGGTATCTAAAGAATCAAGTTTCGATATCGTAAAACACGTGCCAGGTGTACTAGCTCACTAATTCGGTAACGCTTTGGAGTTTATCAAAAGGTGTCTCATAGTTCAAGCCGCCAGGTCTTCTAAGGTGGTTATATTCAAATAGAAAATTCCCCAAGTTTAAAATTAGATCTTCAGGGGATGTAAATTCGTTGGGATAAAAGAATTCGTTCTTTGCAATCTTAAAAAAGGCTTCGATCTTACCATTGGTTTGCGGATGGTACGGTGCTGTCAGAATGTGTTTCATGCCAAGCTCTTGGCACATCGTTTCAAAGGGGTGTTCACGTTTTAAATCCCCCTTAAACTCTCCGCCATTGTCAGACATAACGGCTTCGAATTCGAAATTATAGATCTGCTTAAACCATGATAAGGACCGAGCCATAAAATATGCTACTGTTGAAGCTTTTCTGTCCTTGAGAATTTCGGCATAGGTGATACGCGTACAGTCATCACAAAGAGCAGCCACATACAGTTCTTTGATTTTAAACGTTACTTTGAGATCCTTGGTCAATCGACTTAAGTCGATATGAGCCAATTCTCCGGGAGTTTGTTTTTCGTAACGTTTGATGATCTTCTTGGCCGATTCATTCAATGGATATCGCGCCTTAATACGATCCATTGTGGCCGGAGAAGGCGTCTTATCCAGATAATAAGGCTTAAACAAAAGGACAAGCTCATACCGATTGGACCCAAAACGTCGGTACGCCCTGACAATATTGCGCTCAATGGCTTTTGGTGTTCTGCGTGAACCCGGCCTAGGGCCGCGTTTCGCCGGCAAAAGAGATTCCAAAGAACGGTTGCCGTTGATCCACTTGTGGTAATATCGACTTAGATCTTTCTTGTTGATATGGTGTGCTTCACAGATGTTTTTTACAAATTTAAACGGCCTTGGAGTAATCTTAGATTTTGTTCTTTCGTATTCTTGTAGGATAGGTATCCAGCGTTTAACAACGACAATATCGTGGTATTTCATTAGGCCTCCTTTGGATGATTGATTATACCAAAAGAGTTACCTAATTACTGAGCATCTACACCAGGCACCTAAAAGTAATAATTCTTTATGTCCATTGCTTATAAAAATTTTTGGTCTTTAAATATCGATGAAGCCATTGTCACGGGGATTTTAAGAAAATATCTTCCACGAGACTTGTCCATTTTTATGCCGATGAGTGCGCAAATGAAGGACATTGATTTATTATTAGCTAATACAAAAAGTAAAAAAGTTATAACGATTCAGGTAAAAGGAAGCAGGGCCTATGAGCCGCGCAGAATTGAACTTTCCCGGTACCGTAACGGGTCAGCAGGTTGGTTTTTCTTAAAACGTACGACAATCACAAAATGCAAAGCTGATTATTTTATCTTCTTAATTTATGTGCTCGAAGAGTACGCAAAAGTTGGACGAAGAACAATTGCTCCGCATATTCTAACTGTTCCTGCTATGGAATTTAAAAAGCAATGCCAAAAGCATAAGAAGGCAATGAAAGGTGACCGATATAATTTTCTCTTCTGGATTGACCCATTGACAAAGAGCGCATTTGATATTTACGTTAAAGATAAAGCTTTTGAGCTGAGCAAATATTTAGATCAGCGGGGGATATCTGAGTTGAGAAAAAGATTATAGACATTTTTACCCATGCCCACCCTCGTCCAAACCGCCCTCAACATTGCCCTTAAAGCCCACGCCGGGGCCGTCCGAAAAGCCGACGGGTCGCCGTACATTGTTCACCCGATTATGGTGGCGATGAAGCTGGCGCGTCATGGGTTTTCCGATGCGGTGGTGGCGGCGGCTTTTGTGCACGATGTCCTAGAGGACACGGATTATCCGGAGGCGCAATTGCGGAAAGAATTGGGCGATGAGGTCCTGGCGATCGTCAAGGCGGTGACCAACGACGATTCCCTCCCCTGGGAGGAGAAGAAGAAAAAGTATATCGAAACAGTCAGGCAGGGGCCTGAGGGAGCGAAGGCCGTGGCTGTGGCAGATAAAATCCATAATCTGGAAAGCCTGTTTGCCGCGTATGAACGGCAGGGGCCGGAGGTTTGGAAGAGATTTAACCGCGGCAAAGATCAGAAGGCCTGGTTTGAGCATGAGGTTTTGAAAATGTTGAAAGAAACCTGGTCGCATCCCCTGATCGCGGAGTACGAAGCGCTGATTAGGAAGGAAGAGGCGTTGGTGTGAATCATCCATCCTTGCCACCCACACGGATGAGTGGTATATTGTTTTGTCTTCCGATTTCCCCTCGTAAGAATTATTTTTGAGGTAATCCCGCGGCGCGCAAAGCGCACCTGGGATTAATTCGCACATCCAAGTTACGAGCACTGCGTTCCGTAACTTGAGTGCTCATTAAAGGGGGAAGTCATGAATAAAATCGCAATTCCGGCCGAAATCATCGAAAATAAAATTTATTTGATCCGCGGAAAAAAGGTCATGTTGGACAAACATCTGGCTGAATTATATGGAGTTACGCCAAAACGGTTAAATGAACAAGTGAGAAGGAATCCCCGTAGATTTCCTGATGATTTTATCTTCCAGTTAACAGCCGCGGAGTTTGCTAACTTGAGGTCGCATTTTGCGACCTCAAGTTGGGGTGGTCGACGGTATTTACCTTATGCCTTCACGGAACAAGGCATAGCCATGCTCTCCAGTGTTTTAAATAGTGAAAGGGCTATTGATGTCAATGTTGCCATCATGCGCACTTTTGTCAAACTGCGTGAGTTGATGATTACTCATCAGGATTTAGCGCGTAAAATTGAACAACTGGAAGAAAAATTTAAAAAGCACGATGAAAACTTTGTGGTTGTTTTTCAAACTATCAGAAAATTACTGGAAACGCCGCAAGAACCTAAGAAGAAAAAATTGCCAATCGGTTTTCATGTGCGATAATAATACGAATTTAAAGGTGGTATAAACATAAATTTTCCGACCATATTCTCCGTTTGGAGAATATGGGGAAAGCCCGTGGAAAATGGGGTCAACTCCCTTTAAATTTTAAGTCGCACATATGATTTACGAGTGCGCTGCTCCGGAGAAGGGGACAGCTTGAGCTAACCCCGAGTTCCTGGAACTATCAGGGCAATAAAATGTATCCGGTCGATATTTCGTAAGTTTTGTTGCCGTACAGCAGAGGGTCGTACGGTTTTGCGGTATATTTATAAGATGAAGCCGTGTTCTCGCAGGTCATAAAGAACCCATTGAGTATTGTACCGCAGGGATTGTACCCGATAAAATTCAGCTGGACCAGAGTGTTGACGTTGGGCGGATACGCTTGATAGGCCAGTTTATACTGTTCAGAGGCGGCGGCCAGGTATTTAAGGTTAAGCCTGCCAAGGGCGATGTTGTTGGCCAGTTGATCCAGGACCGGAGAAAAAATGCCGCCGGTGGATACCGTGACGGTTTGGCCGCCGAGGATGGGGGTGGCCTGGTACTGGTATCCGGATACTGCGTTGATGCATGTGATCGCGTGATTTTTGACGATTTGTCCGCAATAGTTGACCCGGACGATCGCGGGGTTAGTGGCGGTTAATTGTACAAATGAACTGGGGTATTGGCCGTTGGTAAGCGCCGCGAAATTTTCAGTTGCGTCAGATATGCCTTGAAGGAACAGGACAATGTTGGGATCAGGGGGAGCGACTATGGCCTGGGCCACGTCTGTCTTTACCGGTGATAAAAAAAATAGCATGGTAAGAGCGCACAATAGCGAAACATTCACGAATGATCGGATAGGCATGATGGATTCTCCTTTTGGTGCTGATGTTATTGGCGGGACAGGACTTTTGCTGTAAGTGTAACATAAATTCTTGCCCTGGGCAAAGGCTCGCTATGAAAAGGGATAAGGGATAAGAGGTATCCGCAGAGGCTGACCCGCCTGTGGCGGGAGGGATAGGTCGACAAATATTTTGCGGTTCTTGTATCTATTTTTTATGTGTGATATATTCTCTATGTACCTGTTTCCCTAACAAATAGCTGGATATAACAAGTGCTATCCCAATTTCATCGATATAATAACTCATTGGGAATATATGAGGACAGTTGAAATGTATTCCAAGCTTATAAAACAAGATCAACAGGCGTTGCTTGAGATCAATAAAGCCATGAGCCCTCAAGAACGGCTGATGGCTTTTTATTATCATTCCCGTCTTATGAGCAAATTGGCGCTTTCTGTCCCTAAACGCAGGAAATCCGCAAAAACATCCCACCGAGCGCATCCTTAATGCCATGAAACCAACCGGCCCTGGACAATCCGCTCTTCTCCTGTTAGATGTAGTTAAGGTTTTAAATAAATTCAGGGTTCCTTACGCCATCGTTGGTGCGTTTGCCGCTTCGTTCTACGGAATAGTGAGGGCCAGCCTGGATGCCGACGCGCTGATCACTGTGCGCGGGAAAGAGGCGGTTGAACAATTATGTTCCGCCTTTAAAAAAAACGGCCTGAAGGTTGATTATCGGCGGGGCGATGCGGGGGATCCCGTGAAAGCGGTCATTCATATCCGGGATCATTTTAAAAATCGTGTCGATCTATTGACGGGTATCCGGGGCATGAGAAATGATGTGTTTGAACGCGTGGAAAAAACAAGATTTATGGACTCGCCTATTAAAGTGGTCAGCCGGGAGGATTTTATTGCCATGAAAATTTTTGCCGGGAGTCCTAAGGATATTCAGGATGTTATCGGCGTTTTGGGTGTTTCTACCGGAAAGATCGATCTTCCGCTGCTTAAAAGTTTGACTGCCGATTACGGCGAGGCTTGTGTGAAAACGCTCGCCAAACTTTTGAAAACTCATCGGTAAGGATTCAGGGGGGTATTCCACATCGGACAGCAGTAACCCGCGTCTACACCATACGGTGCATGGCTGGGATTCATTCGGCAAAATGGTTTACGTTCGTTTCACTCCGTAAACCATGGCCTATTAAAAGGATAACATTATGAAAGAATTCTTTGTCGGTTTGCTGGTTTTGCTGGTTGTTTTGATGTTTGGTTTGATCGGGACATTGCTGGTCCCGTTTTTTTTGGTTTTGGGGTATTTTCTCCGATACTTGGTCGCGGTGGCCCTGATCATCTTTGCCATCTGGGTCTTGGGCAAGGTGGCGCTGTGGGGCATGGAGCGGTTAAAGAATAAGAAAACGTGAGGAAATCCCGCGTCCTGCTAAGAATTGTGGCGGACTGGGATGATTTTAAAAAATAAAATCATTCGCCAAATAACTTACGTTCATTTTGTTCTGTAAGTGATGGCCTTACTAGAGGGGATGTGGTATGAGAAAACAATTAGTAAACGAGCCGGACATTCTGGGGTTGATCACGAAAATTCAGGAACAGCTTTTT
>MHFY01000150.1:27260-27987 GCA_001805375.1 Omnitrophica WOR_2 bacterium GWA2_47_8 | reverse complement strand
AAGGCCAAATGACCATCACCAAGGGCGGCCGATGCACCGTGCGATGTGCGCCGATTGTAAAAAAGAATGCGAGCTTCCTTTCAAGCCTACCGGTGACCGTCCGGTGTATTGCAAGGAATGTTTCGCGAAACGTAGGGCGGGCAATACTTTTAGGCCGGCCGCAGAGTATAGGCCTCAGGGGGTTCCCGCTAGCCAAATTGTTACTTCGGCAACGGTCAATGTAGCGGACGTGGCTGCGAAGAAAAAGAAGAAGCTGGTTAGCGCCAAGAAACCCGGCGCAAAGAAAAAGCCGGTCGCGAAAAAGAAGAGAAAATAAAAGTGGAAATCCCGCAGACACTTCGTGTCTTGGAATTAATTCGCACAGATGATTTACGAGCGCGCTGCTCCGTAAATCATGTGCTCATTAAAAAAGTGAGCGGTGGCGTTCAAATGAACCAGCAATTTTTAGACGCTTTTTTCGGCGGGATGATGATCGGCGCGGCCTCAGCGCTCATGCTGTGGCTTAACGGCCGGATCGCGGGCAACAGCGGGATCATCGCCCAGGCCTTGAATTTTAAAGACGGCGCGTGGCGGCTGTGTTATCTCATGGGCCTTTTGGCAGGCGCGTTCTTTTTTCAGGCGATTTCTCCGCAAAAAATTACGTTGACCTTTAGTCCGTCGGTCGCGCGGCTCTCTAAGCGTTCGATCGTGGCCACGGCTGTTTTTATGGCTGGGGGAATAGTGACGG
>MHFY01000150.1:20439-27242 GCA_001805375.1 Omnitrophica WOR_2 bacterium GWA2_47_8 | reverse complement strand
CAGGAGGGGTGTGGTGGTTAAACAGCTTTTAAGCGCGTTTTTTGCCGGGGCGCTTTTCGGCTTCGGCTTGTGCGTCTCGCGCATGACCGACCCGTCGGTGGTGGTGGCGTTTCTGGATATCACGGGGCAGTGGGACCCGAGGCTTTTGTTCGTGATGGGCGGCGCGCTGCTGGTCGCCATGCCCGTGTTCCCTTTGATCTTAAAGTCCTGCAGATCGCCGGTCTGCGGAGAAAAATTTTCTCTCCCCGCCGGCCAGGCGATCGATAAGCCGCTTGTCATCGGCTCGGTTTTGTTCGGGATCGGCTGGGGTTTGGGCGGGGTGTGCCCGGGCCCGGCGGTGACCGCGCTTTCCTTCGGCGCAAAGGAGGCGTTCATTTTTTTTGCGGCGCTGGCGGCAGGCATGGTGCTTTTTGAGAAATGGAAGATCATGAAGTCATGATCGAACACTCGAACACCTGTCACTCGACCTTGCATGTGCTTCAGTGTTCTAGTGTCCTTTTATAAAGCATATGCCCCCGCGAATTTGCCCCGAATTTTGAGGCTTGACAAAAAGAAAGCCAGTGATATAGTTAGATCAGCGGTGATTTGAAGCATCTTGCTCCGCTTTATAAATGTGCTAAAAAGCGTTGGCAGTACCACCAGCCCGTGCCTTGTTAGACACGGGTTTTTTTATTGGACCGTTCCTTAATAATAGAATTACGGCACAAAGTCATAGAAAAAGGCCCAGTCGAAAGACTGGGCCCTTTTATATGTGAGGTATTCCCGTAATCTTCGCTACGCTCAGGTTACGGGATTAAATTCGCACCTATGATTTACGAGCGCGTTGCTCCGTAAATCATGTGCTCATTTAGATCTTCACAACATTCGTTGCTTGTTCTCCCTTAGGTCCGGTTGTGATCTCAAATTCGATCGCCTGACCTTCGGCTAATGATTTGTAACCATCGCCCTGAATTGCGCTGTGGTGCACAAACACATCTTTGCCGTTTTCCGGAGTAACGAAGCCGTAACCTTTTTGGTCACTAAACCACTTTACGATTCCTTTAGCCATATCTTGTATTCCTCCTCTCAAAATTAATTGAGTAAATGGGCAAATCCGAAACTCTTTGAAGGTTTCGGAATAACTGGCAAACTAAACATAAGTCCCTACAGTCCGAAATAAAAAACCGCCAGGCGAAAATCTGCCTTGCGGTTCGAGTTCCTTCTCCCTTATTTACTGCACGTTAAGTATGGCTTATATTCCTATAATGTCAACACATATTCTTGATGGGAGGGCATAAAAAGTGGAACCTATAAATCATGGCCTAAGTAAAACGCTTGCCGTCCATGCGCGTGAATAGTATATTATTCCATCTTCCGATTTTCCCTCGTAATCTTTACCCTATTGCATATCCATCGGTTTAATAATATACTATTGTATATACATTAGTATTAACAAGGATCAATGCGTGAAAGAGGTTAGGTGGAACTTATTAAAGAGCGAGAGGTTGAAGCGGACGAGAGGGGTTTCGTTCGAAAAAATTATTCAGTCGAGCTTGGTCGCGATCAAAGAACATCCCAAGAAGGAAAAGCAGAATTTGATGTTTTTTGAGTTTCGGGGATATATTTGGGTTGTCCCTTTTGTTGAAAAGAGTGATTATATCTTTCTAAAGACATTGTATCCCAGTAGAAAATTTACCAAGTTCTATAAAAAGGAGAAGTAAATGCGACAAACAAAACTGACCAGGCAGGAAAAAGCAATTGAAGAAGCTCTTATTAAGGGTGAATATGTTGATGTCAGCCGCGAGCATTTCTCACAGATCGCAGAAGCCATTAAGGCCCGCCAAAAGGATACTGTTTTAAATATACGGGTCAATCGGAATGATCTAGAGAGCATTAAACAAAAAGCAAAAAAGCTGGGTATCAAATATCAGACTTTCATTTCGGAGTTTATCCATCGACTGGCACAGACTTAGGGAGACGAGTACACATCCCGCAGTTTTAGGAGTTCCATAAATCACGCGCTCATTAAAGAAACGGTCCGGATATTTTATAACTATTTTACCGATCCTATCGCATGCCATTTAATTCTTTATCGTTTGCCATTTTTTTTGTTGTGGTGTTTGGTTTGTACGTATGCTTGCCCCATAAATGGCAGAATAAACTGCTTTTGGCGGCCAGTTATTTCTTTTATGGTTGCTGGGATTGGCGATTTTTATCACTGATCCTCCTGTCAACGGCGGTTGATTATTTCTGTGCGCTGAAAATATACCGTTCTTCCAGGCCGAAGGTCCCAAAGCGGTACCTGGTCGCCAGCATCGCGGTTAACCTCTCGATACTGGGATTTTTTAAATATTATGGTTTTTTCGCCTCAAGCCTGCAGTCATTGCTGCAACAATTCAATATTTCTATCCAGCCCCATTTTATAAATATCATCCTTCCGGTGGGGATTTCCTTTTACACGTTTCAGGCTATGAGCTACACCATTGACGTCTATCGAAGGGAAATGGTTCCGACGAAGCATTTCCTGGATTTTGCGCTCTTCGTAAGCTTTTTCCCGCAGATTGTTGCCGGCCCCATTGAGCGGGCCAGACATCTTTTGCCCCAGATATTATCCCCCCGGAAATTAAGTCTTGATAAATTCGGCGAGGGCTGTTTTTTGATATTCTGGGGGCTTTTTATGAAGGTGTTTGTCGCCGACAATCTGGCCCTGGTCGTTGACCCGATCTTTGCTTCCAAGGCCACGGTGAGCGGGGCCGAAGTTTTGATCGGCCTGTATGCCTTCGCATTTCAGATTTTTTGTGATTTCGCGGGTTATTCAAATATCGCCAGGGGTCTCGGCATGTGCATGGGCTTTGATATCATGGTGAATTTTAATCTGCCGTATTTTGCCGTGAATCCGCAGGATTTCTGGCAAAGGTGGCATATCAGCCTGTCCAGCTGGCTGAGGGATTATGTCTATATCCCCCTGGGAGGGAACAGGCGGGGCACGTCCGCCACGTACAGGAATCTGATGATAACGATGCTTCTCGGAGGGCTTTGGCATGGGGCCGCATGGACTTTTGTCCTCTGGGGAGCGTATCACGGCATGCTTTTAATCGTGCACAGGGCCCTGGCCCCGGTTTTTAAAAAATATTCCAGGCCGCAAGGCCCTTTTTTGCCGCAGGCCGGTTTTATTATAAAAGTCGCTGTATTTTTTCATCTCACCTGCCTGGGCTGGCTGCTCTTCCGCGCGCGCTCGATAGAGCAGGTTTTTTCGATGTTAAAGGCGTTGCTTTTTGATTTTTCCGTTAATGTGCCGGGCGACGTGAATTTATTACTGGGAAAGCTGGCGTTCTTTACGGCATTTTTGCTGGTGATACAGATTTTCCAGTATCGAAAAAACGATTTGATGGTTTCGTTCCGATGCCCTGTTTGGCTCAGGGTCGGGGTTTATCTTGTAATCTTTTATTCCATCGTCATTTGGGGGGTTAACAGTGCGAAGTATTTTATCTACTTTCAATTCTAATATCTTCACATCGGCCGGATCCCTGACGGTCGTGTGTATTGTTGCCATTGAGGCGGCCCTGGCGATCATTTTGCCGTCCAAATACTTTTCCGATGACGTGGAGCGGACCCTTTATGACATTGAGCATGTAAAATATAACGCAAAAAAGCTCATTCTCGGAGACAGTATGGCAAGGCAAATATTTTTGGATTCGCGGTTCGGAAAAGAGGACACTCCGGCAAACAGGGTGGAAGTCGGGAGGGAGATCTTTGAGGAGCATAATATCGGCGTTTTCCCTATGAATAGTGCCATTGAAATGATCGGACAGTATTTTTTGATCCAAAGATACCTGGCCAAGAATGAAAAGCCCGAATCAATATTGTATTTTGGGCGTTACCGAGACGTGGTTAAAGGCAACCTCAGCGGCAATCATGTCGAGCATTATGTTCAAAGATGTTTTCTGAAATTTGATGAGATCGCGCAGATCACATCGTTGAAAGGCATTAGATTCGGGTTCATCATGATGGTTTATAAATGGATGCCATCGCACCGTTATCGTTGGCATTTGCAAAAGCAGCTCTCCGGTTTTACGACGGGATCAATTATTACGGGAGTTTTTGAGGGTGAAGTGTCAAAACCGGAGGTGAGCCATAGCCTGCTTTCATTAAAAATGCCGAACTCGAGTTTTGATTCTGTCCGCACGTCAAAATTATATTTTGAGAAAATCATCGCATTAGCGGAGCGGGAGGGCATTGATTTTAATTTTATGGCGGCGCCGATCTCGGAGAAAGAATATCAATCGCGGAGGCAGCGGAAAGTTCACAGCACAGTATTCAACTATATGCTGGGCTTGGAGCGCGATAATAAATATTTCAAATTTCAAAAATCGCTTCCGGTTTATCCTGACAATTTATTTATGAAAGATGGGATCCATTTGACGGAGGAGGGAGTGAAGAGGGCCATCAAGGAGATAAATCAAAGGTGATATTTTTCCTTCCCTCGCAGCCGGCATTGAATTTTCCTAAACCTATGCTAGACTAAATCAAATTAGAAAGAGATAAATATGTGCGCGCAAAAACGAACCGAAAAGCAAAATTTGAAATGGCGATCCGCAGGCCGGTACACGGACATCAAGTATGAAAAGATGGGGGGGGTCGCCAAGATCACCATCAACCGTCCGCAGGTGAGGAACGCCTTTCGGCCGTTGACGATCCAAGAGATCTCCCACGCGCTCAATGAGGCGAGGGATGACGCGAAGACCGGCGTGGTTATTTTGACCGGGGAAGGAAAACTCGCCTTTTGTTCCGGCGGGGACCAAAGCATCCGCGGGGACGCGGGGTACAAGGACCAGAACGGCGTGCACCGCCTCAATGTCCTGGACCTTCAGCGCCAGATCCGCACCTGCCCCAAGCCCGTTGTGGCGATGGTGGCCGGTTACGCGATCGGCGGCGGGCATATTTTACATTTGATCTGTGACCTGACCATTGCCGCGGACAACGCGGTCTTCGGGCAGACCGGGCCCAAGGTCGGGTCGTTCGACGGCGGTTACGGGGCCAGTTACATGGCCCGCGTGGTGGGGCAAAAAAGAGCGCGCGAGATTTGGTTTCTCTGCCGGCAATACAATGCCAAGCAGGCGTTCGAGATGGGCTTAGTCAATAAAGTTGTGCCGTATAAAAACCTTGAAAAAGAAGCGGTGCAGTGGTGCCGGGAGATCTTGGAAAATTCTCCCATGGCCATCCGCTGTTTAAAGGCCGCGCTGAACGCGGACTGCGACGGCCAGGCCGGGTTGCAGGAATTGGCCGGCAACGCCACTATGCTTTTTTACATGACCGAAGAAGGGCAGGAAGGACGCAACGCCTTTTTAGAAAAACGTAAACCGAACTTTTCGAAATTCCCACGAAGGCCATGATTGAGCTATCAGCTTTCAGCAGCTGATGGCTGATGGCTGATGGCTGACAGCATATGAATTATTCTTTTATTCCAATATTCTTCCTTGCCATCCGTCCCAAAACACTTTTCGCATCCTTTGCCCCTGTTTTTTTGGGCACGGCCATGGCCTTCGGCGACGGCGTGCATGATCTTCCGACCGCGGGCTTCTGTTTGGCCGGCGCGCTTCTGATCCAGATCGGGACCAATTTAGCCAACGATTATTTTGATTTTAAAAAAGGCGCGGACACGCAGGCCCGCGTGGGGCCGGTGCGTGTCACGCAAGCCGGGTTGGTCACGCCACTGGCGATGAAGGTCGCCATCGGGATAACCTTTCTGCTTGCCTGGGGCATCGCCTTATGGCTTTTTAAAAGAGGAGGCTGGCCCATCATCGCCATCGGTGCCGCATCGATCCTCTCCGGGCTTCTTTACACGGCCGGGCCGTTGCCGTTGGGATATTTAGGTTTGGGTGAAATTTTTGTCCTGATATTTTTTGGCCCCGTGGCGGTGGCCGGAACGTATTATGTGCAATCCTTGGAAATGAGCCCGGCGGTCATTTTGGCCGGACTCGCGCCAGGGTTTTTCGCAACCGGAATTTTAGTTGTTAATAACCTGCGGGACATTGAAGGTGATAAAATTTCTGGGAAGAGAACTTTGGCGGTGCGTTTCGGCGCGGATTTTGCCCGGGGTGAATATTTGTTTGTCATGTTGTGCGCGGCGCTCATGCCGATCGTCATTTATTTCCTTACCCGCGATCATGTTTACACGCTCGTATCCTGCTTCATCGCTTTGGTTTCAATCCCCGCGATCCACACGGTCTTGACTAAATCTGACGGCCCTTCTTTAAATGCCGCTCTCACCGAAACAGGGAGACTCCTGCTTTTTTACAGCATTCTCTTCTCGGTCGGATGGGTCTTATGAGGATCACCGACGTTAAAACATATAAATACGCCCTGCCTTTGGTGCAGCCTTTGTTCGTTAAGGGGCACGAATTGCGGCAAAGGGAAGGGTTCATCGTGCAGATCTTTGATGACAGCGGGCATTACGGCCTTGGCGAAGTTTCGCCTTTGCCGAATTTCAGCCACGAAAACCTGAACCAGGCCATGGACCAGGTCATGCAATTGAAAAAATATTTTAAAAATGTTTCATTGCCCAGCGGCCTGGAACACTTGGACGGGAAATTTGACCATTGGCTCAAGCCGCACTATTTGCATTCCTCGGTGCGTTTTGGGGTGGAAATGGCGGTCTTAAATTTAATTTCTCAGATCAAGCAGCATCCGGTGCGGCATTTGATCTCGTCCCATTCCTACGACAGCGTGCAGATCTCCGGGCTCCTGCAGGGGCCCAAGGATATGATCTTAAAAGATGCCCAGGCCATGCTTGAGCAGGGGATCGTCTGCTTTAAGCTCAAGGC
>MHFY01000150.1:13214-20419 GCA_001805375.1 Omnitrophica WOR_2 bacterium GWA2_47_8 | reverse complement strand
GCCGCGTTAGAATACATCGAAGAGCCGATCAAGGACCCGAAACAGTACGAAGAATTTTTTGTCAGGACCACGATACCGATCGCGCTGGATGAGTCGTTGTCAAAATATACTTTTGAACAAGTGAAAAGTTTTGCCGGGGTGGAAGTCGTTGTCCTAAAGCCGACCTACTTAGGCGGGATCGAAAAGACCTGGGGCTGGATGAAGCTTGCCGGGCAATACGGCCTGCAGGTGACGATAAGCTCGACCTTCGAGACGGATCTCGGCCTGTACACGCTGGCCCAGATCGCCGGCTGTACCAAACATCAGTACATTGCCGGATTAGATACTTTAAAGTGGTTTAAAGAAGATCTCTTGCAGGGCCAATTAAGGATCCAAAAGGGGCGGATACATTTAAACGACAAGATCGATCTTGCCGCGTGCCTTAAATCCCCGCATCTTAAAGAAATTGCCAATGCCTAAATCCGTTTGCCCAATTTCGAAAACTATCCAGAAATTTTCTTCCCAGCCGGCTATTATTACCGGGAAGAATGTTCTGACCTACCGCGCCTTGGAAGAGCGGACCCAAACCGCGCAGGATTTCCTTAAACGAAGCGGTATCAAGAAAAATTCCCGTGTCGCGATCACCAGTCCCGCGTCTGTCGATTATATCGTGGCGTTGGTCGCGCTCTGGCGCCTGGGCGCGGTGGCCTGCCCTTTGAATACCCGTCTGCCAGCCGAATTGCTCAAAGACCAGTGTGAGAAATTAAAATGCCAGGTACGCTTAACCGATCTTTCATTTGGCAGAACGATCCCGACAAAGCAAGAAAAAGCGCCGAAGATCTTTTTAGATCAGCCGGCAACCATTCTATTCACCTCCGGCAGTTCACGTGAACCTAAGCCGGCGGTCCATTCTTTCGCCAATCACTATTACAATGCCTTGGGGTCCAATGAAAATATTTCGGTTCGCGCGGGTGACCGCTGGTTATTATCTTTGCCGTTGTACCATGTGAGCGGGCTGGGCATTCTTTTTCGTACGCTTATTAGCGGCGGGGCCATTGCTATTCCGGCGCCAAACGAAGATCTCGCCCAAGCACTGAGAAAATATAAAATTACGCATTGTTCGGTTGTCCCCACGCAATTGCAGCGTCTTTTAGCGCAAAATACTAAACCGCCTCAGGCATTAAAGGTGCTTTTAGTCGGCGGCGGGTCGATCCCGGAACTGCTCATCGAAAACGCGTTGGACAAAGGCTGGCCGGTTTATATTACGTATGGATTGACCGAGATGGGTTCGCAGGTCGCGACTTCGACTGCGGCAGATTTAAGATCAAAAGAACTTAACTCAGCCAAGATTTTAAAATTCCGCAGCGTAAAGACCGCTTCGGATGGAGAAATTCTGGTTAAGGGAAAAATTTTATTTTTGGGTTATCTGCAACATAATAAACCGAAGCTTCCTTTAATAAAGGGATGGTTTAAAACCGGAGATTTTGGTTTGGCGGTTTCCAAAAAGCGGCTTAAGGTATTTGGCCGGAAGGACAATATGTTTATCAGCGGGGGAGAGAATATCCAGCCGGAAGAGATCGAGAAATATTTGCGAAGATTTGAATTTGTTAAAGAGGCGGTTGTCGTGCCGAGGAAGGACAAGGAGTTTGGGTTCCGTCCGGTCGCGTTCATGCGCATCAACGGAAATTTTTTCCTGAAAACCGCCCAGATCAAAGAATCATTGCAGCACAGTCTGCCGAAATACAAAATTCCAGTCCAGTTCTATCCTTGGACATGGGAGTATTCAACCGGCGAGTCGTTAAAGCTTGACCGCCGGCTCCTGTCCCAGGTCGTTAATCAAGCGAAGTAAAATAGATCAGCCTTTTAATTTTTCGATGGCCTTGCGCATGTCAGGGGGCAGGGGAATTTTGGCTTTGCTTTTTTTGTCGATGGTGACATGGACGGTTTTGGCGGTGCCGGCCAGTTCTTTTTTCTGGTTAAAGATCTTATAAACGAAGGAAAAAGAGGTTGTGCCGATCTTATCAACGACAACTTGGATTTTTATTTTATCACCCACAAACAAGGGCTTTTTATAGTCTGATTCCGCGTGCACGATCGGTAAAAAATAGCTCTTTTCACGGATCAGCGTGGCAAACCCAACGCCAACAGATTCCAACAGCGCTTCGTAGGCTTCGTGGGCGTATTTAAATTGATTACTGAAGAATAATAATCCGGCAGCGTCGGTGTCGTGGAGTTTTATGGTGGCCTGATATTCGTACATACTTGATTTTTCCGTAAAATTTGATTAACTCACTTATTAGAATAGCCGTTTTCCCGAGGAAAACAAGGAAATATTCAGGTATTTAAAAACCGGATCGTTTTACGCGATTTCTTTTGTTGACAAAGATGTTAAAACGAGTAAGATAATTATCGCTTCATCACATTAATTCAATAAAAGCAAGGTCATGAACAAAAAAGCACTCATCGCAGAATTCATCGGGACGTTCACCTTGATATTTATCGGGGTCGGTTCAATAGCAAGCAATTATTTGAACGGGGGCGAGACCGGACTTGTCGGGATCGCGCTCGCGCATGGCCTGGCGATCGCGGTCATGGTCAGTGCAACGGCCGCGGTCAGTGGCGGACATCTTAATCCTGCCGTAACGATCGGTTTATTCTCCGCAAAAAAGATCAATGCAGCAAATACTGTCGGCTATGTCATTGCCCAATGCTTGGGCGGGATCGCGGCGGCTGCGATGCTGAAATTTTGTGTCCCGGCCGAGGCCCTGTTGGCGGTCAATATGGGAACACCCAGCCTGGCGGCGAACGTCAGCCCGGTCATGGGATGTTTGCTGGAAGTTGTTCTGACATTTTTCCTGGTCTTTGTGGTTTATGGGACCGGTGTGGATAAACGCGCCCCGCAGGTGGGAGGGCTTTTTATCGGTTTGGCCGTTACGTTAGATATTTTGGTGGGAGGACCTATCACCGGCGCTGCCATGAACCCGGCGAGGCATTTGGGGCCGGCGTTGTTAGGCGGCGGCATGGAAAATGTTTGGCTGTATTGGTTAGGGCCGCTCTTAGGCGGGATCTTAGCCGGCACAATTTACAAAAAGTTTCTAGAGAAATAAAGTTATCCTGAATTGAAAGGAGTTTAGTATGCCCCAAGTAGCAGCCTCTGTCATGATGAAAGGAAAACCTTTGGCCTTGATCGGTACGATACCGCAAGTCGGCCAAGCCGCTCCTGATTTTACGTTGGTCGCTAATGATCTGTCGGAAGCGAAGCTCGGTAATTATAAAGGAAAAAAGCTCATTATCTCGGTTGTTCCCTCTTTGGATACCCCGATCTGCGATCTGCAGACAAAACGTTTCAATAAAGAAGCGGAAAAACTGAACGATGTGGTCATCTTGACGGTGAGCCGCGACCTCCCGTTTGCGCAAAAACGCTGGTGCGGTGCGACCAACAGCACTAAGGTCGTCACGTTATCGGATTTCAAATCCGGGGCTTTCGGCCGAGCCTACGGTGTTTTAGTCCAGGGATTGGAGATATTGGCCCGCGCCGTTTTTATCGTCGATGCCAAGGGAAAGATTTCCTACGTCCAATTAGTCCCTGAAGTTACCACGGAACCGAATTATGAAGAAGTCCTGCAAGCGGTAAAGAAGGCCTGATCCGCTTTTTTTATTTCATGAAAGGAGATTATCATGGCAGAAGTGAAAACAGCACATGCATTACCGAAATTACCATATGCCTTTGATGCGTTAGAACCGCATATCGATGCCAAAACCATGGAGATCCATCATGGCAAGCATCACCAGGCGTATATTAATAATTTGAACAAGGCCCTCGAGGGCAAGGCCGATCTGGAATCAAAATCCATTGAGGAGTTGATCTCCAAGATCTCCGCGTTACCGGAAAATATCCGCAATGCGGTCCGCAACAACGGCGGCGGGCATTACAACCATTCCATGTTTTGGCTCCTGTTAAGCCCGAAAGGCGACGGCGCACCCAAAGGTGAACTTGCCGAGGCCATTACACGTGACTTGGGAGGTTTCGATAAATTCAAAGAGACCTTTGCCAACGCCGGCGTGACCCGTTTCGGCAGCGGTTGGGCCTGGCTGTGTGTCAACAAAGGAAAACTTTCCATTGGTTCTACGCCGAACCAGGACAACCCGATCATGGATGTCTCGGAATTGAAGGGGACGCCCATTCTAGGGATCGATGTCTGGGAACACGCGTATTATCTGAAGTATCAAAACCGACGACCTGATTATATTGCCGCTTTTTGGAATATCGTCAATTGGGATGAGGTCGCCAAACGTTTTAAATCTGCGAAGGGATAGTTTCACGCCTGTGCTCTTCGGTCAGAGAGTTGACCGAAGGGCACAATGTTTCTTAACACAAAAGTCAAAATTATTTTATTAAAATTTGAACACTTTTTCTTAAAAACGTGCTTGACATGACTTTCGCTCAAATCTACTATATATAGTAGATAAAATATTTAACTACGGTATATGTTGTGTTTTTGGCTCCGTCGCACAAGCGTATCAGAGATATAAAGAATGCATAAAACCCACCGGTATAAAGCAGGGACTCAACAAAAATTTATAGGAGGTCGGCGTAATGTCTGAAAAAACCATCGCGACAACAGTGCAAGTACAAAAGCGAAACGGACAAATTGTTGCCTTTAATGAGGTCCGCATTAAAAACGCCATCGGTAATGCCTTTAAGCAGAGCGCCAACCTTCCCCGCGAGACTGAACTTTCTGATACGGTTGAAAAAAATGTTGAAAAGGTTTTATGCAAGGTCTTACTTGTCCTGAAAGAGCGGTCACTGAAACAGGAATTTTTGACCGTTGAAGAGATCCAGGATGAGGTCATCCGGCAGATCTATGAAAATGGGTTTCGGGAGGTCGGTGAACTGTATGCCAGTTACCGCAAGCAGCATGCCGCCCGCCGCGCGCTGTTCGAACTTTATTCGGTCGTCAAAAGAAGCGGCCGGGTCGTTTCGTTCAAGCCGGAAAAGATCACGCTAGCGATCGCCAAGGCCTTAAAGGCGCATCACGGCGGTGAATTGACGGATGAATTTTTGACCAAGGCCCGCGAAGTCACCGAAGGCGTGGTTGAAGAAATCCGTAAACTCTGGCCGGAAGGAAAGGCCGTCGGGATCGAAGAGATCCAGGACCTGGTCGAGAAAGATCTGATGAAGGCCGGTTTGCATGATGTGGCTAAAGGTTACATCCTATACCGCGAAGAACGCGCCCGGGTCCGAGAGATCGAAAAACGCGCCGTTGACGTTTCCACGGATTTTGCGTGGGCCAAGAATATCAAGATCAAGACCAAATCCGGGGAAGAGAAGACCCTGAATTTTAATGACCTGCGTTTCACTATCGAAACCTGCTGCCAGGGGTTGGAACACGTCTCATCCGAAAAGATCCTCGCCGAGTCTTTAAAAAATTATTTCAACGGCATGGCCGAAGAGCAGATGCTGGTTTCCAACATCATGGCCGCCAAGGCATTTCTGGAAGTCGACCCGAACTATTCTTTCGCTGCCGCGCGTTTACTGCTTTTAAAAGAATACCACGAGGCCATCGGGCGTGAAACGAGTTTTGAGGACATTAAGACCGAATATCCGGTCTATTTTGCTTCATTCATTCAAAAGGCGGTCTCCCATGAATTATTAAGCCCGGACCTTTTGCAGTTCAATTTAACGCAGTTAGGCCGCGCGCTGGAACCGAAACGCGATTTTCTTTTCAGATACATGGGCCTGCAGACCTTGTACGACCGGTATTTTATTCACTGGGATACCCGCCGCTTGGAACTTCCGC
The DNA here is from genome assembly GCA_001805375.1 of Omnitrophica WOR_2 bacterium GWA2_47_8. Classification (GTDB taxonomy): domain Bacteria; phylum Omnitrophota; class Gorgyraeia; order Zapsychrales; family GWA2-47-8; genus GWA2-47-8. Next base: position 14,639 of record MHFY01000150.1, on the reverse strand, counting down.
AGATCTTCTGGATGCGGGTGGCCATGGGATTGGCCAAGAACGAAGGCGCGCAGAAAAACGAACGCGCCATCGAGTTCTATAATATTTTATCTACTTTTCGTTTTACGTCTTCAACCCCGACGCTGTTCAATTCCGGGACACTTCATTCGCAATTATCATCCTGCTTTTTGACCACTGTGGCCGATGACCTTTTGCACATCTTTAAATGCATTCAGGACGATGCCATGCTTTCGAAATGGAGCGGCGGATTGGGCAACGACTGGACCGGGGTACGGGCCATGGGCTCACGCATCAAGGGCACCAACGGCAAAAGCCAGGGCGTCATTCCCTTTTTGAAGGTCGCCAACGACACCGCGGTGGCGGTCAATCAGGGCGGGAAACGCCAGGGCGCGATCTGCGCGTACCTGGAAGTCTGGCATTTGGATATCGAAGAATTCTTAGAGCTGCGCAAGAACACGGGGGATGAACGCCGCCGCACGCATGACATGCACACGGCCAATTGGATCCCGGATCTGTTCATGAAACGTTTAAAGAATAACCAGAACTGGACGCTGTTCAGCCCTAATGAGACATCGGATCTGCATGATCTTTTCGGGCAGGCCTTTGAAAAGCGTTATGAAGAGTATGAGGCCATGGCGTACGCGGGAAAGATGCGGCAGTTCAAAGCTATTCCGGCCATCCAATTATGGCGCAAGATGCTCAACATGCTTTTTGAGACCGGCCATCCCTGGATCACCTGGAAAGACCCCTCCAATGTCCGTTCTCCGCAGGATCACGTGGGTGTTGTTCATAGCTCCAATCTCTGTACGGAAATTTTATTAAATACCTCAAAGGAAGAAACCGCGGTCTGTAATTTGGGTTCCATTAACCTGGCGGTCCATACCACACCCAGCGGCATCGACCATGAGAAATTAAAAGAAACCGTGCGTGCCGCGGTCCGCATGCTGGATAATGTCATCGACATCAATTATTATCCGACCGTTGAAGCGGAAAACGCCAACAAAAAACACCGCCCGATCGGGTTGGGGCTGATGGCTTTTCAGGACGCGCTTTTTATCCAAGACATCAGTTACGCCTCGCAGGAAGCTGTTCAATTCGCGGATGAAAGCATGGAGGCGATCTCCTATTACGCCATCCAGGCCTCCATCGAATTGGCAAAAGAAAAAGGCATTTACTCGAGCTATAAAGGATCGAAATGGGACAAAGGTTTGCTTCCCATCGACACCATCGAAGTCTTGGAAAAAGAACGGGGCGGGTATTTGACCATGGACCGTTCCCGTAAAATGGACTGGTCTGTCGTGCGCGAAGAAATGCGAAAGTCCGGGATGCGCAACAGCCTGGTCATGGCCATTGCCCCCACAGCGACGATCGCCAATATCGTGGGCGTGACCGCTTCCATCGAACCGATCTATAAAAATGTGTTCG
>MHFY01000150.1:0-13141 GCA_001805375.1 Omnitrophica WOR_2 bacterium GWA2_47_8 | reverse complement strand
GCAAAAATATGTCACCGCCTTTGAGATCGATTATGAGTGGATCATCGAAGCCGCCAGCCGCCGTCAAAAATGGATCGATATGGGCCAATCCTTGAACCTCTATCAAGCTAAACCGAGCGGACAGAAGGTCAGCGATATGTATATGTACGGTTGGGAAAAAGGTTTAAAGACGACTTATTATCTACGCTCCATGGGCGCGACCCGTATCGAAAAGAGCACGGTCGATATCACCAAGGCCAAATATGTCGGCAATATCGTCGGCCGCAGAGAACGCGATGAATTCGGCCATGTTATCAATGAAAAATCTAAACTGGAAGACCAGCAGACCATCAGTACTCATGTCAACGCATCGCTCGCGCCTAAATTAAGCGCGGAGCCTAAAGAAGATTGTGAAGCATGCCAGTAACGCTAGAGATCAGAAATCGGAAATCAGAAGCCAGAAAAAAAGAGAAATATTTCAGACTGCTGACCTCTGACTTCTCGCCTCTATAAAGGAGAACGTTATGTCCAACTCATGTTTCCGCATGTCAAAAGAGCGGATCACCGCTGATAAGAAAAAGATCATCAATAATGACCGGACGGTAGACTGCAATCAATTGGTGCCCATCAAGTATAAATGGGCGTGGAATTTTTATCTGGATGGCTGCGCCAACCACTGGATGCCCAGTGAGGTTTCCATGCAGCGAGACATTGAGCAATGGAAAGACGCCAAGGCCTTTACCGCCGAAGAACGCCACATCGTCAAGCGCACCTTTGGTTTTTTCGCCACCGCAGAGACCTTGGTCGGTAACAACCTGGTCTTGGCGGTTTATAGAATGATCGATAACCCGGAATGCCGGCAATATCTTTTGCGCCAGGCCTTCGAAGAAGCCATTCACGTGCACGCGTTCCAGTATATTGTGCAATCACTATCCTTGGATGAGGGGGAGATGTTCAATATGTACCGAGAAGTGGAAGCCATTTACAACAAGGATCAATACGCGATGAGCTGTACCGACGGTATTTTAGACCAAAATGTCGACACCAAGACCAAAGAGGGGTTACAGAAATTTGTCAAAAACTTGATCGGGTTTTATGTGATTACGGAAGGCATATTCTTCTACAGCGGATTTGTCACCATGCTTTCCTTCGGCCGGCAGAATCGTTTACCCGGCACCTGCGAGCAGATCCAATATATCCTTCGGGATGAAAGTATCCACATGAATTTCGGCATTGAACTGATCAATAACATCATCGCGGAAAACCCCGAAGTATGGGATGAACCATTCAAAGAAGAGATCATCGGTTTTATCCGAACCGCGGTCGGATTGGAGCATAAGTACGCCGAGGAATGCCTGCCCAACGGCATCTTAGGCTTAAATACTTATCTTTTGAAGGAATATGTGCAGTATATCGCGGACCGGCGTTTTGAACGGCTCAACTTGCCGAAACAATATAATTCCGAAAATCCGTTTCCCTGGATGAGTGAAGTTATTGATCTTAAGAAGGAAAAGAACTTTTTCGAAACCCGCGTCACCGAGTACCAGACCGGTGGAGCCTTAGAATGGTGAAATGAGGGCGTAACTTACGGAATGAAATGACTGTAAGTTACTGACCGAATTCATCCCAGGCGCGTTAGCGCCGCGGGATTACCAAAAAATAAAAGCCATCGATTTTTGATGGCTTTTAAAATCAAAACAAATTAGCACTCTTAGTCGAGGAGTGTTAAGAATGAGTTAAGAAGGAGGTAATAGTCATGGCACACGCAAAAGTCACAAGCAAACGAGTGGCAAGTATTGCGTCCAAAATTCTGCGCGATCCAGGATCAACCCGATCAGAAAAATCCGCAGCAGTAAGCGCACTTAGCCAACGACATCGTGGGAGACGATAAACGATAAAGTAGAGGGCAGTGACTCATCGCTGCCCTCGCAAAAACCAACAATTTAAAGGAGATAGAAATGAATCCATTCGATTGGACATGCCCATTTTGTCAAAAACCAACAACGATTGTTGAAGAAAGAATTTCCTTACGGAAGAATGCCTTTACGATACCGAACAAACACGGTGATAAACTCCTTATTGCAACATTTATAGTCTGTCCGAATAACGAATGTAAGCAATATACGTTAGTCGCAACGCTTTTTGATTGCGCATACAGTGAGTTAAAAAAGGACTATCTTCCCCAAAAAATCATTAAGCGCTGGGATATGGTGCCGTCTTCAAAAGCAAGGATATATCCCAGTGGCATTGTGCCTGAAGCAATTTTAAAAGATTATGCGGAAGCATGTGATATTGTTAATTTAAGCCCTAAAGCAGCTGCAACGATTGCACGACGATGCTTACAGGGAATGATAAATGATTTTTGGGGAATAAAAAATGGTCGTTTGGTCGATCAAATTAACGCAATCCGCACTTTAGTTGCCACCGAAGATTGGGAGGCAATAGATGCTACTCGTCAAGTTGGGAATATAGGTGCCCATATGGAAAAAGATGTAAACGTAATTATTGACGTGGAGCCAGACGAGGCTGAGGCTTTAATAAATTTGATTGAAATACTTATCGAGGATTGGTATATCGCCCGTGATAAGCGGCAAAAAAGCCTCTCACGTGTAAAAGAAATTGCAGAGGGAAAAGATAAAAAACGGAAAGAATTGTTGAATAAGGTTTCATCAAATTAAACAGTTTTCATTTCTATTATTTGATATATAATTATTCCATGCCCTGTTCAGACAGTTCTTCCAGTATTGCCTTTAAAATGGATCAAGACGAAAAGTTTATTTCGTTCGATTTCGCCAAGATCACCTGTGGACGGGAGATCACCGCCCAGACCGGTTATTCGGCGTATCTGAAAGGCCGTTCCCTGGAAGAGATCCTTGGTTTAAATTTTTCCGAAGTCTCACAAGCCCTGAATTTGAAAAGCGAAGAGGAGCAGTTCATCCTGTACCTGGAATGGGACGCGCTTCGTTCGGCCGTTATCCAGTATTTAGGGACGTGCCACGATGATATCGACGGCGAACGCTGCCATATTACATCCATTGCCTCAAGCCCCCAAGGTATCGAAGTAGCCCTCGTTCTTTTGCCTCCCAAAGAAATGCCCAAAATTATTGCCTGCGGAATTGCGGATAAATTATAGCTGTCAGCTTTCAGTCCCAAGTTTTCCTAATAATTAAGGATAATTGGGATATCCTGATTTCATCAAAATACTTTAAGGAAAATCAGGACTCTCAGATTTCAGCACAGGATTGTTGTAAGCTAGTAGCATGAGAGCTTATGGCAGCTGAAGACTGATGCCTGATAGCTGAAAGCTAGGTTATTTTCTTACCTTTTGCCATAACGAGCTTACCGGAACGGATCATCTCGAGAATGCCGTATTTTTTGACCAGCCCTTCGAATTGATCCAATTCTTCCGTTGTCCCGCCCTGACTGACGATAAGGACATGATCGGTGTGATCAACGATGTGGGTGTGGAATTTCTTGCAGAGTTTCAGGATCGTGGCCTTGGTGGACGGAGTGGTCTTGATCTTCACCAGCGCGTACTCACGGTCGACCGCATCGATGCCGGTATGCTCTTCCACATGCAGGACATCGATGAGTTTGGCGCTTTGCTTGATGATCTGTTCGAGCGTAATGGTTTCCCCGCTGGCCGTGATCGTCATCCGGGAATACTGAGGGTTCACAGACGCAGAGACGACCAACGAATCTATATTATAGCCTCGGCGGGCAAAAACCATTGCGATACGGACCAGGACGCCGGGTTTGTTGGCCACCAGAAAACTTATCGTATGCAGATTTTTAGGTTTGGTAGTCATTAGGTACTGCCTGTCGGCTTTTCCAATTTCGCTTTAGGGGGTTCAATGATCATTTCATAGGCGGATTTTCCAGCCGGGACCATCGGGAACACGTTATCTTCTTTAATGACTTCCGCCCAGATCACGACCGGGCCGGGGAAGTCGATCGCTTCTTTCAAGCGTTCCGCCACATGTTCCACTTTATCGATGTGCACGCCCTTGATGCGGTAGGCGTCGGCTAATTTCACGAAGTCCGGATTGCCTTCCAGGTCCACTCCGGAAAGGCGGTTGTCGAAAAATAATTCCTGCCATTGGCGCACCATGCCCAAATATTTATTATCAATGATCAAGACCTTGACCGGTAATTTATGGTTATAAACGGTGGCCAATTCATAAAAGGTCATCTGAAACCCGCCGTCGCCCACCACCGCGATGACGAGGTCTTTGGGGGCGCCGAACTGCGCGCCGATCGCTGCCGGGAAACCGTAGCCCATGGTCCCGGCCCCGCCGGAGGAGAGCCATTTGCGGCCGTCCTTGGAAAGGTTGAACTGCGCGGACCACATCTGGTGCTGGCCCACGTCGGTGGTCACAATGGCGTTGCCTTGAATGGCATTTTGCAATTCATACAGGACATACTGAGCGGTCAGACCTTTACTGGTATCGAATTTCAAGGGATGTTTCTTTTTGTAGCCGTTCAATTCCGCGATCCATTCCTTTGTGTCGCAGGGGCTCACGTGCTTGAGCAATTCTTCCACGATCAAGCGCGCGTCCCCGATACAATGGACATCCGGCTTAAGGATCTTGCCGATCTCGGCCGGGTCAATGTCGATATGAAGTATCTTGGCGCCAACACAAAATTTAGCCGGGTTGCCGTTGATGCGGTCATCCCAGCGGGAGCCGATCGAGAGGATGAGATCGCAGCGGGTTAACGCCAAATTCGCGTACGCGGTCCCGTGCATGCCTAACATTCCTAATGAGAGCGGATCAGTTTCCGGAAATTCCCCTTTGCCGAGCAGCGTATTCGTAACCGGGGATTGTAATTTATAGGCTAATTTTTTAATGGCATCGCCGGCCCGGGCAATGACCGCGCCGTGCCCGATCAAAAGCAGAGGACGCTTTGAATTTTTGAACAGCTTCGCCATTTTTTTGATATCGGATAAATTCCCTTTGCCCGCCACTTTATAGCCGGGAATGTCCATGGCCGGATCTAATGTTTTGCCGGTAAAAGGACCTGAGGTAATATCTTTGGGCAGATCAACTAACACCGGGCCTGGACGGCCGGTATTGGCGATATGAAAGGCCTCTTTGATAATGCGTGGGATATCGTTGGTGTTGCGCACCAAATAGCTGTGTTTGACGAAAGGCATGGTACTGCCAAAGATATCAGCTTCCTGGAACGCGTCTTTGCCCAGCATGGGGCTGATGGTCTGGCCGGTCAAAACGATCATGGGCACAGAATCCATGTGCGCGGTCATGATCCCGGTTATGGTATTGGTGGCGCCGGGGCCGCTGGTGACCAACACGACACCTGGTTTCCCGGTCACGCGGGCGTAGCCGTCCGCGATATGCGTGGCACCCTGTTCATGGCGCACTAAGACCAATTTGATCTTGGAGCCGACTAAAGCATCGAAGATAGGGATCGCCGCGCCGCCGGAAAGTCCCCAAATGTATTCCACCCCATAGTTTTCCAAGCATTTAATGAGGGCTTCGGCACCGGTCAATTGTTTTTGTGGAGTCGTCATTTTTGAAAAATTCGTAAAAATAGTTGAGCCAACATGATAACACAACTATTTATTAATATTCAAGTTTTTTTATTGGCCGTTCCCGTATTAAGCGCTTGAATTTAGTGAGAAAATCATCTATATTGTATCCCTATGATCCAGCAGAATTCAAATGAGAATGTTAACCGCAAGGTCAAGGCCGTCGGACTTATCTCCGGTGGATTAGACAGCACTGTTGCTGCCAAAATCGTCAAAGATTTAGGCGTGGAAGTGCACGGACTTTTCTTCGCCATGCCCTGGGGCTGTTGCGATAAAGCCCAGGCCCAAAGCGCGGCGGATAGATTAGAGATCCCCTTGGTTATCCTACAGTTAGACGAGCGTTATTTGAAGGTCGTTGAAAACCCAAAATACGGTTACGGCCGGGCCTTGAACCCATGTGTGGACTGCCGGATCCATATGTTCACGCGCGCCGGCCAATATATGGAAAGTATCGGCGCGGACTTTGTTTTTACCGGTGAAGTCCTGGGCCAGCGGCCTATGTCGCAGCTGCGCCACAGCATGAAATGGATCGAAGACGGAAGCGGATTGCAGGGCCGTCTTTTAAGGCCTTTATGCGCCAAACTTTTAGACCCCACGCTGCCCGAGATTGAAGGTCTGATCGACCGTGAAAAACTTCTCCGGATCTCCGGCCGTTCCCGCAAAGACCAGAAAAATCTCGCCCACCAAAGCGGGATCACCGATTATCCGAATTCCGCCGGCGGATGCATGTTGACACATGAACATTTCGCCCAGAAGATGAGGGATATTTTTAAATTCGGGTATCGCAGTTTCCGCGAAACCATTTCGCTGAAATGGGGGCGCCATTTCCGGATCAATGAACATTTTAAAGTCATTCTCGGACGTGATGAGACAGAGAACGGCATGCTCGTTCAATACGCGCACCAGGATGACCATATTTTTGAATTAAAAACGCAGGACGGCCCGATGCTGATCTTGAAAGGTTATAATCCGACACAGGATATTTTGGAAACTGCGGCCGGATTGGTTCAGCGTTTTTCCCGATATAAAGAGGGAGAGCCGGTGGAAGTCAAATATTGGCCGGTAAAAAATCCCGAAGACGTCCGGTCTGTTTTTGGCCAATCCATTAACGAAGAACATTTGCAGAAAATAGCCATCGCACAATGAAGCCCACAGAACAAGAGATACTGAATGCCTTAAGTAACATCATCGATCCTGACTTCCATAAGGATATCGTGAGCTTGGGCTTTATCAAAAATTTGAAAAACGATTCCGGCAATGTCACGTTCGATATCCAATTGACCACACCCGCCTGCCCGGTGCGGCATGAATTTCAAAACAATGCCCAGGAGTTGGTGAGTAAATTACCCGGTGTTAAAACAGTCACCGCGAATTTAACGGCACCAGCCGGTTCCGCCGCGCCAGGCCCGCAAACACCTTTGACCAGCCATTTGAGCCGCGTGAAATCTATTATTGCGATCTCTTCCTGTAAGGGAGGTGTTGGTAAATCCACCGTTGCCGCGTACATCGCGCAGGAGTTGGCCCACCGCGGTTTTAAGGTGGGGTTGGTGGATACGGATATTTACGGGCCGTCGATCCCGACCCTGTTCAATCTTTCCAATGCGGCCATTTACATCAACGATAAAAATGAACTTATCCCGGTTGAAAAAAATAAATTGAAGATCATGTCGTTCGGATTCCTGTTGGGGGACAGTGCTGCGGTCATGCGGGGCCCCATGGTTTCGCGCTATGTCCAGCAGATGATGCACACCACGAATTGGGGGGAATTGGATTACCTCTTTGTCGATATGCCTCCGGGAACAGGCGACATTCAATTGACCATCACTCAAACCGTCCGCTTAAGCGGTGCGGTCATTGTCACCACCCCGCAGACATTGTCCTTAGTGGACGTGGCGCGCGGGATATTGATGTTTGAAAAGGTCAATGTGCCGATCCTGGGGCTGGTTGAGAACATGGCCTATTTTCTCTGCGACCAATGCCATAAAAAACATTTTATTTTCGGCGCCGATAAGATCAATTTGAACGAACGTTTCGGTATCGAAACCTTGGCGCAGCTCCCAATATTGCCGCAATTGATCGGCAAAATCGAGACCCCGATCGTGAATGATTACATCAGTGAAATGGTGGACAATGTGGTGCGGGCTATCGGAAAGATGAGCATCGCCAAACGTGACGTGCCAGAGATCAAATTTGACGACAAAAATGTGTGCTTGAAATGGCAGGATGGGACATCGTACAAGATCAGTAACCGTGATCTGCGTCTCAGCTGCCGCTGCGCGCTTTGCATCAATGAAATGACCGGAGAGAAGATATTAAAGGAAAGTTCGATCCGAAAAGATATTGCCCCGACCCAAATCTTCCCGCTGGGCAACTACGCCTTGGCCATCAATTGGAATGACGGCCACAACTCCGGCATTTATCCGTACGCCAACATCAAAGAGATCGCGAACGCCGCTTAAATTATTTAGCGGTTTCTAAAACCTTTGCCAACTCGCCATTTTGCTCCATTTCAACCATAATATCGCAGCCGCCGACTAACTCGCCATTGACATAGAGCTGAGGGAAGGTGGGCCATTCCGAATATTCTTTCACGCCCTGACGGATCGCTTCATCCTCAAAAATATTAAATGATCCGAAATTCACGTTGTGCGATTTTAAGATCTCAACGGCCTTGCCGGAAAATCCGCACATCGGCGCATCCGGCGTCCCTTTCATGTAGAGAAAGATTTTATTGTTTTTAATATCGTTTTCTATTCTTTGCTTAGTCTTTTCATCCATTTTGATTCTCCTTTATTTAGAACCCATATTTACTTTTTTCTTCATTCCATTTTTGCGGGGTAAAGGTTTTAAGGCCTAAAGCGTGCACCGCCTGGGCCATGGCCTCTTTGAGCGGTTTCATGACCATCTGGTGCTGTTTGATGAGCATGACCCCCTCAAAGACGGGGCTGATCACAAAGGCCTGTAGGTGCTGGCCGTCATTCATCGGGTCCAAGACATGCACGGTCGCCCCGGGGAGCGCGTTTTCAATGGTCTCTTTAACTTGATCTACGATCGCGTTCATTTTTTATAATTCTTTTTGAACCAGGTAACGATGCCATCCGACTCGTATAAAGCTTTGCCGTCGATCACCAGGCAGGGGATTTGACCTTTGCCGCCGATCGTGATCAATTCTTCCCGGTTCGCCGGCGCTGTCTCGACATTTTTCATGGTGACGCTGATATTGGCCTGTTTTAAATGATTTAGAACTTTTTGGCAATAGGGGCATGTGTCTCGATAATATAAAGTTAATGCGGGCATAGGGGCCTCTTTTTCATTTTCGTATTTTACGTTGTTTGACCGAATTTTCAACAAAATCTATCACTTTTCTTTCTAAATTCTGATTGTACAAGCGGTTCATCTCCTGCAGGCAGGTGGGGGAGGTGACATTCACTTCGATCAAATATTTTCCGATAATGTCGATACCGACAAAATAAAGGCCCAGCCGGTGCAAATGCGGCTTTAAGGTCTCGATGATCTTCCAATCGTTGGGTGTGATCGTGGCCGGTTTTGGTTTTCCGCCGGCAAAAAAATTATTCCGATGGTCATCCTTGCTGTGCACGCGTAAAACAGCGCCTAAGGGTTCGCCGCCCAGGAGAAGGATCCGTTTGTCGCCTTTCTTGGCATCCGGGATATATTGCTGCAGAATGATCTCGTGCGAAAAGGTGTGCGTCAGTGTTTCCAAAATGACATTGGTATTCAGATCACCCGCCTTGATGTAAAAAATAAATTTCCCGCCGAAGCCTTCCGCCGGCTTGGCGATGACGTTCTTTTCCTGCCTTATGAATTTGAGCAATTCGTCTCGGTTGCGGCTGATCAGCGTGTGCGGGGTGATATTGGTAAATTGCGCTGCCCAGATCTTTTCATTGACCGTTCGTAATCCGTGCGGTGAATTTATAACTGTTATTTTCTTGGATAAATGGTCCAAAAGCCAGGTATTTAAAAGATACTGGCTGTCAAACGGCGGATCATTGCGGATAAAAATGGCATGAATATTTTCTTCCTGAAGAACGGTTGGTTTCCGAACAATAAAGGGGCGTTGTTTATTTCTTTGCGGGACAACCGGCAGGGCATGGGACAGGACGCGTCCCTTTAATAACGTCAGCCCGCCGTCCGGAACAAAGAAAACACCGTGCCCGCGGCGATGGGCCTCCAGCATAAAGATAAAGGAGGTGTCCTTTTCCATTTTGACCGTCTCTATGGGATCCATTAAGAAAACAAAATTCATTCTTTGTCCTTTTTTGATTCGAGGTCATTGATCTCTAAGCGGGCTGCGATCGCGGCGACCCTGGCAAGAATGCGGTAGAGATCAAAGATATTCATGTCATGATGCACGCCGCATTGGCCGTATTTTGGAAGATGCGGGCACATCTTTTTAAATCCCATACCGGGCGCATTCAAATTTTGGCGGTCGGTTTTTTGGGTATTAAAACGATAAAACCCGCCCAGAAGATTGTTCTCGATCTGATAAATGACGACTTCACTGACCTGCTCATCCACGCTATAGATCGTGGGGACGCCTTCCTGCAGAAGAAAACGCGAAACCGCCTGCGTGCCCTTGCCGCGGGAGAGGTCATTGCGCGCCCGGCGGTTCAGCTCCTGGATGTCTTTCGGGTCTTCGATAGGGACAACGCCCATGCCGTATGTTCCGGAATCAGATTTGACAAAGATAAAAGGTTTTTCCGTGATGTTGTGCTCTTTATATTTTTGTTCGATCTTTTTGAATAAATTCTTTGCTGTATCCATCAAACGCGCGCGGTCCGCGTCCAAATTGACATTGATATTTTCCTCAACCGTAAAAAGGGAAGAGAAAAACCAGGGATCAAGGTCAACGATCTTTCCAAATTCATGCAATAAATGCTCAACGTGTTTAAAATGGCTCGATTTCTGACGGGAATGCCAACCGGCGATCATCGGGGGGTAAATAGGGATTTTTGAATTTTTAAGCGAGTCGGGGATGCCGGTCGTCAGGTCATTGTTCATGATGATAAGATCGATGTCTTCCCGGTCCGCTTCCCAATCTTTTAAAATACGCTTAAAACAATGGATCTTTACTGTCTCGCCGGTGGCGGTCTCTAATTCCACCGCTTTGGCGCTTTCGCAGAACGCGGGCTGAACGGAAAGGAACGTGGCGATCCGGGTCTTAAATCCCGCCTTCTCGATGATCTGCTGCAGGATTCGGATATTTTCCAGGTACCAGGTATTCCGTGTATGCTCCTCGGCAATGATAAGTACGCTCTCGCAGCCCGGGACGCGGCGCAAAATGGCTGACCGCATAAACCCGACCGCATCCTCCAGCCCGTGTTCGCAAAGATTATTAAAACCTCCGGGAAAAAGATTAGTATCCACGACCGATATCTTGAACCCCGCGTCGCGGATATCCACAGACGAGTAAAGAGGGATGAGCTTATCTTTCTCCTGGGATTCTAGCCACTGATAGATCTTTTCCTGGCGCGGGATGACTTTTTCGAGCAGCGCCTCGTGGCATAATCTTGATTTTTGTAGTTCCATGAATATTGATTCCGCAGATTTTAACGGTAAGATTACACAGATATCTGTGTAATCTGATTTTTTATCGGGGTAATCTTTTTAAGAGCCTTTATTATGCCTTAAACTAAATTTTATGTCGAGAGATTTTTATGGAGGGAAGGGCAAATTAACGATTTTTTGAAGTGTATTTCTGAACGATCAAACTGCAGATACCGTCGCCTTCCACGTTGACCGCGGTGCGGATCGCATCCAAGGGGCGGTCAATGGGAAGCAAGATCGCGATCGCTTCGATGGGCAGGCCCACGGATTGCAGGACCATGATCATGGTGACCATTCCGGCACTGGGGATCCCTGGCGCGCCGATGGAGGCAATGATGGCCATTAGGCAGACCACAACCTGCTGAACGATCGTTAAATGAATGCCGGCCAGATTCGCGACAAAAAGCGCGGCCGCGGCTTCGTACAACGCGGTGCCGTCCATGTTCGCCGTGGCACCCAAGGGCAGAACGAATCCCACGATATCTTTATCCACTTTTAGATTTTCGGTGACACATTTCATGGAAACGGGCAGTGTCGCGGAGCTCGAACTGGTGGCAAACGCCGTCACCAGGGCCTCGCGCATCCCTTTGAAAAAGGTCAAGGGCGTTACATCGGTTAATAGATACAAAAATCCCGGTAGCGTAACAATCCCGTGAAATAACGTCGAGCCCACCACGACCGCGACAAATTTTGACAAGGAAACGAGGAAAGTTGTTTCCTGTGTTGCGATCAATTTTGTCAACAAGGCCATGATCCCGATCGGTGCCAGGCGCATGATCCAATTTACGATCAGCATGATCACGTCAAAACCCTGCACCAATATCTCTTTCAAGGTCTTTGCCCGTTCATTAAGCTTGATCAAGGCGATGCCTAAAAAGACCGCAAAGATCAGCGTGGCAAAAACATCGCCCTGCGCCATGGCCTTAAAGGGGTTCATGAAAAGACCGGACAGAAATGTTTTAATAAAATGCCCCGCCGAAACATTGCTGGCCTGGAATGTGGACATCGTATCCTGGAACATCGCGATCTTCAGGTCCGCGCCGGGCGTAAACAGATTCATCACGGTCAGCCCCAGGATCACCGCCAGCGTCGGTGAGGCAAGAAAATAGATCAGGGTTATTTTCCAAACGCGGTCCATTTCCTGATGGGCCCGTAAATTGGCGATCCCCACGCTGATCGATGTAAAGACCAGCGGGATCAGGATCATTTTTAAGAGGTCAACAAAGATCCCGCCCACAGTTTCACTGATACTGATCCAGAGAGAGAAGGCCGGATCCTGAGGGCCTAAGGAATGAAGATAAAGACCAAAGATAACGCCCAGGATCGCACCGATCGCGATCTGCGTATTGAGGGAAAGTTTCATAAGCTTTCAGCTGTCAGCTATCAGCTTTCAGCAGCTGATAGTCCTTCGACAAGCTCAGGATGGTGAGCGAAAGTCGAACCACTGAAGGCAGATGACTGACAGCTTGTAGTTTTTATGTTACACTAAAACCCATGACGCTAAAAGATAAAATAGAGAAAATTATCTGCAGCAAATTTAAGATCACGCATCTTGAAATCTTGGATAAAACGCAGGAGCACGCCGGACATGCCGAAGCGGTCAAGTCAGGCGGGAAAGGGCATTTTGCGCTCCTGATCATCTCACCCGATTTCATCGAAAAAACTAAACTCGACCGGCACCGCGAGATCCACCGCGCCCTGGATGGCCAGCTGAAGAACGAGATCCACGCCTTGAGCATCCGCGCTTTAACGCCCGACGAGTACGCGGCGAGAAATTAAGTCCTTAATTTGTATCCGATCTTAAAAAGATATACCGTGTAGAAAAAGAATGAAACGGCGAGGATAAAAGAAAAAAGCGCGCAGGAAAGGACCGGCGCGTCCGTGATTCCCAGAATGCTGTAGCGCAGACCGTTGACCAGGTAATGCATGGGATTGAAGATCGTAAAGACTTGAAGCGCCGGCGGCAGCATGGCGATGGGATAAAATACCCCTCCTAAAAGGACCGCCGGCATGATCAGGTAAACATTCCAAACGTTGAGCATGCCGAAA
>MHFY01000149.1 GCA_001805375.1 Omnitrophica WOR_2 bacterium GWA2_47_8 | reverse complement strand
TTCCGGGACAGACCCCAATGCCGTGGTGGAGGCGACGATCATTTCATTGGGAGGTTCAGCGGGCGGGATGGTCCCCAATGTCACGCGCTGGATGCAGCAGATCCAGATCGAGGTCCCCGCAACGCCTGATTTGGAAAGTTTTATTAATCGGCAGGAAAAATTCCCAACCTCATCTAATCTTCCCGTTCAAATGTTCGATTTTACGCAATTGCAGGACAAGGCCGGTCCGGATGTTCCCAGCATGATCGCCGCTGTGGTTGAACGCGGTGGTACCCAAATTTTTGTAAAAATGACAGGCAGTAAGCAGGCAGTGCTCAAAAATCGCGAGCAACTAAAAAATCTCGCCAAGTCCATCCGGGTTAAAGAATAAAAATGAATTTTCGCCAGAAACTTCGCCAAACCAAAGCTATCAAACTTTTTTCATCGGTCAAATTGGCAGTTACCTGCCTGATCCTGCTCTTTATTTTGACTTTCTGGGGGACCGTGGCCCAAGTTCACGAGGGCCTCTACATCGCCCAGGAACGGTATTTTCATTCATTTTTCTTTTTGGTGCTCGGCTTTATTCCGTTCCCCGGCGGGCAGGCGGTTATGTGGGTTTTGTTTACAAACCTGTCCTGTGTCGCCCTGGTTCGATTGAATTATAAATGGCGTAATACAGGGCTTATCATTATCCATTTTGGCCTTTTGCTCTTTTTGATCTCAGGTTTTATTCTATTGCGCTGCTCTAAGGAAGGGCATCTTACATTGTATGAAGGCCAGATCTCCAATCTCTCGACAGCATATAACGATTGGGAACTTTCGATCTGGGAAGCTTCTACTGAAGGTACGCCGCAAAAATATACCCGGGAAATCACCGCGGTGGATACGGACCATCTTAAAGCCGATCAGGGTGTTCAATTTAAACAGTTAGGCTTTCTATTAAAGGTGAAGGAATATTATAGAAACTGCACGGCGTATATGGGTGGGGGAGGAACGGGAGGGCCCATCAATGCTTCGGGGATCCAACGATTAATACCGGTGGACCTGGAGAAATCACCTGAAAAAAATACGCCCGGCGGGATCTTCAGTATCCAGACCCCCGACGGCAAGAATTTTGATATCCTGTTTTTCGGGAACGAAACCCTCCCGACTTCATTCAAGGTCGGGGAAAAGGAATACCATGCCAGCTTGCGCTTGGCGCGGCATCAGTTGCCGTTCCCGGTAAAATTGATCGATTTTATGATGGAACAGCACCCGGGGACAGAGACCCCGCGCAGTTTTAAAAGCCAGGTCGCGATCGAAACCAATGGTGCCTGGCGGGAAAAATTGATCTCGATGAACAATCCATTGCGTTATAAAGATTACACTATCTATCAAGCGTCGTACGCCATCGATCAAATGGGAAATGAATCATCGACATTGGCGGTGGTCCGAAATGTGGGACGATTTATGCCTTATGTTTCAACCTTTGTCACTTTTGCCGGATTGGTGATCCATTTTCTGATGATGGCATTAAACTCAAAAAAGAAATTTGAACCGCCTTATGTGGACCCAGAATAAAAAATATACCCTATTCTTTGCTGCCTGTCTCACTGCGCTGATGACTGTCGCCGGACTTGTATCCCTGCCCATAGCGTCGGCCCAGGAGATCTGTCCTTTGAATACCATGAAGCCCAAAAAGGTTAATTCGCTGGAAATTTTTAAACGGATGCCGATCCTCAGCCAGGGTCGTATCAAGCCCATGGAGACGTACGCACAAAGCTTTCTGCTGCAATTATCCGGGAAGACGTCTTACGGGAAGGAATCGGCGCTGCAGTGGTTCGCGCGATTTTCATTTGCCCCACGGACAACATTTAACGATAAAGTTTTTCTTATTAACAACCCCGAGATCTTAGAAGCTCTTAAGATCGACCCCGAAAAAAAGCATCGATATTCGTATCAGCAGCTGGAACAAGGTTACGCTAAGCTTGAGGAGCTGGCCAGGGTCGCTCACTCTATCGATGAAAAAAGCCAATCGGTCGTCGATAAAGAACTGATGCGCGTTTATAGTAATTTTGAAGTGTATGTCCGCTTGTCCGGAGCTTTCAGCTATGGGTTCCAGCACCCTGACTTCACCATTAACGTACCGGAAGTCATTGACCTGTTGCAGTTGCCCAAGGACCAGGGGTCGTATAGTTTTTATGATGTGATCGATAAAGCTGATCTGTTGCAACAGGCAAGTGACCCTTTGGACAAAAAAATATTTAAGGACTGGGGTGAGACCGATAAAGAAGTGGCCAGGTTGATGAATGCGATATATTTTTGGACAGATCATTATGCGAATTGTCCCTTGGAGATCATTCCGACCTTGGATCTTGAGAACGAACAATGGTTCAGCCCGATGGATATTATCCGGACCGCGTTCTATGAACCGGCCCTTCATTTGGAAGTGAAGTACCTGCGGGACATGACGCTCGGTTACTGGTCGGGTTCCCAACTGGAGTTTGACATCGCCGGCCGTGCCTTTATGGACTCGGTTACCAAGCGGTTGTCCTCCAAAGAAGCAACTGCCGTTCAAAAGATCCCGCTTGAATTATTTTATAACAAATTGATGCTGTTTTTATGGGCCAAGCTGTTCTACGGCCTTGCCTTTATGCTGTTTTTATTCTCTTTAACTTCGGATAAAAAATGGTTTTATCAATTATCCTTAACTTCCGTCCTGCTTGGTTTTATCCCGCACATAAGCGCTCTGATCCTGCGGATATTGATCATGTCCCGGCCGCCCGTCAGCAATCTGTATGAAACATTTATTTTTGTGGGATTGATCGCCGTGATCCTGGGTATCATTCTGGAAGTTATAAATAAAAATTGGCTGGGGATCGTTGTGTCAAGTGTCTGCGGCGTGGTTGCCTTGTTCATCGCTGGAAAATTCAGCAACGATGGGGATACGATGCAGGTGCTGGTGGCTGTCTTGAATTCTAATTTTTGGCTGAGTACCCACGTGACATCGATCACGATCGGTTATGCCGGTTGTTGTGTCGCCGGTATTATGGGCCATGTTTATCTTTTGCAGGCGATGACAAAACCAGAGGATAAAAAACGCCTGGATGTAACGTATCGGAATATGCTGGGGATCCTCGGTTTTGGACTTACGATGACATTTTTAGGGACAACCCTGGGCGGGATCTGGGCGGACCAGTCGTGGGGGCGTTTTTGGGGCTGGGACCCGAAAGAGAACGGGGCATTGCTCATTATCCTCTGGTGCGCTATTATTTTTCATGCCCGTATCAGCAAGCTTATCAACCCCTTGGGGTTCGCTGTCGGCTGTATCAGCCTTCTGACCGTTGTAATGTGGGCATGGTTTGGCGTTAATTTATTGAGTGTCGGCCTGCATTCTTATGGGTTCACCTCCGGTATCGCGAATACGCTAGCCCTTTACGTGATCGCGGAATCCATATTCACTGTGGTTGCCGTCGGACTGCTTAGCAAAAAAGGTTTTAAATTTTAGGGAAGGGGAAAATGCTGCTAGACCAAAACGAAATCGCTAATGCCTTAAAAAAAGCCTTACCCAAGCTCAGCGCAGAAGATATCCAGAAGGCCACGGCGGCCTTAATGGCGGCAGCGAGCAACTGGCAAGAAGTAGACCTAACCGAAAAATTTGGGGCCAACATGTCGGTCCAGTGCAAGGATATCTGTGCCTTGGGAGAAGCGCATGATAAAGGTAAAAAGATCCGAGCCTTCATTAAAAACGAATAGATCCTCAGACGCGCCATAAATCCACTGTCTTAATGGCAAATTCTATTCTACATTCTGCAAACAAGTTGTTTTCCTTCCTATTAAATTGTATAATCACATCCGTATGAAAAAAATATTTATGGAAACATATGGCTGCGCCATGAACGAGGCGGACACGGAGATCGTGAAAGCCGTTCTCACCAAGGCGCAGTATTCTTTTACCGCTAACGAGCGCGAGGCCGACATTATCATGTTGAATACCTGCGCGATACGGGAGAACGCGCACCGCAAGGTTTATGGCCGCGTGCATGAGATCCACCACAAACGAAAAGGCACGCCGGTAATGATCGGGATCTTAGGCTGCATGGCCACCCATCTGCGCACCGAACTTTTCGAAAACAAAAAACTTAAAGTTGATTTTATCGCCGGACCGGATTCATATAAAAAACTTCCGGAACTGATCGCCGAATGTACGAAAGAAGAAGGGAAGAAGGCCTACGATGTCACGCTTTCCGAATTCGAAACGTATTCCGACATCATGCCTTTACGAAAAGACGGAATCAACGCCTGGGTGTCGGTTTCGCGCGGATGCAACAATTTCTGCACCTTCTGCGTTGTGCCTTATACAAGAGGACGGGAACGCAGCCGCGAATTAAAGAATATCGTCGAGGAAGTAAGACAGCTTGCTGCTGAAGGATTTAAACAAGTCACGCTATTAGGGCAAAACGTCAATTCTTACAATGACGGTGAGCACGATTTCGCGGATTTAATGGATGCGGTGAGCAAAGCTGAGGGCATCGAGCGCGTCCGCTTTACCAGCCCGCACCCGAAAGATTTTCCGCATAAATTATTAAAGACGATCGCCGAAAACCCCAAACTCTGCAAAAACATCCATCTTCCGTTGCAGGCCGGGAATAACCGTATCTTAAATGTCATGGACCGGACTTACACGCAGGAAGAATTCCGTAAATTAGCCGCGTATGTGAGGGAACTGATGCCCAACGTTACGCTTTCCACCGATATCATCGTTGGTTTCCCAACTGAAACCGAAGAGGAGTTTAAGGATACCGTTAAGGTCATGAAGGACGTAGAATTCGACACCGCATTTATTTTTAAATATTCGGAACGCAAGGGCACGATCGCCTCACGGAAATACCCGGATGATGTTTCACCGGAAGAAAAAACCAACCGCATCGTTGAATTGGTCGACCTGCAAAAAGACATCGCCTTAAAGAAAAACCGCGCCCATATCGGAGAAACCCGTCAGGTTTTGATCGAAAAGGAACGATTCGGAAAAGGCAACGATGAAGCCAACGGCCGCGATGACGGGAATAAACTGGCCACCTTTAATGCCACTCACCACAAACAGGGCGATCTGGTGGATGTCAAGATCACCGATGCCAGCGCGCAATTCTTAAAGGGAAAAGTTATTTAGCTCTCAGGTGTCAGACATCAGACCCAATTTTTCGCAATCATTTTTAGAAGTAATTGGGATTCCTGATTTCATCTAAATTTTTTAAGGAAAATCAGGACCTTCAGCTGCTCTTAGCTTTAAGCAGCTGATGCCTGAGAGCTGATGGCTGAAAGCGAAAGAATAAAAAATTATGGAAGACAAATTTAAGACATCTATTAAAACTTTTGCTATTGAAAGACTAAAATTCGATGATTGCCGTTTCACCGGTTCCCGCGTCGATGAAACGATCCCCTTATATGAAAAATGGTTAAAAGAGGGTAATCACGGCGAGATGACCTACCTGGAAAATCATTTAAAATTCAAGCAAAACCCTGAACTGCTTTTAAAGAGCGCCCGATCCGCCATTGTCGTTATCAAAAATTATAAAAATACAAAGACCCGCAACTTAGAAGGGGACTTAAAAGTCGCCCGTTACGCCGCTGGAGAAGATTATCATTTAGTCATGACCGAAAAACTGAAAGAGCTCACCGCATTTATAAAAAACCTGGACAAGACAATCGAATGCTACAGCGGTGTGGACAGCCGTCCGTTGCCGGAAAGAGCCTTGGCCTTAAAAGCCGGCATTGGGTTTTTAGGCAAGAACAGCATGGTGATCAAGCCGGGTTTGGGTTCTTATTTCTTTATCGGGATCATTTTGACGACAACTTCATTGGAAGAGGACCGACCCCTAAGTTGGAACTGCGGGCAATGCAGGCTCTGTTTGGATGCCTGCCCGACCAATGCCCTGGGAGAAGGTTTTGCCTTTAACGCGACAAAATGTATCAGCTATATGACCATTGAAAAGAAAACACCGCTCACCGGAGAAGAATTGAAACAAACCAATGGTTGGATCTTCGGCTGTGACATCTGCCAGGAGGTTTGCCCATATAATCATGACAATATTACGCTTACCGATTGGCCGCAATTTTTGCCTTCTAACGGTATCGGATTTGATTTTAAAACGGATTCGATCCCCAAAAACACCGCCCTTTACCGCTCCCGCAAACGCCTCTTAGCCAACGTAAATAATTTAAAAAGATAAGCGTTGAAGGCTGTGCCTTACGCCGAAACGTTCGCTTGGCCCCGGCGTGGCCAAGCTTCACTCGGGCGAAGTCCTACGCTCGTCCTTCGGACTCCATGCCCGCTCCGGACTTCTAACGTTCGGCTTTAAGGCACAGCCTTCAACTTTTTAATATACGAACGAGCCTGAAATATTTCGCAGGGACGTGGACACGGCCTTTTCGGGCTCGGTGTCCCCGAAGGGGACGAGAAAAGGCCGTGTCCCGAGTGAAGAAACGACGCGCTCGCCTCGATGAGCCATCGGCGAAGCGGGCTGGGTCGTTTCGAGCGTTCCCGAGAAGTGTTTCAGGCTCGTGAGCTTACTAAGGTGTTTTAAAAAGTCTTTGGCAAAAAATTAGATTATACGTTATAATTGAAACACTTTTTCCACGGGGAAACTAAAAAGGCAGGAATAGTTTATGTTAACCAAATCACACATAACCGCAGAAGAACTCTATCAAACTTTAAGAAAAATTAAAGTCGGGGGGACGGTCTGTACCTACTCTTATAAAAAGTGTGAAGAATTCGTGCCGTTGATCAATGAGATCAACGACCTCAAAGAGCAGAAGAACGCGGTCATCCTGGTCCATTCCTACGTCAGCCCGGAGATCATTTACGGGGTAGGGGACTTTGTCGGAGATTCCTACAAGCTGGCCAAAGACGCCTTATCGACGAAGGCTGATATCATTGTTTTTGCCGCGGTCCGTTTTATGGGTGATACCGCAAAGATCTTAAACCCTGAAAAAGCGGTTTTGATCCCCGGATTACTGGACGGCTGCACCCTTGCTGACTCAATCAATGGCGCCCAAGTACGAGAACTCAAAAAACAATTTCCTAAGCACACCTTTGTCTGCTATATCAATACGACCGCTGAGGTAAAAGCGGAATGCGATGTCTGTGTCACATCCGCCAATGTCTATGACATCGTTCAAAATATCCCTAACGACAAAATATATTTCCTGCCTGATAAACTTATGGGCCTGAATTTAAAGCGTGAAATGGCCCGACGCGGGGTTACCAAAGATATCCAGTTCTACAGCGGCACCTGCTACGTGCATGAAGAATATTCCTCTGAACAGATCAAGAATATCCGTTTGGAATATCCGGATGTCAAAGTCGTCAGCCACCCGGAATGTAAACCCGAGGTATGCGAGACATCGGACTTTGTGGGAAGCACCGCTCAGATGCTGCACTACATGAAAAAAAGCCGGGATAAACAATTTTTAATGCTGACCGAATGCGGATTATCTTCTCGCCTGCAGGCGGAATTCCCTAATAAACGTTTGGTTGGCTCCTGCACGCTGTGCCGCTACATGAAATCCAATACCCTGCAGGATATCCTCAGGGTCTTGAAAGATCCTACCGACCGCGACCGCGTGATCATTGACGAACAGATGCGCCTTCGCGCGCTCAAATCCATTCAAGCCATGTTCCGTTATGCGGAACAGAATTAATTTTAATAGCGATAAAGGATAAGAGGTAAGGGGTAAGTAACCCACGGATGGGTGTATTTACTTATCCCTTAACCCTTACCCCTTATCCCTCTTCTAAATTGACAGTCATATAGTGCTGTGCTAGTATTTCCCTTAATCAAATTTAATAAGGAATTCTAAATTTATGAATAGCATCGGTATTGTTGAGACAAAATATTTTACCTTTGCCGAACCGCCGGAAGAGATGACTCTCAAAAACGGCGTCAAGCTTGGCCCCATCACGATCGCCTACGAAACCTACGGAAAACTTAATGACGATCGGTCCAATGCCATTTTGATCTTCCATTCTTTGACCGCGGACGCGCACGTGGCCGGATTTCATGAGGGAGCAAAAAAACCTGGCTGGTGGGACGATATGGTAGGCCCCGGCAAGGCCTTTGACACGAACAAATATTTTGTCATCTGTTCCAATGTTTTGGGCGCCTGCAAGGGAAGTACCGGCCCGGCGTCAATTAACCCCAAAACCAGTAAACCGTACGGCTTAAGTTTCCCGATGGTCACGATCGATGACATGGTCTCGGCACAGAAAAGGCTTCTCGATCATTTAGGAATTAAACGTTTATTATCCTGCTGCGGCGGCTCCATGGGCGGGTTACAGGCCTTAAAATGGGCGGTCATGTATCCGGAATATCAAGCTTCCGTTATTTTGATCGCCACCAATTACCGTCACACCGCGCAGCAGATCGCGCTGCACGAGGTCTGCCGTCAGGCGATCATGTCCGACCCGGATTGGCAAAACGGGGATTATTACGGAAAATCGATCCCGGCCCGCGGGATGGCCCTGTCACGCATGATCGGCCACATCACGTACATGAGCGAGAAATCCATGGATGAAAAATTCGGCCGCAAACTCATCGGCAAAGAGAAGGTCGGGTATGATTTTTCACATGATTTTGAGGTGGAAAATTATCTTAAATACCGCGGCGACAGCTTTGTCCAGCGTTTTGACGCCAACACCTATCTTTATTTGACCAAAACCCTGGATTATTTTGATCTCACTGAGGACGGCAATTTAGTCAACGCCTTAAAACCCGTGACCGCCAATTTCCTGATCGTTTCGTTTTCGTCAGACTGGCTTTACCCGTCATATCAGTCCAAAGAACTGGCCCGTGCTTTAAAGGCCAATGACGTGGATGTTTCGGACATTGAGATCAATTCCAGCTACGGCCATGACGCCTTTTTGGTGGAAGTGGAAGGGTTATCCAGATTGATCAAAAGTTATTTACAGCGCATGACCAAGGAATATTCCTATGTTAAATGAATCGCCCAGCCGTATCGATCATAAGGTCATCTGCGACCTTATTGAACCTAATTCCAAAGTCTTGGATCTAGGCTGCGGAGACGGCATGCTTTTAGAAACATTGATGAACTATAAAGGCATCCGCGGCACCGGGATCGAAATAGACGAAAAAGCGATCTACCAGTGCATGGCCAAGGGGTTGACTGTTTCGCACGCGAACATTGATTCAGGTCTGTCGGATTACGGTAACAAACGGTTCGATTATGTGATCCTTAACGAAAGCCTTCAGCAGGTTTTGCATCCGCAGAAAGTTATTTCGGAGGCCTGCCGGGTGGGAAAAAAAGTCATCGTTGGCATCCCGAACTTCTGCCACGTCCGGGCCAGGGTCCAAATTTTTTTCCGGGGCAAGGTCCCGGTGACACATCAGCTGCCGTACGAATGGTACGACACGCCTAACTTGCGCTTCTTAAGCCTTAAAGACTTCCGCAAATTCTGCAAGAAGAACGGCATCAAGATCCTTAAAGAGATCGGCATCAACGAAACCGGCATCGTCGGCTGGCGGCCGAACCTTTTGGCGAAAGCCGGGCTGTACCTACTAGAAAAGAATTAAAGAAAAGGCTTTCTTCCCCCCCCGGAAACACCTTGTTTTACCCATCCTGGGATATATACTTTCCTTGTGATGTAAACACATATTAAATACATTAAAACAGGAGGGTCAAATGCAGTTAGGAAAAAGAAAAGGACTAAAGTCAAAGAATGTGCTGGAAGCTGTCGTCGTCATTACTGTCGCCTTGATCAGTTCTTATGCCTTCGCCCAAGTTGCGCTTATTAGGGTATGGCAAAGCAACCCCATAAGTCATAATTCTCCACCGATACATACTCTAGCATTTTTTCAACAATTATTAGGAAATACCACCTATCCTTTCATCGTGAGTGGAAGTGATCAGGGAATCTTAAATATGACCAATGCAACCTATGTCGATATTGACGTATTAGACGGATATACCGGACGTCCCGTTTGGAAATCGCGACAATATGGCATGGATACCGTAGATACGATCTCTGTCTCAGATGACAATAACCATGATGGGATAAAGGATCCTCATGTGTATATGAGGACGACACCAACGGCAGCAACTACTTTCACAATGAGCAAGATCGCTATTCTGTCCGGAGTCAACGGTCAAGAGTTAGGTCAAACGTATACATATTCTAATTCATTTAGTACAATTAGACTTGGAAGGGAAAGTGATCCTGTTCGTTATCTTGAACAAGATGTAACTTCAGACGGTAAAAAGGAAATTTTTGCCATTGAAGAAGATGGCAGTGTCTCTGGTTATTACTTACAATAAGTAATTTTATAGTTTAATCACAAAGGGATTTGGCGAAAGCCAAATCCCTTTTTCATTTGTTAAATTTCTTATGTGTTCCATCGCAGAAAGGCGGGGTGGCGGTGGCTTTGCAACCGCAGAAGGCCACGGTCTTTTTTTCCGTGATCTGGACGGTCTTAGGCGACATGCCCACAGCCCCGTGCGAGCCGTCGCAGAAAGGCTGCTTGGCGGAAAGCCCGCAGGAGCACCAGGCGTAATTGCGAGGCGCGACTTCCATGACATACGGCTCGTAGCGGATGAAGTTGGGTTTGTCTTTTTTCATCAAAAGTATTCTACGGAAGCGCTCCAGGAAAGTCAATCATCTAAAATATTAAGGAAAATTTTAAGCGGGGCCCGCCGCTCGCTATCCCCGTCATCCTCACAAAAGTTCCGGTGACGGGGATGCCCCTTCTCGCGTCACCCGCTATTTTATAAGCTGAATTACAAAAACGAGTCTGAAATATTTCGCAGGGACGTGACCCTAGGCCTTTTCGGGCTCGGTGTCCCCGCAGGGGACGAGAAAAGGCCGGGTCCCGAGCGAAGAAACGACGCGCTGGGTCGTTTCAAGCGTTCCCGAGAAATGTTTCAGACTCGTTAATTAAGCTTTTTAAATTTCTTGCAAAACTGCGCCCACCCTTTACAATAAAATCTAACCTTTAAATAAAATGACAAAACAATACAACTACATCATCATCGGCGCCGGGATCATCGGCCTTTCACTCGCGCTAAAGCTCAAAGAAAAATTCCCCCGCGTCACGGTCCTCATCCTCGATAAGGAAGAGGACATCGCCTTTCACGCCTCCAGCCGCAACAGCGGCGTCCTGCACGCCGGATTTTATTACACTGCGGACAGTTTAAAGGCCAAATTCACCGTCCAGGGCAACCGGGCCATGAAGGAATACTGCCGCCGCAAAAATCTTCCCGTCAACGAATGCGGCAAGTTGGTCGTGGCGCAGAACGAAGAGGAACTGCAGAAACTTTATGAACTCGAACGCCGCGGCAAAGCCAACGGATCGCGCGTGTCGCTCATTGCGGACGCGGAAGCTGAAAAGATCGAACCGAATGTCCGGACCTATCAAAAAGCCCTTTACTCACCGGAGACCGCCAGTGTGGACCCGAAGCAGATCTGCCACGCCCTGAAGGAAGACCTCAAAAATCTAGACGTTGATTTCAGTTTTAATGCCAAATACCTGACGCATTCCGAAAATACCATACAGACAACACAGGGAGATTTTGCCGGTGGATATATCATCAACGCCGCCGGGCTTTACGCGGACACCGTGGCGCACGATTTTGGTTTTGGCAAAAATTTCACTATGCTGCCCTTTAAAGGAATCTATCTGAAATACACAAAAAATAAGACCGACATAAAAACCAACATTTATCCCGTGCCGAATCTAAAGAATCCGTTCTTGGGCGTTCACTTTACCAAAACCGTTTACGGCGACATCAAGATCGGCCCCACCGCGATCCCGGCCTTTTGGCGGGAAAATTACGCGGGCTTCGACAATTTTAATATTGCCGAACTTTTCGCAACCGTGGGCCACGAGGCAAAACTCTTTTTAACCAATTCTTTCGGATTTAGAAATCTCGCCATTGAGGAGATACAGAAATACCAAAAAACTTACTTTGTCGCGCTCGCTCAAAAAATGGTCAAGACGATCGACCCGGATGGGTTTACCGAGTTCACAAAACCCGGGATTCGCGCACAGCTTTTAGATAAAACAAGATCGCTCTTAGTCCAGGACTTTGTGATAGAGGGGGACAAAAATAGCGTACATGTCTTAAATGCCGTTTCCCCAGCTTTTACCTGCGCCTTTCCATTCGCGGAATTTGTTATTTCCCAACATGTTAGAGCTTAAATAATAAGTACGTTATTTTTTGAAGTAATTATTGACAAAAATGCCATTTTTGGTAGTATACTTTAAGTAGAAAACCTGAAAAACCCAGGGTTTAAGGAGAGAAATATGGAAACACGTATCCAAATACAAAGTACACCAAATCCAAATGCGCTTAAATTTGTCTTAAATACCCCTGTGAAGACGGATGGAAAAGTCACCTACAAGAGCGCAAGTGAGTGCCAGGACAATGCTTTAGCGAAAGAATTGTTTTCCGTGCCTCACGTGCATGAGGTTTATTTTTTCGATAATTACATCACGGTCACGCAGGACGGCAGCGGAGAATGGGATGAGTTGGAGGGAAAGATCCAGCCGATCATCCTTGAGAAGGTCAAAGACCACGATCCCAATTTTAAGGTCGAAGAAGCAAAGATCGAAAAACCTGTTTCGGATAATCCGGAAATTAACAAGATCAATGAAATCTTGGATCAGACCATCCGGCCGGCCCTGCAGATGGACGGTGGGGATCTCAACATCGTTACACTGGAAGGGAACCTGCTTAAGGTCAATTACCAAGGCGCTTGCGGTTCCTGCCCTAGTTCAACTGCCGGAACTTTAAAGGCCATTGAAAATATTTTACGCGATGAATACAAACCGGACATCGTCGTCGAAACGGTTTAGTATGGATCTGTTGAGTAAAAAATGTCAGCCGTGCGAAGGCATTGGGGAATCTTATAAAAAGAACAAAGCCGTTGAAATGCTCGCGAAGGTCCCGGGATGGCAGTTAAACAGCGATGCAAAGCAGATCTCACGCGAATATGCGATGAAAAATTTTATGGCGGCGGTTAATTTTATGCAAAAGATCGCCGATGTTGCCGAAGCCGAAAATCATCACCCGGACCTGCATCTGACAGGCTATCGAAAATTGCGCGTTGATCTAAGCACCCACGCTTTAGGAGGGTTATCGGAAAACGATTTTATCCTGGCAGCGAAGATCAACGAATTACCAGCAGATTTGAAAAAGTAGAGGT
>MHFY01000148.1:18280-19911 GCA_001805375.1 Omnitrophica WOR_2 bacterium GWA2_47_8 | reverse complement strand
GGACAACTTTAGTTATACGCCGGGCCTTGTCTAACGCGGCATCGTATTGTTTTTGTTTTTCTGATCTGGCCTGCTTCAGGCCGGTTTCTCGCGCGGGATCAGATCCAACCGATTCCGCGATCTGCGCGTCGATCTCATTTAATTCCTGCCAAAGTTGTTTTACCCTATGAAGCCGCTCAGCGGCCTGACGGGCTATTGGATCAAGTTTAGCCAACTCTTTTTCTATTTGTTTTTCTTTAGCCTCAAGTCTTTCTAATTTACTATCACGTTTCGATCGGGCATGATCGAGCCCGGCCAATTCTTTGCCGGCAGAACTGCTCTCAATAGGCGTGCCGCCGAGCTTTCGTATCTCTCGATTAAGCGCTTCTATTCTGCCTCTTATCCTGTTTTTCGCCACGGCCTCTCGTGTTCCCACATATTCTCTGACTAACAGCTGGGCTCTATTTTGTAAACGGTTGATCTCCGCGTTTTGCCGTTTTTGCACGGCAGAAGCCCTCTTGTCTAATATAGGCCTTCCGGCATCTTCTTGTGTCTGAGCTTCTCTTTCAGCCTTGATCTCCGCGCGGACACGCGCTAGCTCCCGTGCTAACTGAACACCGCTGGCTTCTGATTCGCCGGCTTTTAACGTATCAATGTCATCCGGCCTTTTAAATTGCTGATCACGGATTCTCCCTGCTTCGACTTTCCCTTTTAATAAAACCAATTTATCCAGGTACACCTTTAACATCCTCTGCTTGATCTCTTGGCGGCCTTTATTGATGCCGAAGGCATCCGCTGTTTCCAGCTCATAATTCAAACGGTCGATATTAGCATGTAAACGGGCCCATTCTGTTTTGTCGGCGGCGCTGATCTTTTTGGGCATTTCACGGGCCGGGTTTTGGCTGCGCAAATTAAATTCCGCTGCAACGATCTTTCTCGCTTTGGCCATTTCAGAATCCAGGTCCTTTTCGATCTTCGCGCGGTCACCTTCAAATTTTATTTTTAAACGTGCCTCGCCCCTGGCTTCCATGCCGGCGATATCCACATCTAATCTTGCCTTTGCGCGCATCAGATCGCGTATCTTCTTTACACGGTCCGGTGCCAAAACCTGTAAACGGTCAATATCCTGCAGGTCTGTCTTTCTTTTTTCCTTTAATGTCTTAGCGGCCTCTTTTGCGGCTTGACGGCTGGCCACTTCAATCTTGGCCGTTTGTGTAATCTCGGCTAATCGTGCTTCTGCTTTGCGTAATTGCCTCTCCAGCGCGCGGATCCTGCTCGGTGCTTCATGGCGGGCTGAAGCTCTTAATAGGCTTCCTTTAAGGCGATTGACCAATCGCTCTGCCTGAACAAACCCTTTTCGCGTGGCAGCTACATCTATATTATTTAAATCAACCGTCCTCGCTAAATGTGTTTCAGCTTTTCTTAATTCCGCCTGAGCGGCCATGATCCTGGTTTGCCGAGCGCTCTGCCACTTCGCTAATTCCGCATCATCGCCCCGTATCTTTTGCGGCGGCTGTTCTTTAATGATATTCTCTAATCTTGTCCTGAGACGGCTAACTTCTTGTCTTTGCGAAATAATACTGTCTTCTCTATTACCGGCGACAAGTTCGGCCGGAGCTTCCACAAAACCTCTTTTTAACCGATCCGCTCTG
>MHFY01000148.1:3458-18230 GCA_001805375.1 Omnitrophica WOR_2 bacterium GWA2_47_8 | reverse complement strand
TCGGGCAACATCTTCGCCGATGGCGGAATGAACTTTACGCGCCTCTACAACTTCCGGTGCAGGAGGAATGCCTTCTAACAACGCGATCTCTCCGTCGATGCGTTCCAGATCTCTTTGCTTTCTAGCTTCAAATCCTTTTTTCTGGGCTTCTTCCGCTGGTGCGGATTGCGATTCAACTTCAGCGCGTCTTTGTTTAAGAGAAGCGATCCGTTCTCTTAAAGCTTCGTTCCTGTCAACCGTGGTCCTTTCGGCAGCAGGTAAAACGCTGGTTGGATCTTCAGCGCGAATTTTATCAGCGCGGACCTTGGCTTCGCCAAAGGCGATCTCTTTGCGTAAGGTCTTCTTCAATTCTGCGATCTGCGTCTTGACCTTTTTATCCTTGCGGTTCTGGATCTGTTCGGTGATCAATTGAGCGATTTGTTTACGCAAGTTCACGATCTTAGTATGTTCGGCACTATAACGACGGTCGATTTTTAATTCTGTTGATAATCCTTTGCGCAGATCCGCATTTTTCACTTGAGCGATACGGGAGCCTTTTACTTCCTCAGCTTTGACAACCTTGTCGAGTTTGGCCTGTTCTTTTTGCAGTTTATCTTCCGCCTTAGCGACTTTAGCTTCTAAGCGTCCTGTCTTTTCAGCCGTCGCTAGTTTCATTCTTAATTGGTCGACTTTAGCTTGACGGCCTTCCACTTTTTTCATTTGTTTGGTCAAGGCCTTGATCTCTTTCGCCGGCCGGGCAAGCGCGGTCTCAGAGACCTTGGGTGTCGCGCCTAAACGTGCTTCGAGCCGGGCGATGGCCCTGTCAAATTTCTTTTGAGCGTTCTTTAATCCAACGATCTCCGCTTCAACGGCAGGAATATCACTGACTTCTTTTCGTAAACGGCTGACTTCATCGCTGATCTTGTCGATCCTTTGCTGTATACGGGAAACCTTTCTCGCGCTTGTTTCACCAATGGCCTGGCCCATGAGGTCCATGACCTGGCGTTGTAATTTCTCAATACGGCCCTGTGTCTTTTGCTTTTGCGCTAATTTCCCTTCCAAAATGGAAATTTGATCCGTTGCCTGGGCCTTCTCTGTCTTTTGACGGGCAATATGTCTTTCAAACACATCACGTTTAACACGAAGTTCATTCGATTGCCTTCCAAAACCTTCTTGCCTTAACACAGCCTGACGAGCCCCTTCGGAGACCGCGCGGCGGGCATCGGCTTTTCTTAGATCTTTAAGCCCGGCTAATCTCTTGGCGCCAGCTGTGGCTTCTGCTAATTCGCCCTGCTTTTTGGCTAATTGGCGGCTGAGTTTATTTAATTGTTTTTGTTCAGACTTAGAATCTTTTGATCCTCTGAATTTCACAATGGCATTTAATTCTGTCACCCTGGCCTGCAATTCGTCGACCGCGGTCTGTGATCGACGTACCTTGGCAGAACGCTGATCGGCCTTAACCACTTCCAACGCGCGCTGATCTGCCTTGGCTTCTCGTCGGGATGCCATGTCACCTAATTTAATAATCCTGCCTGCTTGAGCAGCTCTGGTTTGTCTTAAGGTAGCCACTTGTGTTTCTAAAGCAGAAAGCTCGTTGACTTTTCTCTCTAATCCGCGGATGCGGTTATTCAAAACATTAATTTGTGATTTGATTACTGTGACTTTACCGGCATCTGCTTCGCCTAACGCTTGACGGACAAGGCCCATAGCTTCTGACTGCAAACGGGCGATCTCAGCGTTTAATCCGGCTCTTGTATCAAGACGATCTTCTAATCTGGCGATCCTGCTGTCCGTTCTGCTTAAGGCTTCTCGCTCTTGGCTGATCTGTTCTCTAAGAGCAGCAGCTTCTCTGACAGGCCGATTGCCTTGCGCTAAACGGCTGCTCTCTTTAGGCGTTAACCCTCTGTCCGCTTCCAAACCTCTGAACTGATCGCCTAAAAGTTTGGCTAATTTTTGTTCCTGAGCCATACGGCGTTTGGCTTTTATCTCTTTGATCCCTTGCCCTGATCCTGTCTTTTTAGAAATTTCGCCTAACCGTCTTTCTGAACCCTGGATCTGCCGATCAATGTTTCTTTGGGCGCTCCTCAGATCAGCGATCTGGGATTCAATGAACGGAATATTACTTGATTCTCTTTGCAGATGATTGACTTCCTCAACGATCCTTTCCATTCGTTGTCTTAACTGGGTAGCCTTGCTTTCGCTTGGTTCTGCGATAGCTTTTCCCGCGAGGCCGATCACTTCTTCCTGTAATCCCCTAATACGCGCTTGTTGCCGCTGCTTTGTTCTTAATTGAGCCGTTAACGAGGCCAGCCGCTCCGCGGCATCACCCTGTTCTGCCCGGCCGCGCTCAATATGCCTTTGTAAAGCGCGTGTCTGCACAGTGACTCTGGCGGTATCCATATCTTCAGCAGTATCTTCTTCAAATCTCAATCGATCAACAGCCTTTTGAACCTGGGCGATCTGTTCACGGACTTCCTTGCTGGCATCTTTGGGCGCGTTACGGTACGGATCAGCTTCTCTATAGACTCTGTCAGCCTCTAAAATCCGGTCCGCTTTGGCTAAAGCCTGCTTTAAATCTTCCTTGGCTTTCTCAAATGCCTGCTGCTCTCGCTTAACTCCTTCTGAAGCCTCGGCTTTTATCTTTGCTCTTGCCTCGGCTCTTTGGGCGTCTCGTATCTGTTTGACATTCTGCGGGGCTAATTCGCCTAATCGAACCTGGCGTCTTACGTTATTGGCTGCGGTATCAAATTTACCCATCGATGTGTTAAGCTCTCTTAATAAAGTCATATGATCGCCGGTTTCGGCTCTTAGAGAATTCTTCACATCGATCAAATCTCTGGCCAATTTGCGGCCGCCCTGGACTAAATCCACCCTGTCGCCTAATAGTTCTATCATCGCGTCTAAAGATTCCAGTTCGCGGGACAATTCTTCTCGCGCAGTCTTGGCTTCTTCGCTGCCTTGACCAGCTTTACTCAAGCGATCAATTAACGTTCTGGACTTTTGCAGGCGTTCATTAACGCGGCTTAAACCTTGTTCTAAACCTTCTCTCTGCTGTTTGGAAACAACGCGCCATCTCGTATCACGCAATTTTTGCGCGGCTTCGTTCCGGACCTTTGACCTGCCTAACAAGAAATCCCCGCGATCAAGCATGTCCTGGATCTGCTTTTCGGAATTTTCAATTTCACGGGTTAATCGCGTCCGTTCCGAGCGGCCCATGCCGTTGGCCTTCCCTAATATAAGGCGGGCTTTAGCCTGATTGACCTTTGATTGTAAAGCTTCAATACTCTCTGCGAAATGTTCCACAACTCCTCTTCTTGCCGGTGTCATTTGGCTGATCTGCGCCGGATCCCAGCGCCGGCTGCCGTCCGCGTTAAAGAAGGCACGGCGGCTTGGGTCAGCGGTTGTGATCTTGGCGGATAATTTTTCAGCGGCTAACTGACGGCGGGTATCGCGCAATTGTTCTTTCTTAGCCGCGATTTGTTCTTGATTTAATCCGTGCACTTCCGGCGCGGCTAATTCAATTCGTAATTGATCAAATGTGCTCTGTAACGATTCCATGCGGGCTCTCTGGGCCGCGTCCGTTCCCGCGGGAATATGGCGGAAAACATCTTTGCGGAATTTATTTTCAGCTTTAACAAATTGATCGGCTTGTTCTGTCTCTTTGGCTAGATCCTTTTCCACGCCGCTTAATTCTTTTTCTAAACCTTGTTTAAAGGAAATTTCACCGACCGCCTCAGCCCGGGCGATATCGACCCTTAATTCCGCCTGGCGTCTCTGCAGTTCACGGATCTTTGTGACTCTTTCCGGCGCTTGACGGTTTAACACAATATTATCTTCAACACCCTTGGTCACCGTACGGAAACCGGACGACAGGTCTTTAAAGCCGCTGATGACCTTTAAAAAATCACCGCGCAAGCTCAGGGCATCCGTGACTGATCGCATACCTTGTAAAAGATTCTTCCCGCCTTCCACTCTCTGTAAATGCGGCTTGATCTCGTTTAATTGACGGTTTAAAGTTTGGACTTCAGTTATTAATTCTCTCTGAGCTGCGGTCATTGCGCCCGGGACCTGACCTTCTTGCGCGACCTGCTCGCCCAGCGCGCGGATCCTTTCAACGCGGCTCTTGATATCTCTGACCGTTCTGGCTAAAGAATCCAATGTCGCTGTAGAACGCGCCGCTAATGTGCTCTTAGCTTCCGTTAACCGGGCAATTTCCGCTTCGACCTGCGGAATATCACTGACTTCTCTTTGCAAATGGCTGATCTCTTCCGCGATCCTGCTCATTCTTTCTCTGATAGTATTAGCTCTTGCATCACTGGGTTCCGCGATCGCTTGTCCGGCCAGATCAATAGCTTCTCTTTGTAATGCGCGTATCGCAGCTTGGGCTCTTTGTTTGGCCGCCAATTGAGCCTGCAAGGGAGCTAATTTCCTGTCGTAAGAAGCTGCATCCTGCACGATCTTATCCGGACGAGTTTGTTTTAATTTAGAAGCTTCGGCGCTGGCGACTTGCTTTTTCACCACTTGGGCTTTGGCGATACCGACTTCCTGAGCCAGACGGCTTTCAGCGGCTTTCATTCTCCGCTCTAAGGCCCGGATCACCGACGGCGCTTCACGGCCGGCCACCGCCACTTTAAAGGCAGCGGTCCTGGCATCCAAAACCCTTTGGGCCCATTTCACCCGTCGGGCCTGGTCTTTCGAAATATCGGTTTGTTTAGGCTTGCCTGTCACTTCCGCCTCTGTTAATCCGGTTTCTTTTAAGACCCTGTCCTTCGGCGCTTGCTTTAATCCGTGAGCCTCTGCTTCAACTTTGGCTAGATCGATATGGAATTGTTTCTGGCCTTCCAAGTGTCTAATTTCTGCGTCAATCTTCTTGGCCTGTTTGGTTTTTTGTCCGTCCGATAAATTTTTGTTATTGAGAACTGTTTCTTTGCCGGCCCTTAAATGATTGATCTGCCCTTGGATCGCGCGGGCGCGGGCCACAACATCCGCGGAAACACCCGGGGCCCGGACTAAAACCTTAGACGTATCTTCGGTCCTTATCGCATCAACTTTCAGGATAAATTCGACTTCTTTAGCCAGGTCATCAAATTTCTTTTGCACCTCCACCTTCTCTTTATTAATACGCCGTCTTACAGGATCGATGGTTACACCGGCCTGTTCCCCTTCCAGAGTTTCAAAATGCTCCATGTCTAAATTCTCGATCTGTTTGGCCAAATCTAAAAGTTCATTGACTTTACCTTTACGATGATTGGCCAAAATATCAAATCCGCGGTTGCCCAATTTGATAATAATTTTATTTAATTCACGTGCCAGTTTATTGGCCTTATCAGCGCGCTGGATTCGGTTTGTAACTTCTTTGACAGAATCATTGACCGCTTTTCTGGCCTGGGCATATTCGCGCTGTAATTGTTTATGCTCTTTACTGCCGCGCTGTGTCCTATCGAACGCTTTTAATTGCTGGCCTAAAGCATCCGCTTTTTTCTGTAAGGATTGGATATGTTCAACTTCGCGGGCAGCAGGATCAGCGTCACGCGGGACACGGGACGTGGCTTCCATGACATCAGCCTTGGCCTTGGCTAATTCTTGCGTTAACTGTGTTTGACGGGCTTTTGTTTCTCGGACATCCCTACGGGAACCTAATTCTGATTGAGTAAATAATAACTTTTCGATTTCTCTTAATTGCCCTTCTAATTCCGTCACCTTTGCTTCTTTCGCGCTTAAATCAGCCGTAGCGTCAGCCCTGACTCGCTGCTGAAACTGGGTCAATCTCTCTAAACCTTTGGGTAAACGTCGGGCGTTATCTGATCTCTTCGCTCTTAGTGTTTCACTTTGCAAAAAGTTTTTCGCTGAAGCCAGATGAGTATTCAATTGGGCTTGTTTTTCACCGCGGATGCGGATGGCTCTCGCTTCAGCACCGGCGAATTCACTGCGGCCTTTCATGATCTCACCATTTGCTTCTAACAAATCCATTTGTCTCTGTGTGCTGGAAATACGTTCCAAAATTTGACGGCCGGCTTCGGTGGCCTGCAATCGGGCGATATCTCTGGGGGATAAACTGCGGGTCGGATCTTGAGCTCTTGCCTTTTCCGCGGCTTGCGTACGTTCGGCACGGGCTAACCCGTGCTCTAAATTGCGGTTAACTTTGACTAATTCTTCTTTGGCTTCTTTGAGGCGTTTGCTCTCGGCCGTGGTTAATTTTCTTCCGGAATGCTCTAAGCCGGCAATTTCTTTTCCTAACTCCAACGCGCGGTCATTGAGCCTCTTGATAGTCTGCGCTAATCTCGGATTTAATTTTTCACCGATCCTGCGAAGTGAATTACTTTTTTCTTTCGCGTATGAGGTCCCTGATAATTTTTCAGCCCGTTCAAAAGAATGCAGGGCTGTTTCAAATTGACCGGCCTTAAACGCCTTTTCACCGCGGGCGGCATACAGCTTGGCTAACGCCTTTTTTCTAGCGTCTTTATAAGAAGGATCTGATTTTTCAGCCTGTTTAAATTCACGCAGAGCTTGCCTGACAAGGGCCTTGACTTCAGCCGCGCGGGCTTGTCTTGCTTGAGCCCCCGCTGCCGCGACAGGCTGCTCGATCCTTGCTTCCAAAGTCTTAATGCGTGATCTTAAATTATTGATCCGGTCTTGCCGGTTACGGCCGATGTCCGCCAAGGGTGATCCCGGCAGGGATTCGACATCTCTTAATTCCTGCCGTAAACCTTCCAGTTCTCTCTGAGCTCGGCCTAATTCAGCATCGGCCCGCGGGGCAGCTTCAGTTGGCTTTGCCTGATCGGTTTCAGCGCGCTTTTCGGCGGAAGCGGCTTCGGCCAATTTTTTCTGGGCGGCTTGAGCATATTGCTTGGCAGAAGCG
Source organism: Omnitrophica WOR_2 bacterium GWA2_47_8 (assembly GCA_001805375.1). Classification (GTDB taxonomy): domain Bacteria; phylum Omnitrophota; class Gorgyraeia; order Zapsychrales; family GWA2-47-8; genus GWA2-47-8. Next base: position 11,392 of record MHFY01000148.1, on the reverse strand, counting down.
GCCTGGGCTTTTCTTTGCGCCTCGGCGTGCGGGGCAATGGCTCTTTCGGTAGCGATCTGATGTTCGGCGGTCAATTGGTCGCGGAGGGCTTCGATAGTGATGGATTTATCGCGGCCAAAGGCAAGCTGATTAAACTCCCGGAATCTTTTCTTAAATTCACTGGGTTTCTGCAAGAGCGCTTCTCGGGCCTGCTGGCGTTCTTTAGCTGAACCGGATCTAATGGCATCGTTTAGTTCTTTAAACCCTAACGCGATCTCGATCTGCTCTAATGTCTTTCCTCTGAATTCCGCTAAAAATTCGCCGCCGGCGGCCTTATATCTATTGTAGGCTTCTCTGACCTTCGCGCGCTGGGCTTGATATTCTTTGCTCTTTGTGTCAACGCCTCTGTCCCTCAGCTCCATTAAAGTCAATAATTCTGTTTCGTACGCGTCTTTTGATCTTTTATCCCCTCTAAAATAATTTTTACCGTAAAGCACTTTTTGTAAACGGGAAACAGTCGTTAGATTTAAACCTGTCCGCGCGGCTGCGAAACCGGATCTCTTTTTCTTCGCGGCCGGCGCTTTGTCCGCGTCTTTTTTCGCCGGGGCTTCGGCTTTTTTCGCTTCGCGGCCCTTGGCTAATTCAACTCTTGCATCCGCTAGCATATCCCTTGAGGTCGCGGACAGATCAGAGAAGGTCCGGCTGGTTTTCTGATCTTTCAAAGACGCTATTTCATCGCGCAATTCTTTTGCTTTCTTTAAAGGATTTTCGCGGCTGGCTTTGGCGATCTCAGCGTCCATGGATTCATCATTCATTCTCGTATTTAGATCACGCAACGTCATATCGCCTTGTCGGCCTTCGGCGATCAGGTCAAAATCCGCTTTTAATTGTTTCATGCCTTTATAATCGTGATAACTTTCGGCGCGCTTGATTTCTTCCTGTTTAGCGGTTAATTGATCTTCTAATGCTCTTCGTTTTGAGCTGCCTTCTTTATGTTTATTTATTTCCGCACGGATCTGATTGGCTTCGGCGCTTAATCTCGCGACTTCTCTTCGGCCAGCGGAATAACGGCTCTCAATGGCACGGCCGACAGCGTCTAAACTCGCCCACTGAGCATTTACTCCCAATATTCCTGCGTCCGCGGAAATTCTTTGCATGGCCTGCCTTAAAGCTTCTAACCTTCTTAACGCCAGATCCGGCGTGCGGTCGCCGCGGTCGTGTCTTTCTTTAGCCTGTCTATATTCAGAAGAAGCCTCATGGGCTCTTAATTCCGCTTGCTTGGCCGCGATCTGCTGATTCAAGGCTTCCGCGGTCGGCGCTTCCTTGCCCATCCTGGCATAAACATCAGCCAAGGCGCGGTTCACTTTTCCGCGGGCGGCGATGATCTCCGGTGTTTCAGCGGCGCCTTTATCACCAGTTAATTCAGAGGCCCTGGCGATCCTTCTTAATGCGGTGACTAAACGTTTTTGCGCCTGATCAAACTGCCCGCCTTCTGCATGACGTTGTGCTCTGAATGTATTCAATGCCGCTTCAGCCAATAACCGTTCCATGGAACCTTGCGGCGCGAGCCGGACAGCTTCACCCAAACGATATTCCGCCATTCCTTCAGTTGAACCACGATGCTGTTGTCCTTTGGCCTGTTCTAAACGTTCGCCGACGCGTTTTAATTGATCTTGCTGTTTCGGTCCTTCGACTTCGGTCGCGTGGGTTTCTTTAGCCAATTGCGCTTCCACATCTTTTAAGGTCAGAGAACGAATGTCTTTACCTTTCGCGAATCTGTCCACTAAACCTTTAAACGCCTCATAATGCTGACGGGCTTCCTTGGCTTTCTGTGTTTCAGCGTCGGTATTATGTTCAGGGGAATTTCTTTTCACAACATCCGCATGATGTTCTCTTAATACAGTCAGTTCAGCCTCAGCTTTTCTCAATGCTTCTTTGACTTGGGCGTGTTCACGGTCTAATCGCTTTCTGTCTTGCTTGCCCATGGTCTTCTTTAATTCTGTCCACTCATGTAATTCCTGTCTTAATTTTTTGACCTTCTCTGTGCCTGCTCTAATAGCGTCCATGCCGCTGTCTTCGGGTTTCGGCATGGCATCTTCCGCCGCCTGCCTTAACCGCGCTAAAATTTCGCCAATGGTGCCACCTGTAAATTGCCTGCCCCGGCCGTCATACCAGCGCCCGTCGTAAAGAACGCCCATGTCCGCTTCCAAACTTGCCGCGTCCCTTAACTTCGCCAATTGGGCTTGCAGATCTTTTTGCTGTTGAGCTAATTGTTCTCTTTTAGCGTGCACTTTTTCGGTTGTCGGGAGTTTTTGGGCTAATTCCGCTTCCATTTCCCCGGTCATACGCTCGACCGTGGAGCGCAAGCCTTGATTTCCTTCTTTAGGCAGGCCTTCATAAACTTTACTGATATGCTCACGGGCTTCCTGGAATTTAGCATTTCGGACTGCCTGGTCCCGACTTTCCATTCCCTGGCGCATGGCACGCTGGGCCCTTAATAAACCAAGACGGGCCGTGGCTTCGGCCAAAACGGCGGTTTCTTCCGCTTTGGGCTCTACTTTGGTTTCCGGTTTAGCCTCTGGTTTCGCCTCTGGTTTCGCTTCTGCTTGATCTCCCGGTTTTGTTTCTGATTTTGCTTCCGGTTTAGCTTCCGGTTTTGGCGCTTCTACTTTTCTGGCCTTCGCGATCGCGTCTTCATATCTTTTTTCCGCTTCAGCAAAATCCTGTTCCGAGGTCTTTTGACCTTTTGCTTTGTCGGCAGAAGCCGTCGCTTCTTCTACTCTTTTTGTTAAATTACTGTCGGTTTGCCTACGGGCTTGATCCGCATAATTCTTCGCCAGCGTCGCGTCCTGCCATTCGCGGGTCATCTGCCAATCCAGGTCTTTTAAGGTCATATCACCCTTGCGGCCTTCAGAAACCGATCTGAGATCCGCCTGCAGCTGCTTTAATTCTTCAAAGGTTAATTTTTCACGCGGGCCTTCAACGCCGAATTCATCTCTGCCGACTTCCGGGTTCTTCGCCTGTTCGATCTTGCGTTCCATGACCTTCAAATCTCTTTCCAATTTTCCTTTTGCGAAGACATCCTTGGTGCCGGCGATCTGGACCCTGATCTTGTTGGCCTCCGCCATTAATCTGGCCACGGGTTGAAGGCGAGCCTGGATCGCCTTCCCAACCTGATCTAACGTAGCGCGGCCGGCGCGGCTGCTGCCGCCTAATCCTAATTTTTGCCGGCTGGCAAAAATGTTCTTCAGCGCTTCCATGGTCCCGCGAGTACGGCGTGCCGCGGGCGCGGAAGGTTTAGCTGGTTCTGCGGCAGCGAGTTTGGCAACTGACGCCGCATCAGCGACGGCTGTCCCCGTGGCGCTATCAGTGGTTGCTTTTTCCCCTGGTTTGGCTGAACTGTTTGCCGGTTTTGGCGGGGAACCTCTCGAAGGATCGGCTTTATCACCGCCTACAAACTCCCCAAAGGAAGATCCACTGTCTCGAACTTCGCGGCCTTCTAATCGGGCCAAGGCCGCTTCCGGTGTTTCTCCAACAACACGGGTTTCGCCGGCTTTAACAGTGATATCGATATCAGTGGTACGCAATTCGCCATTACTTCCGCGGAAAGTAAATCTTTGCCCCTGCCCTTGCGCAACATCAACTTTAACCTCAACCCAATTACCATCTGAAACATCAACTTTTTCTTTAGCCAAGGCTTGTACTTGCGCTAATTTTTCGATACGAAGATTGGGTTGTCCATTGGGAGAAGTTGTTGAACCTTTGGGCTCAAAGCGATGGGTTCCTTGATCTGTTACAAAGAAAATATCTTCCCCGATCACAACTAAATCACCCCGTCCATTACCACCCTCATCGCGAAGACCCTGCGGCCTGAGATCTTCACGGCCTCGCTGCGTGTCGCGTGCCCTGTCTGCTTGGGTCGCTTCAACGGCGTCGGCAGCCTTTTGAGCGGAAGCAGCCGCGCTTGCGACCACCGGCGCTGTTTGGTCAGCGCCTAAAATTCCTGACTCATGCGCCTGTTTGGCGGATTGAAGCGCCTGCTCGGCAGGTGTGAGCGGTTTGCTCTTCGGCCCTTCGGGTTTAAATTCCGGTTCCGTGATTTTGGATTCCCTGCCTCGGCCTTGACCGGAGCCTTCCCCGCCTGCCGGTTGATTCTGCGGCAACAAAAAGACCGTTGACCATAACCCTAAATTTCCGGCTTGTTCTTCAATTTCAGCGGCAGTTTTAAACTTTGTGGCAATGATCTTGTCAATGGCTTCAAATGTCCCTTCCTTAAAGACTCTTCCTTGTGCAGTGGACTCTTCCGCTATCTGGCCTTCTCTATATAAGGCGCTTAACTGCGGGCCATGCTCTTTCATCTGCTTCTTCTCATAATATTCTTCCATCCCTGCCTTAATATATTCGGTAACCTTGTCCGTTGTTCCCAAAAAGATATACAAGTGATCAAATTGATGCGCTTTACTGGCGACATATCCCGCTTTCCCGGCCTGATATAAAACTTCTCCGGCAGCGGATGCTGCTGTTCTGCCTGCGGCTTTCGCGGCAGCAGAGGCGGGTTTTAATTCTATTAACCCTAACATACGTTTAAAAGCCGGCCCTTCCGCTATCAGTTTTTCTAACACTTTAGCGTCGCGTAATAACCCTCGGCTTTTCCCGACGGCAAAGGCATAACCCACGGCGCCCTGATTGTCGGCTAAAAATCTTCCCAACGGTGTTATAGCCTGCGGCATAGTAAACCCGATCACAGGCCCTAAGTGCGTACCTTCTTTTAACCCCCCGGCCGCTGACTGTACATGTTTTTCCAAGAAAGCGACGACATCCTGCTGTTCTCCTTGAAGGCCGCTGACAAGGTCTTTACTCAATTCCCACATAACTCCAGCACCGGCGAATCCGATCGCCCCTTGATTCACCATGTGAGGGATGGCCATGGCGTTAAAGACCTCTTCTTTTTGATTTCTTAAGCTTAGAAAAGCATCATCCCCTAATTTGGCTAAATCATCCGCGTTGTCAAGATTCATTGCTTTTCCGTCAAGTAATAAACGTCCGCGGGCAACCCGGCTGGACAAATTACCTACTTTACTGAACATGCTGGTTAAATTGCGGCTGTTCATTAACAAAGCACCGACCGCCACATTTCTCCAAAAGTCTAGTTCCCCAAACTTGGCTTCCGCATCCGTGAATCCAAGATCATCGCCCCATAAACTTACAGCCGCCCCGCCGGCGGCGCCGAACCCGGTCAACCAGGCCCTTTGGATCAACGCCGTGGTCGCAAATTCTTTACGCAGCGTAGTGGCACGGAAAGACAGTAATGGCTGGCCTAATAACCCGCCGACAATCATTGCGGCAGTCAGTGTTTTTCCTTCATATCCTTTTTCTTTTCCATAATAATATCCTGCTGTCGCGCCGACCGCGGATTTACCTAAAAAGACAGCTGCTGTGTATCCACCGTGCTCTTTACCAAAGGCTGCCTGAGCTTCTTTGGTCATACGTGTAGACTTCTGATTAAGCGTTTGATGCTTTAACGCACCCTTAGCACCTAGAGTCCGGCCGGCAAACCATAATTTACTTCCTGCCGCAAAAGCCGCATAATACTTCGCACCCTTAAGGCCACTGTCTTTAAACGCATTTAATAAAGTGGGATCTAAAAGATCAATATTTTTATTCTCCCCATCTTCACGCATCATTTTTGCCAAGGCCCCGGAATATCCGGCAACACCCCAGCTTGCGCCGGCCCCGATGCCGCCACCGATAAGTCCTCCGAAGCTTTTGAGACTTGTTATTCTATTGTTCATTAACCGGTTCATTAAAAAGATCGAGCTGAAAATCCTTACCCCTTCGCCTAACCCTTCAACCGTTGCGGCTTTCCAATTATAATCTTGCCCATGTTGCATAGCATCCGCAATGTTAAAAATAGCGGCTGTCGTAAGTGGCGTTAAAACCGCTGCGGAAGTTCTTGGATAAGTAAAAGCAACATTTGCTATAGGTTTAACAAGCGGAATTTTTGATAATTGTGATTTCATTATTCCTGCGGCACCCGGAGCGCCGCCTGACATGATCAAACTCTGCAGCACTCTATCCCCACCCATCCACTGGCCCGTGATCACGTTGCTTGCGACTTGCTCCGCGGACAGCCAACCTATTGCGCGTATCCCGATATAACGGCTTAAAAATTCCTTTGCCGGCGCTACCATCACCGCGCGCTGGCCTGCTGCTTTAAGGCCTTCTTTCGCCGCGGCATTAGCAAACATTTTTATAAATACTGATCGGGCTTCTGCTTTCGTTAAACCTCTTCCTAAATTTTTTGCTTCTAATTTTAGGGCCTCGACCAAAGACCTTCGAATACTTGTCCGGATAGCATTAACCGCAACTTGCTTGGCCCCCGTTCCCACGCCTTTGGAAACAACTGAACCAATACCTGTCCAGGCAAAAAGAACCGTCGGTACAGCAAATACTACTTCCAATTTTCCGATTGTTTTTGCCATGTCATCCAATTGGCCTAAGGTGCCCATATGCTGCTGATAGGCCAGATCATAATGTAACGGACCGGCAGGGATTGTGTTGCCGAATGTATCCTTCGATTCACCGCGCGCCAAGCTCGCCAAGCCGGTCGAATTCGTCGGGTCATGCGGCATGCCCCAATAGGTGCCGTCGGCGCCGACCCTTAAAGACAACGCGTTGTCATCGGCCAGATCGCCGTCCCACCACCAGAAGAAACCTTCCTCATTATCCGTTGTTGTCAGCCATTGATTATCATCCTTTTGATCTTTAAATACTGGCTTGGAAGAATAATTGACAGGGACAACTTCTTGCATGTTGCCCGACTCATCGTAAACAATAGCTAATTCTTTGCCATAATATTGTTTACCCGCATTCGGACCTTCCAACACTTGCCAATATCCCCCGGTTGTCCGTTCACTTGTTGTTACTCCACCCGTCCCATTATCTTCTGTGACAGTTTCTGTCTGCACCGGAACCCATTTCCCCTTAAGATCTTCCGCCTTTGCCCCCGCCTTTTTGGCTTCTAGGTATTCGCCATAAGGAATTTTATCCTCAACTTCCTGAACGACCGTAGTCCCATCCGCCTGTTTAACCAGGACTTGTCTCTTGACATTGACCTTTTCACTGGGATCCCATGTAAGGCTCCCCTTATACCCTGACTTTAAAACATGCCGGCCATCTTTCGCTTCACCGCTATCCCAATACCCAATAGATCCAAAAGGAATTGTCGCTTTATGCCCATCTTGAATAACAGCCACTTCAAAGTCACCTATCGTAAGAAGCTTTTCTGTTTCAGAACCATCTTCATTCACAAATTTAACTAAAACCTTATTCGAATTTTCAGCAGCATCCTTTGTTGACAGGGTCGGAGCCGCCATCGGTTGATTTCTCTTAGCCGCCTCTTGAGCCGCCTTCATGATTCCAGCAACTTCCGCTTGTAAAGCAAGATAGTTGGCTTTATCTTCAGCGGTAACTATTTTTGCCTGATTAAACTTTAATTCATTAACCGCAATGAACCGGCCAGTATTACCGCCTCCAATAATTTGCCCATACATTGACCCATCCAATGTCTTTCCTTGAAATTGGCCTATTGGGACTGCTATAAAAACTGGATTTCCATCTGTACCAATTTTTTGTGAACCAGTGTTGGGATCCATGACTGCCACATCAAGGGAACCCGCAGTAAAAATACTTGGCGCCCCCGTCTTCCCAAATCCTTCAACGGGTTTGGCGTTAACCCTATCTTTTCTTAACACATACCCAAGAGAACCTGATTCAGTCATAACAACCACGATCTCCTGCATCTCGCGGCTGGCGTTCTTGATCTGCTTGACCATCTCCGGAGTGTTCGGCATGATCACGTTAAAACTCATCCCGTCTTTTTGGAAATGCAATAAACCGCCGCCCTTTTTCGAGCTCGTTAACTGCTCCAAGGCCGCGTGTTTAATACTGCGGCT
>MHFY01000148.1:0-3444 GCA_001805375.1 Omnitrophica WOR_2 bacterium GWA2_47_8 | reverse complement strand
GTGCTGTCGGTCGGCTTTGTCCCGTCTCCGCGCAAGGTAAGCTTTATTCCTTCATCCGATACACCGGCGACCTGTGTTTTCTGTGAAAATCCGTAATCTTTGGCGAATCTTGGATCTTTGGTCAGGTCCATTTCACCGAAAACTTTTTCCAAAATCTTTTGATCTTTCGGATTGGCGGTCAAGTGATCGCGTATAAAATCCTTAAAGCCCATCGGCATGCCGATTTTGTTCTTAACAATTTCCCCGTTATCATTGATAAATTGTATAGCGCCTCTTCCGTAGAAAGCTCGTAAATTGCTAACTTCATTCGCCGTTAATTTCCCTGATTCAATTTTTTGAACAAGGTCTTTGATCTTGATATTGCCGCGCACCCTCACCATCGCGTCATTAAAACCATCCGCCACGTGCAGGCCTAAGATCTTTCCTAAAACCTCATTGGAACGCGGGGCTAAGAATTTTTTATCGCTTCCATCTTTAGAACCCAACACCGGCGCCCAGCGGCCGGGAGAGGTGCGGGTCCAGCCGTATTGTCCGACGACATCAGCCTTATCGCTTAACTTGCCGTCTATTTTTGCCTGCGCGTATCCGGTGACGGTAAACGGCGTTGCTCCAGTTGCGGACGGGCCGTAAACAATATCAACCGGATCGAAACCACCCATCATTTGTCCATCAGTTGGAATAACTTCTCCCTGCAGATCAAGATCAACAACCCCTTCGGTTGTACCAGCCCCACCGAATTGCTGCGCAACAGACAAATACGCGTCTGGAGTTTTCTTTGCGTCCGGAGGAACAACCCGCCCATCGCCGGCATAAGCAACCTGCTGCTTTAACAAATCATTGACCGGGCTGGAAGACGGTTGATTCTCTCCAACGACCCGGGTTTCGCCGGCTCTGACATGAATAGGGATATTGGCATTACGTAATGTACCGCCGCCGCCTTTGATCATCAGCTTTCCATCTCCTTCAACTTTCACCCAGATATTGCTGTCTAAAATATTAATTTTGCCATTCGCTAAAGATTCGATGACGCCCTGATTTTCAATTGAGATATGGCTCGGATCGACAAAGGCATCTGAATTTCCGGTTGTGGTCGCTTGAGAACCTTTAGCTCCTGCATAACGGTAAGTGGATCCATCATCGGCCACGAAAAATACCTGATTGCCGTAGGTGAAAAAATCGCCCTGATTATTAATATCTCTTTTGCCCTGCGGTAAGGTATTGCCGTCGACGAACACAGCCTTCTTTACAAATTCTTGTTTAAGCTGTTCGGTGGGATCCTCTCCTTTACCCTGAAATGCCAAAGCAGGATCCGTAAACCCTAAATTATTAATCGGAACCATCCCCTCGGCTGACGTAGCCGGCAGCAAGCCTAAGGTTTCCGCGCCATAATGGGCCGCGAAAACATTCGACGGGATATTCGCCATAACTTCACCCTGTTCATTAACTATCAAAATCGATTTGGAACCGGCTGTCGGATCACCGCCTAAATAATTGTTAAAGATTTCTTGGCTGGTCACCGGACGGGTCGTATCATCCGTGGCCACCCTGACTAATTGTCCGTTTTTATAAACTAAGACAGAACCATAAAATGGTTCGCTGTATCCTGCCCCTAACTGCATGTCCGGTTTTAAGCTGACATCAAATCCTAACGGCGCTTCGCCCGCGTTGGACGCGTATTGAATGGACAATTTACCATCGGCATTAACCACGAGAAACGCCCGGCGCGGTTGCGGTGTTGCGAGGCCAAAATTTGATAAAGGATCCTGAGCTTGATTCAAAAGCAATAAACCTAAACCGTTGTTTTGCTGGCCTAATGCCCCAAGCAATCCCTGGTCAACCGGGCCAGGCTGTAAGGTTAATGACGGCGCTAACGGATCAGTCAGGCCAAGTGGATTCTGCCCCGCAGCTTGCAACAAAGATAAAAGATCCTGCGGATTGTTATTATTAAGACTTAACAGTGATCCAAGTAAGAGACTAGGACTTCCCAAAGGCAACCCGAATGAGGGAGCTAAATTAATCGTCGGCAATCCGGGAAGAGTAAGCGAAGGCTGAGCATTGAAAAAGTTTGTACCGAACAAATACACCATGGCGCTGGCTGTGGTGGGGTGCGCGTTTAAAAATTCTTCCAGCGGCACAACTTTGCCGTCCTGACCCTTCAATTGATGGCCCTGGCGGGTATAAGCAATTGCATACCAGCTTAATAAACCATTACGTTCATAATAATCTAAATTACTTTTTTCAAAGGCGCCTAAAAGACTTTCAATCGGTACTTCGCGCATCTTCTGTTCCGGATGCGCCGCCAGATCAAATTTGCCGTAGATAAAGGAATTGATTGTTTTGCCTGTCTTTTCATCTTTATACGGCGCGGTTAATTCAACGTGCAGGCCATTATCTTTGTTGTAAATAATATGTTCGCCGTTGGCGCCGATTTTTAAATAACCGTCTCCGTCCTGGCCGGAGGCGCGGAATAATCTTCCTTCTAAATACCGGATCGCCCCGCCTGCTTCATTTCGTACCGTGTAAACCAAACCTTTATCCGGGCTGTTGATATTCATGAATGTATACGTACTGCCGGGATCTTTCATGCTATGCGGCGCATGGCCGGTCATGACGGTTTCGCCGGCGTAAGGATTAGCCAGCGAAGCCAAAGTATTCACAACGTCCGGATTGATGATCTCTCCGACATCCGCGATGCCGTCTTTAACGGCCCTGCCGCCTTGAGTGGCCAAGGCTTCGACTAAAGCCGGCATGCTGTCAAAAGCGGCGGAATTTGTTTCTTTCAGATCTTCAATCCTAAAGGCAACGTCTAACGGGTCTAATTTGCTTTTTGGATTAGCATCTTTAAGGAAAGCGACCAGCGTTTCCGTGTCCATGGCTTTCAACGCCTGAAGCGCCAACGGTGTGGGCGCGATAAATTCACCCATGGAATGGACGAGGCGTTTGTAATTAAATTTTAAACCCGGACCTTGTGTGCCGTCAGGCAAAGTATTTCCTGCGCCAAAATTCTCATTCGCTAGATCAGCCCCCTTCGGCGGTTTATTCGCGCTGAACAACGATTGTTGCGGATTGTTCGGGTCTTGCGTTTCAAAGGCATGCTCGGCTAACAGTGGCTGGCCGGAGTCAGGCAATCCGGCATTTAACTTCGCCATAAATTCTTTAACTTCAGCCAATGATAACTTACGTTTATCGCCGGATTGAGCGGTGTTGGTCGAGGTACGGTCAGTTTCCTGGCCAAACACAGCAAATTTTATCTTTGAAATATCGCCATCCGAAGGGATCGCGGCCATGCCGCTTGCTTCTTTGCCATCCACATAGGCTTTATAAACCCGTTGTTTGCCATCCGGGCCAACCGTTGCTTTGATCTGGAAATCACTTTCTAAATTCGGCAGCGTGCCCTTGGCGCCTTTTTCCGGCGCGAAGCGGTAGCTGAAATCTGTTTCTTCA
>MHFY01000147.1:32377-32664 GCA_001805375.1 Omnitrophica WOR_2 bacterium GWA2_47_8 | reverse complement strand
CGGCGTTTTTGATGACGTCTAGATTGTGTTCGATGACAATGACTGTGTTGTTTTGGGCGACCAGGTCTGAAAGGGTTTGTACCAGTTTGGTTAGGTCCTCAAAATGCAGACCGGTTGTAGGTTCGTCCAGAATATACACTGTGTGTCCAGACCCGGTTTTGGCTAGCTCTGTCGCCAGTTTCACCCGTTGGGCTTCTCCTCCGGAGAGAGTAGGAGCAGATTGGCCGAGTTTTATATATCCGAGGCCGACCTTGCGGATTGTCTGCATTTTCTTGGCAATAACAGGG
>MHFY01000147.1:19254-32363 GCA_001805375.1 Omnitrophica WOR_2 bacterium GWA2_47_8 | reverse complement strand
GTCGGCGGCCGAGATCAGTATTTGTTCCCCGAAATGAATTATCATTTGATGATCGTCAATAAAGATCCTAAGCGGCCATTCCCGGTTTTAGTAGAGCTTTCCAGGCCGGGAAAGATCGTCATGGCCGAGGGCGCGATCCCTCTCAAATTTACCAATGAATACAAGATCCGCGGATATTCTGCAGTGGAAGAAGAGACATTTGAAAACTGCCTGACGCAAAAATTAAGGGACATGGGACTGGATGCCCTGGCGGATGAGCTGATAAAAAGATCGAAACTCAAGTACGATGCGATAGTCAAGGGGCGAGGTTTTAAAGATGTTCTCTTTAACGCGAAAATCTTGTATTTAACGTTAAAAGAAATTCTGCAAGAGCGTAAGCATTTATATAAGCCGGGGGTCGATGATCTAGCAGGGAGAATTTATTTAAAGCGTCCAAAACGCATTAAAGAAGGTAAATGGAAAGGCCATTTGGTTTATCATGTCAGCAAGCGCGCGACCGAAACCACTCTTTGGAGCGTCCGCGATTCGCTTATGGCCTTTATTGGAGCAGAGGACAATGAAAACGTGAATGGCGATGAACGAGAACAGAAGCGGGAATTGACAGAGAGGGAAAAAGATCTGTTGGCCGGCAGGACGCCGGATAAACCGCGGGAAGAGGAAAAACCGGCAGAGGCTGTTACTGATCAGGAAAGATCAGTTACTGTTCCTGGTCCCCACTTAAAATTTGTACGAGAGACTCTTAATTTAGCCCGGCCTCGCCCAAGTAAAGTTAATTTACTTACTCAAGCATGGCTCGGAGCCCGGTTGGGAATAACTCAAACTATTGTTTCTAAGATCGAAAATGGGGATTTTAGAACGGTGTGGGCTTCATTATGTGAACCCTGGCTAAGGCTTCTTCAGGACATTGCGCCAAGGGGAGTCCCCGCCATCTTGAAGATGCTGGAAGACAAAAGTGTGAGTACTGATAGTGTATTCAATGAATTGAAGGAAGAAATACGGCAACGCAATAGTTGGCCTATTTTGGGGGAACCATTCAGCGTAACGGAGCCGGTTGCAGATCCGGTGGATTCACCAGTGGCCGTTGCTGGACAAGAACCGATAACAGACCAGCCGCCCGCCCCGAAAGTAACCGCACCCAAGAGAGGCCCGTATAAATCAGAGAAGCGTTTAAAATTAGAAGCGTGGGCGGCGGCACATCGGGGTCAAAGAGTTTCGGAAACGGCAGCGGAGTTGAAAGAAACATACGGCATTGATCTTACCATTGTTTATAAGGTTCTTAGGGAATTTTCCGTGACGCCGGGCCGTAAGAGAAGAATTGCTGCATCCAGATCCGCCCAAAGTGATCCGGCACCGGCTACAACCCCGCAGCCCGCTTCACAAATAAGCGCGGCCCCGACGTTGGAAGAATTAATCTTGAAAGAGAAGGAAAATATTCAAAGGGTCTTTGCGTATGATGGAGGACTTTTACAGGCTTTAAAGGAAATAGAAGGCGGAAAAGAGATCTCTAATGCTGATACCGCCGGCTGTTTGATCTGCGCGGCCGGCGCGGCACGCAATATCCGTTCGAATATGCGCGGGGCAGAATTGGAGAAGGACGAAGCAGGCGGGGTCGAGATCTCTGAATTTACGCTGCGCGACGGGAAAAAGCTGCGCGGCCGGTTCTACCGCCGCGGCGGTAAGGACCTTATTGTCTTTATCCATCCGTTAGGATTTCCCGGCGGAAAGTTCAGGCACCTGGCTGAGGTCTATAAAGGAACAGGTGCTTCCAAGAACGATGCCGATGTGCTGCTTTTGGATTTTCTGGGAAATGGTTTAAGCGCGCATGAATTTTACCGATGGTCTTCCTATGATCATCTTGATGTGGCCGATGTCTTAACCCAGCTTCGATTCAAATACGGAAAGATCATCCTGCACGGGATGTCCAAAGGTTCGAGTGCCGCGGCCCAGATCGCCCGCCTTCATCCGGGTTTAATTAACGGCGTGATCCTTCAATCCCCCATGGCCAGTTTTAAGGATACGATGAAACGGATATTTATTTTCAGGTATAAACAGATTTTTTTAAAGATTCTGAAAGATGCTTATCCCGGAGTTGAAGATTGGGATGAACTTCTCGCGCAATGGGCGGAAAAGGAATTTGAACTCACGTACCATGAGGCCTTCCCGAAAGTTTTAAGCGCGCAGGGCGAGCTCGAGCCGGTCGATACCATGAGGAATTTTGCCGGTATGTCTAAAGATCTTCCGACGTTATTGATCTTTGAAAAGGATGATGAGATCGTTTCCCGGGCTGAGCAGCTGAAGATCCGCGACACGCTGAAATATGCCGACAGGCTTTGGGTAAAGGGCGGCCATTTGCAGGGGCACAAGGACCCGGAGTATAAAAAAGTGATCGCTGAATTTTTATGTGAAATATTGACCCCGTCAGAGAACAAACCGGTGGACGAAACGCCTCCGCCCTTAACGAAAGATGAAAAAAGGATAGCAGCCTTGTTGGAACAGATGGAAGCCGCGGCTCATACAGTCGAGGGCTGGTATGTACAGGTCAGTAGTTTATCATCGAGAGTTGCGGCAATATCGGACGCTCTAAAGGCGAAGGATCTCGTTAAGGCAGGAGAGGTCCTTGGAGAAGCACGGAACAATGATACAGCGATCTTAAAAATCTGTGAAGAGGTGGGGGCCTTAAGAACGCGCGTAAAGAGCTTGATGTGGAATGTCCTGCAAACCGCGCTTGCGAATTCAGGATCCCCGGATATTCAAGAATGTAAAAAGAAAGCTGAAGGCATGGCCTCATGGATCGCTGTCAGGCTGGAGGAAATGGAGAAAGCGCACGGGGTCTTTGCGCGTGTGGAGGCATTGTATCAAAATCTTACTATGGAAGAAAGGGATCGATCGGCGATGCAAAGGCGCAGGGCAAGGATCGCGGAGCTGGAAGCGCAATATGCAGCGATCCCGATGGAAGAAGAACAGGAAGAAGTTCGCTCCCCACGGCCCACCAAGAAACCCAATCGGCCGCTGCATTTAGTCGAGAGCGATATTGATTGGGCTTATAAATTGGTCGAAGGTGTGGACATGTATCCGCAAATGAATTCGAGAGACGTTGCGGCGCGTTATCGTTTGGCACGGGAGTATTTAAGTACGCTTGATCCCGCGGATCTTTCCAAGTTGTCGGAATGGGCCAAGGAAAGGCGCAAAAAGGCTTTAGAGAAAGTAGAAGCCTATGAAGCCGCGCAAAGAGAAGTATCCATGGCGACAGTTTTATCCGGCGGCAAAAGCCTGGCCCAACAGCGGCGGGATAGGTTGTTCGCGATCATGGATGATGCCAGAAAGAATGGCCAAACCCTGACCCGTGATGAATTAGCGGACCGGTTGCGAGAGGTAAGGATATTTCGGGATGTTAAGAATCAATCGGTTTTAAGGGATCTGGCTAACGTTCCGCGTTTGAAAGAATTAGGCAGACTTGTCCTTGTTCACAAACAGCCAATGACAGAAAGAACTGTGCGCAAAGCGATCCGTAAGGCTTTAGAAAATCGTGTGAATGATCTGCAAACACGCCTCGCGGCCGCGATAGCGGCCCGGCATGGGGTGCAGCCGAGAGCCCAAGCCCGAAAAAAGAAGCAAACCGCCGCTGCCGCTGCGGCGCCGGTTTCAGGATCGGCAGTTTCTCAGCCAAGACAAGACGAACCAAAACCAGTTCCGCCCAAACCGCAGCCGGCGAAGCCGTCTGTGCCTGTACCGGCAAAACCGAAGGAAAAACCTTTAAGTGCTGCATCACACGCGAAGGTTGACCGTGCCGTTGAATTGATCTGTCAAGCATCAGCCGCTCCTAAAGGTTCTGGCGAAGGACGCGCGAGATGCGACACAGCTGCCGCATATCTGGAAGGTTTTAAAATAGAAGAATGGAAGGCCTTGAATTTACCTGATCTTGATTCCATCTATTTGGCTGAAGCATTATACGTTAGAGTCTTAAGCGGTCCTTATACGACGAGAGAATTGCATGAACAGGGGCTGCTTGGCTCCCAGGAATTGGTTGAGCTTTGGAGAGAAAGATCAGGACACTTAAAAACACCTTTTGAATCTGCCGCGGGTATGGATAAAAAGAGCTTATTGCGTATGGTCCTGGAGAACCTTCTGCAGGATGCGGTAAAGAATAATTTGGATTTTATCAGCGGCGCTATTTTAGCGGTGTGGGTTAATTCCATGGAAGGCCTTGAAGACATAACCGCGTCAGATATCGAGGCTGTTTTGCACAAGAATTCCGATCTTCATGCCATATATTTATCCATTCAAAACAAATTCGCCCGGAGAATGAACATCCCCTGTGATCCTTATGAAGCAGTTGAAAAGGATGAAGAACCAGCTTCAGATACAGGATCATCAGCTGCGGCAGAGGCTGAACCTGAGGAAGAACTTGAAGAAGAGCCTAAAAAAGAACTTGAAGATGCAGAAGCTGATGACGAGGAAGAGAAGATCGAGGAAGAGAAGATTAAGGAAGAAACAGTAATACAACCGGCACAACCACTAATGGATAAGGTTGATGAGATCGTTAAATTAGTTCGGGAAATTTTGCCGCAGCATCCCGCTACACTTTACAGGCGAACAAGAACAGGAAGAATTATCGCTCTTATGCAGGAATTAACCGATGAGGATTGGGAGCGTCTGAATTCTCACCGGGAGATACCGCAAACACTCGTTCATTATTTATTTACCCGGGCTTTCCCGGAGGGCCGGGGTCCCAAGCCGCCGCCACCTGCTCCCATTGTTGCGAGCAGTTTTGCGGATCTAAAAGCTCAAATGGAACAGATAGAGCAAACGCCAAGGCCGCGGCCCGTTATTATTGATCCCATAAAACCGCCTTTAAGATCGCCTGCTGTGGCTGCTGCACAACCTGGGCCAGCGCCTGCTCTGGTAGGAATTTCAGAACCGGCGGGCCAGCCTGATGTTGTTTCTGATGTTGAAGGCGGCAAAAAGCAACGGGAGAAGACCCGGGAACGATGGGACAGGCTATTTGCAATTTTGGAAGAAGTGCGCATTGCCGGTCAGCAGATCACACGGGAAGCATTGATCGCACGATTAAAGTTAGATCATCCCGAGTATAAAGATATTAAAGATCCACTCATATTGACGTATGACCTGCAAAAAGATCCGCGTTTAAAGAAACATCTGGCTTTGGCCAGGAAAAAGAAATCTGCTTCAGCCCCCGTGCAGCCCTCCCCAGAGGCTAGCCCTGCAGATGCAGTTCCATCTGAATCAGCAAAACCAAAAGTAAAGAATGCCGTCGGCCGGCCCAAGGCAGAACCGGTTAAGGTCGACACTCTCGCGCAGGCCGTTGAAATACTAAAAAAGCCAGGATCGGCCCCGGATGGTTTTTGGAAGTCCTTGCCCGGAGAAGTAAAATTTGGATTATTAAAGATACTCGCGCAGGAAAAAAAGACGACCGTCGGCCAGCTTTTGGTGTGGCATGTCCTGTCGGTTAAGATCCCTCTTTTCGGGAAATCCATTGCCGGGATACTTCAGCCTTATCGCGGGGGATCGGACGCAAAATCCCGCAATTCTTCATCGTCGTCAAAGGCCTTTGCCGCATTGATGGAGGATATGAAGGAATTTATTGATGAACCCCAAAAACACCCCAGCCTGCAAGGTTTAAGGCCTGCCTGTCTGGTGGACCTTCTCAGAAGTCTTGATGAGGATGCGGCTACGGAGATGGCGGATATGATCGAAAAGAATTTAGAAGCGATAGGTTATAAAGGGCAGGCCGCCTTTGGCGAGTCCGCCCTAACGGGGCGAGATCTCGTCAAGGACGGACCTCGCCCTTCCTCTGAGACTGGTGGAAAAGGGCGGGCCACATACAGCGTCAGACAGGTCTTTAAACTTTTAAAAAGGACTGTCCTGAGAGGGCTGGCCAATGAGATTTATGTCACGTTCTCCGGGCACTATCAAGGATACAAGATTTGGGATGTGGCGACGGATGAAACAAAGACAACGCTTTTGGATCTCTATCAGCGCAGGGACCCTAAGATACGGATCGGCGCCGAGAATCAGGATTTAGAAAAAGAAAAGGGTTATTTCATCACTCTCGAGAAGATCGGCAAGGATCGCTGGGTTTCGGAAAGAAAAGAAGACGAACTCCGGACTTCCAAATTTGAATTTGAACTGCACGAAATTTGGGCCAAGACATCGCAGTCGCTTTTGGCACGCACCTCCATGTCGTACTTAAGCCAAATGCAGAGATCGTATATGCAATGGGTCAGCGGCATGACCAAAGAGGAAGCTGGGGAAGAGTTAAGGCATAATTTTATGAACGGCGATATTCTGGTTCTCCTTATATTAGAGAAGAAGGTCATCGGCTTTTACCGTTACCGGACGGATTTCAATTCCTTGGAACAAATGTTGGTGGACAAAGAATGGCGGGGCACCGGCGCGGCGGATGTCCTTTTTGAAGATCTCATCGAGCGTGTTTTTAAAGGCAACCGGGATCTTGCCTTTAATGCCGATATTCGGCGCAAACATGAGCGCGCTAAGACAGGAAGATTTAACGGCACCGTGGCTCAATTAAAAGAACAGGGCGGGATCTTAAGCCGCGCTGTCATTCGGCCTCATCCGTTTGCTTATGTCGAAGACAAAAATCCGGAAAGCTTCGCGAATACCGCCAGAGAAATTTTAACGGCGAGGGAATACCATGATCGCCTGGGTATCGATAGGGGAGCGGCTTTGGCTGATATCCAACGCGCCTTTGAACAAAGGGCAAAAATTATTGATCCCCAGCGCAATCCGGATAATCACTTATTGGCGATGGACGCGGCGGCATTCCTTATTGAGGCTTACACAGAGCTTACGCGGGATGTCCCGGCTGTTGCCGCGCATGCGGAAGGATTTGCTGCCGAATTTATATTCAGGTGCGGGTCCTGGGATAAAACACAGAGATTGGAAAACAGGTTCTCTGCCATAACGGTCGGCTCCGACGGTTTAATCTACGCCGTTGATCCCGGCAATAATCGCGTGCGGGTTTATACGCTAGAAATGCCGGGTGCCGATTTGAAATGGAAAAAAGATATTTCCGTCATCGATTGGACCAATCCAACGAAGATCGAGATCAATTCCCAAGGCGATATTTATCTGATGACGTTTCCGTTCATTCAAGTTTTGGGGCCGGACGGAAGGTTACTGCACAAGATCGATCGGCCGACGGGAACGGGGCCGCAATATGTTTTAGATCGCCAGGATATGGTGATCGGCCGCGGCGACCATGTTTATATTAAAGAATACGGGCATAACACGATCCACGTCTTTAATCCTTTCGGGAATAAATTATTCTCCTGGGAGCCGCCGAAAGAATGGCTTGTCGTATTTTCTATCGCAGCAAGCAAAAGTGAGGATCTGCTTTATGTGGGCTTATTTGATGGTCGGGTGGCGCGGGTCAAGCCCGATATGATCGGCAAAACCATGGAATTGTTGGACTTTGTGGCGACCCCGCCGAGCTGGGCAACGTTAGAACGAGAGGGCCCGTACACAAGTGCTCAAGCCGCCGGCAGTGTGGAGGCGGCCACGTTATTACATCTTGACGGAAAAGATAATCTCTATTTAGTCGATGGCGCTTTGCGGCATGACGTGAAAGTTTTTGACCCTCAAGGCCGGTACGTGGGAAGTTTTACCGGGAATTTTTGGAGCCGGTCAGATTATATCCATGATATCGCGGTGGATTCATCAGGCAGGTTCTATGTTTTGCGTGACAGAAATATCCGTATTATCAATGCCGCGCGCTTGGAAGGATTTTCTAGAAGAATGGCGGAGAGGAATGGCAAAGATAAAGCTGTAGAGATCGATCTTCAGGCTGCTGGAGAACGTTTAAAAGAATTACGCGGGGAAAGATCACGGATCGCGCTGAAGCGGGAATCCGGCGTAGACGATAAAACCATCGAAAGGATAGAAGAAAATAGAGAGCACCCTGAATTGAGGAGCTTTATCGGTTTGGCTAATTTTTATCAAACGACTCTGGTTTATATTTTCACCGGAGAGGAAACCGTAAACGGTTTTGTTCCTTATGATCTTGAAATGATCAAGGCTAATTTGGGGCGGCATATACAGAAATACCGCCGGGGAAAAGGGTTCTCTCAACCGCAGTTGGCTTCTTTGATAGGGGTAGATATTAAAACTATCGCCAGTGTGGAAAATGGTTATAATCTCCCGGCGTTGACGACGTTTGTATTACTTCATAAAGTTTTGCAGTTTTCAGTCGAAGAAGTCTTTGGTAAATATGTTGAGGTGCAAGGAGGCACGGATGAAAATTTTTCCGCCGAAGTTGTACCGGATACTAAACAAGGCGCGGAACTTCCGGATGAGATCGACAGGGTTGTTTTAGGAAGGCGTCTGCAGTCCCTGAGAAAGCGGACAGGGCTTTCTCTTAGGGAGCTTCAAAAACAAGTTTCTCTTTCTGTGGATGCTATAAATGATGCAGAATTGGGGAGGAGAGATATACGTCTTCTGACTATCGCAGAGCTGGCTAATTTTTATGGTGTTTCAATATTTACTCTGGTTACGGGAAAAAGGACAGAGCAGAAAAAATTTGAGCCTTATGACGTTCCAGTCATTGAAAGATCGCTGGGTTTGAACGTTGGGCGTTTACGTTTGGCAAGAGGTCTATCTAAGAAAGCCCTGAGTAAAAAAGCGGATGTTTCAGTGCAGTCCTTGGACCGCCTTTATTCAGGAGAGACGCCAAGTCTTCAGACGCTGGTCTCTGTGAGTAAAGCCCTGGATTTTCCTCTGGAATACTTAACCGATCCCGATACGGACGGCAGATTGCAGGGCATCCATAGGTTAATTACGGATCTGCATTTGGACGGAAAAGACGCGGCGCAGATCGAAAGAATCAAGGTAGAATTAAAAATATTTTATTTCTTTTATGATATTGACGGTAAAGAAGTTGATGCGATTCAGCAGAGATTAAGAGAAGGAAGCGGCCTTTATGAAGAAGGAAAAATTATTAAATGGAGAAAAAACGGCAAGCGCTGGAGAAAAGATAACCAGTTAGAAAGACATAAATTGGCCGCTAACTTGGAGGGGATTAATGCCGTACGTCTGTATACGGCCAGCCTCGCAACCGATCCGCAGGAATTTAAAAGCGCTTTACGCCGGAGGATGAATGAAATCTTTCAAGACATCCGGGACCTGCAGGAAAGAAATGAAATCGAAGAAAAGCGTCTTAGATTTCAACAGCTGTTGGCAGATTTTATCGATTTAGTAGAAGTGATTGGCAGGACAACAAGTGTTAGAAGCGGCGCTAAAAGTTGGCCGGAACTGCCGACGACGCTGGCGCAGGCGGCGTTTGAGGTTTTCATTCATCATCCGCAGATCACAATGAAGGACCAGGTCATAGCTCAGCCTTATGCCGGGCGGGCCAATATGGAGATCCAAAGATTAAAGGAAACGGATAAATTTTTCCAATTTTTCCTCGGAGACCAATCCGTGGATACGTTTCATCTTTTTGACATAGCCCAGGATGAAAATGTATTCGTAAGCCCTTCGTTTGAGGTTTACGTCTTTGGCCAAAAGAGAAAATACCATATCCGTTACCGCAAGGATCAAAAATATTTCCAAATTATCGATGAAGAAACAAAAGGCGCGTATGAAGTCAATGCGCTATATCATTCAACATCCGATAAAACGGTTATATTAACGCCTTACGCTGTAGTGGACGGTATACAGGATAATCTTTTGGCTGAGCTGGCCATTCATGAGCTTGCCGAAAGCTATTGCAGCCGTTCGGACAGAGTCAAACTTGAATCCATCAGCAGTGATGATATAGGGAAAGTCCTGCGGGAACCGGAAGATATCGGACAATGGGGCGTTTTTGCGTCAAAAATGCTCACACTTTTACATGCTCAGACACTGGGAGAAAATGTGAGTCATGCGTTTGCCCAGCTTTTGGAAAAATATCATGCCTATCGTCTCGATCCGCAGCGGTATCAGTACCGTTTTAAAAATGTCTATGTGACAGCTTTGGAGGAATATTTGGATGACGTAAATGCCGCTTCAGAAAGTGTTACACATACTCCCAATGGTCATTGGTCGGTCGAGGCCTTTGGGGAAGAGCATTTTATCGACAGAGAAGCGATTGCGGCCTTAGAAGGGGACGACAATGATATTTATAGTTTAGGCTTAGCCTTAGCCATGGCTGAAAATCCAGCCGTGGATGCGAATATTTTTACCACGGGTTCGGATCCTGACGGAATATTAACGGACCAGCAATATATCAACCAGGGGCTATATTCTTATCCGTATCTCCACAACAAAGATTTTTCCGCTCCGCAGCCTGTGGCTGGCCGCGTTGATCCGGACAAATTTTTTGCCGGAGAATATCCCGCGATTATCATTGGGTTTTTATCTTTTGGAAGTGAAGATTCCATGGAAGTCATTAAACACGGAAGCCGATTTAAGCCGGGCCATGTCTGGTTTTTTGCGGTCACTAACTTTAGCCTTAAGACGTATGAATTTGCCGGAGAGACGCGGTACGTTCCTGTCATGCTGGCTGGACGGTATTATGACCAGAAGGAAGATAAATGGAAATTAGTTCATTTTACCGAGCCGGTTGAACTTCACTACGCCTCGATTTCGCGCCACAAAGGGATGCTGCGGCGGAAATTGGAATCGTCCGGCTTCCCTATATTAGAGCCGCGGCCGATTGAGGACGTAACAACCGACAAGGCACTCAGTTACCGTATTTTCAGCAAGGCCGGCGTGCGCGTAGCGCGGCAGATCGCCTTTGAACGGGATTTGGCGCTGAAAGAACAATATGCTTACTCTGATGCGGATACGGAAAATCAAATTATTCCGAAAGAGGAGATACAAAATAAATTAGCGGCCTTCCTTACATCGCATAATATCAGCGAAGTGGTGGTTAAGCCAATTGATGGTGCTCGGGGAGAAGACGTGCGCTTTTTTACAAACAATGAACTGAAGGAAGCGGCAGGGTATATCTGCGAATTGGCCACGGCCCGCGGCGCGGTTGTTGAAGAACGTATCGATAGCATGCCCTTGATCATCGACGGTGTACGCTATGATTGGAACGTGGGTGTTTTTGTGTCCCGAGGAAAGAAGAGTGAACTGGTAGCCAGCGAGGATATCGTGGTCCGTTATGACCGTTATGACCGGCGGGGGCCGGTCAATATTTCCACCGGCGCCAAGGTCATGACCTTTAATGAATTAGTAAAACATCTGAATCTGGATGAGGCTCGGGCCAAGCGCCTCAAAGAGACAATGCTTCAACGCGCCCTTGAGCAGGTTGAAGCTCTTCAGGATTATTTAGTGAAAGACAGCGTGCATAAAAATTATCCATTTCAGCCCTTAGGCAGCGGTTCCTATCTGATGCCGGATTTTGCCCGCGGGGATTTAATTTTCAACGGTGAGGAAGTGGTGGGTATTGAGATCAACGACGGCCATTCCGGGGCGATGTGGGACATTCACGGCGGAACAGAAGACTTGATAAGGACGATGGTTCGCCGGGCGGTTTATTTTATGACAGAACGGCATTATGCGGCCCAGCAGGATGCGGAGCCGTTAGTGAGCATTTCAGGGTCTAAAGAAACAATGAAAGAATTTGACCGCCAGACGCGGGCAATTTTTGAGAGGAAGATGGAAGACGATTTGGCGGCAGGCAAGAAAATTGATTGGATGGAGCTTCTTGCCCATGCCGATGCAGTCGCCATCGAAGCGTATCGGAATAAAGATTTGATAGGGGCTCAATGTGCTCTGGTTACTGCTGAATTCGCTTTAAAGCATCAACCCGCTGTTGATAAGGACGCAGACGCAGCGGGGGAGGAGATGTTTACTAAATTTACCTTAGCTGTGCATTATTATATCCGTGCAATAGTCGCCGGCCACCGGATCGACCCTGTCCTTGATATGCTTGATAAGGTATTTGCCGGGAAGTCAGTCCAAGTGCTCGCAAAAGAGTCAGAGGTGTTTTATACCTTTGCCCGGAAACAGAAACAGCTCACAATGGCATTTATCGCGATCTTGACGGCGGAATATGCCGCGCGTAAAGACCCGCAGGAACCGCGGGTTTGGATATTTTTAGGGCGGGCTTATTTTATCCGTGATGAGCTGATAAACGGACATTTTACAGAAGCGAGAAAGGCTTTGGAAAGGGCCATTACCTTGATTCCCTCAGATAAATACCATTTGCTAGTTGAAACGTATATGACACTCATCGATTTATGCAGACGACAGCATGATTTACCCGCCGCTGTTTCCTATTTAACACAGGCTATCGAAGCTCTGCAGAAAGGTAACAGACCGCAGGAAAGGATTAAAGAATGTCAGGCTTTCTTAGGCCAATTCCATTTACAGCTTGGGAATCTGGAAGAAGCGGCAAAATATATGGATATCAAGAAATATGGAGAGACAGACAATCTTGATTCCGTGCTTACACTGCTGAATATTTATTTTGAACAAAAAAACTTTAAAGAGGCGTTAGTCATGGCGGAGCGCGCATTGGCTCTAGGTGCAAAGAGTGTTTCCGTTTATGGTAACATTGCTGCCCTCTATGTTGAGAGCGGTGATCTTGAAAAAGCCAAAGAGGCTTTACGAAAGGCAGAAGAAAGTACAGAGGGAAGAGAGGTCCTTCCTTCGCTTCGCCTTGTTTATGCCATGATTGCAATGAGAGAAAAATCTTTTAACCTCGCCATGAATTTCACCCGCCGGGCCTTAAAAGAAAATCCCCAGGATGTTGCATTGTATATCTTTTTAGGACAGGTCCATGAAGGTCAATATAAATACGATGAGGCCTTGGAACAGTATCAAATTGCCGCTGAAATGAATCCGTTTTTGAATATTACCTGGCAGAAGTTGGGGATCGTTTCTTATTATGTGGGCCGCAACCGTGATGCCGCTCAGTATTTTAGAAGAGCTCAGGAATTGGGATTGAGGGAGGAACAGTATCGTCACGATGCCTTGTTATTGATGTCACAGAGAAAATATCAAGACGCCTTGGCTTCTTTAACGTTAGTTCAGCAAAAAGATCCGGATGATCCGACTTTGTTTTATTATCAGGCGCAATGCTTGCGATCTTTAAAACAATATGATGCGGCCTTTGAAGCGCTGGATAAGGCTGAACAATT
>MHFY01000147.1:14668-19240 GCA_001805375.1 Omnitrophica WOR_2 bacterium GWA2_47_8 | reverse complement strand
TGCATGACCGCTTTGGGCATGCAGCCCGCGCCGCGGATTATTATGAACAGTACGCCCAGGCCTTATCGGCACGAGATGCCTACACGGTCCGATATTATCCAACGAGAAGCAACTGTTTGATCGAGGCGGTGGAAAGGGATAAAGAGGTTCCGTCACTAAAATTAGACCGGATCCTGCGTTTGCCGCAAAAGTCGTTCAGCGGGTTAACACATCCTACCAATAATGTGGCCCAGGCGAATTCCATTCTTGAGCGAATGATCGCCAGTAAGTATTTTGTCAAAGAGAAGCTGCGCATCAACGGCTATATTATTTATCACATTGTCAGCGAAGAAGAATCAAAAGCAGCCAATAGCGGCCGACCCCTTTCCCTCTGGAACATCCCCAACCAAGAAAACGCATATGTAGGAACAGATGTCATCGAACCTCCCGAAATTTCAGAAGCAGCCTTTCGCAATATTACGCAATTTCAAGATTCCCATCCGGAGATCCATAATGAAATTCAATTTGTGGCGGATGTTTTGAAAGTCCAGCCGGATGTGAGCCGCCTTAAAAGCGGAAAAACAGAAGTCAACGGGCATAAGCTCAACGGTTATCAAATTCACGAGATATTAGAGAAGATCAAAGCCTTTGCGGGCCAGCCGACCCGCGAACAGGCGGTTGCGGCATTGCGCGAAAAAGTTTGGCAGCAGTTACGGAAACGGATCATCCTTTGGCCGCCCAGGACCGATCCAGTGCTCAATTTAACCCTTCTAACACATTTAAATAAGCAAGGGATGGACGTGGAGGATAAAATTAACGAACTCCTGGATGAAGATTCAAATTGGGAGACATATATTGATCTCGATTTAGAGACTGATACTATCCCCAGTGCCAAGACAGGGACTTTAAAAGTAGAAGTTTTGGAAGACACCGACGGCAGTGAGGCTACCTGGCTTCAGGATAAAGACAATTTCGCGGCCCGGCGGGCCGCGGCGCGGTATCTAGGCGAAGTGTATCCGATCTTAATGCAGCAGGGAAAGCCGGTCAAAATTCATTTGCTGGAAGAGGTTGCTGCGAATGATGAGGAGCTAGAGGTCCGGATCGTTGCTTTACAGGCTCTGGGTAAGATTGCCCGCGCCGGCGGGAAAGTTAGCTGGCGCTTTTTAAAGAAAGCAATTTATTCTGATGAGGAAGAGGAAGCAAAATATGCCGCCGAAGCCTTGGGTATTCTTATTCGGCTCAAAACCTATCCTGACCTCCTGAGAAAAATTAAATTTGAAAAAATGATCAAATCAAACCGGCTAAGAATTCAAGAGGCGGTTGCTGTTATTTATAGAGAAATTTATCCCATCCTTGAGCAGAAAGAAAAAGATGCGGCCCTGGCTTTGATAGAAAACGCCGCGGGTAAGAGGGAACATAAATATATTTATCTCCGTTTGAGAGCGCTGGAGGCTCTAGAAAAACTTGCCGATCATGGGGCGAGAGTGAATGAAAAATTATTAAGAGATATCCTGCTTGATGAAGAGCCGCTAGGTTCTCCTTTTGAAGAAGAAGACAAAAAGATCCGAGAGCAGGCTAAAAAGGTTTATCTTGCTTTGATCCGTCAGGAAGTTTTGAAAAATAATAATCGGCGTCCTTCTCTCGAGAGACAATTAGGGTTATGGATGAGGCAAGAAGATCATTTTGCCCGTTCCATGCTGGGTATTGCCTTGCTGGCCGAATATTATCTGGCCCGGTTCAAGGCCGGCCACGCCGTTGATATTCAACCGTTATTAGATTTGGTTGACGATCGCAGGCCGGATGTTGTCAAAGAAGTTTTTCTCTCTTTGCAAAAATTACAAGCCGCGGGCCTTAATGTGAGTGAAGCGGTATGGCGTAAGGGAATGTTCCACCGGGGTTGGGAAGTCATGAAAATGACCTCGGGTATGGACGCGGCCGCGGAAAGTTATGGTTATAAAGTCGCGCGTTTGCCTAAAGGGAAAAGAGAAAAACGCATCGATCATTTGAAAAATAAGCTGATGAGAAGTTCTTTACGATGGCATCGGGAAGTCGCGATTTTGGCCTTGGGCGAAATCGCTGCGCATGACCTGGAAGAAGGACGTCCGGCTGATTTATTCCTATTAAAAAATGCGATGTATGATCCTGATCCCAGTGTTCAAGCAAGAGCGGCCCGGGCCTTAACCAAAGTTTACCGGGTGCTTCCGCTGGTCGCTTTTCCCCATATTGATTCTTTGGATGATCTGGAAAAAGTTTTTGAACGTTATGAACTTACCGATGAAGAAAAAGTTATTCTCATCATGAATTATGCCCGTTTTTATAAGTCGGATAGTGTCCGCTACCTGCAATTAATGGAACCGGTCTTGGACGCATTCCTGCATGACTTCCTGGACTATGAGCGGCATAAAGATGCATATCGTTTGGCCGCGGCCCTGGATCTGCTTAACAAATTAAACATGCGCCGGCTGGTTATGCCGGCTTTTGGGAAACACATCCCCTTATTTAAAAAGTATTTAAATTGCAAACATGAGGAGTTAAGGGAACAAGTGGGCTTTACCGTCTGGGCCTTAAGCCAGCAGCGGATCAATGTGGAAGGTTTGAAAACCGTGATCCCGGAAGTTATAAAAAATATTTCTGATAGGGATCATGCCGTTCGTCTACACGCTTTACGCACGGTTTGGGAGATGATGGTCAGCTGTCAATTTGAACCACAGCTTTTTGCCGATGCCCTAACCCCGGTGGTTAGACAGTTGAAATTTGTCACAGGGGATACTTTAGAGGAGTCTTATAAAGTTCTGCAGCTGATGGCCCAGGCGGGGCCGCAGGCCGGTTATTCGGTGGCGGAGTTACGCCGGGCTTTAACCCGGGCCGTCTCATGGGATATTTCTCATCACTCGATTGATGTTACGAAGCAGGTGCAGAAATTTATTCTCTTATGTGATGAGCTCAATATTGCCAAGAACATGACGCCCGAGGCTATTCTCGTTTTATCAGATTATATCGTAGAAAAGTTAACGAAAGGCCCGGCGGAATTAAGATTAGGCGCTCAAAAAATGTTAGCCATGATGGTCCGGCGTAAAACTCAAATTTATCCCCAAACTTTACAAAAGATGCTGGATTTAACAGCGGATGACTTAAGAAATAAAAGTTTTATTGTGCGGGAAGGGGCCACCCAGATCTTAATCGCGATGGCGGTAGAAGAAGAGACAAGGGCGATGATTGAACAAAAAGGCATTTCCCCTGCTGATCTGGTGGCGATGCCCAGCGGAGTGACTTGGCAGGAGGTAGAAAATATTTCCCGTGTCCTGGTCGGCCTCAGAAGGGATACGGAATTTAGGAAATTAAATGAAGAATCACGCACCTATGTGCTTCAGCGTTTGAGTTTGGAGTCCTTGCGGCTTAATGATACGGATAAATTAAAGTCTTTTGCCGATGATCTTATCGGGCATCTGAATCGTCTGCGGGAGCGTAATAAGGATGCCTTTAATATGGTCTTAAATGGGGGGCTTTTAGCCAATGAGCCTTTGCGCAGTTATGTGACTTTAGGCGCAAAATTATACCCGGGCCGTTTGCATAATCGATTCCGCCGGATTTTTAATCCCACTTTGGATGATGTTGACCGGCTCGTCAATGAAGTCAAAAAATATTTAGATGAGGTCGGCGAGCCGGGTGAGCTGCAGTACGCGGTTGGGTTTGATACCGGCGACGGTCCCAACAAGCACCGTTCCCGTTTTATTGCCCTGGCCTTATTTGTAGCGAGCACGGACCTGTCGAAATTTTCTGCTCTGGAAGAAGTACCGGCCCGCGACCCGAACGCCGCTTATGGGTTAGTCATCCGGGGCCAGAATGTGGACACCTTGAACGCGATCAATGAGTTTGAGCGGCGGCTGGATTATTTATTCCTGATCGATAAAGATACCTCACAGGAAACACTGCAGGAGTGGGCAATGATGGTACAGATGATGAACTTGGGGCTGTTGTTGACGGTCATTGAAGATTCCACGCGGAACGGGATGGAAGACCCCTTCCCGGTCATGATGGATCGACAGCGGAATATTATTAAGGTTTATCGTTGGTTTGAGGCGGAATTGGTCCGGATTATGCGTTCCTTTAACGGTAAAATGACAACGGAAGGGATCTATAAAAATGAATTGGAATTGCCCGGACTTCACGAGACGAGAATAGAGGCGTTTAAAGAACATTTGCTGGAAGAAGCTTTGTACCCGGGTCTCCCGTGGCTGCAGGACCTTTGGCGGCCGGAGACGACCTTTAATCAATTGCTGCCGTATTTAAGAGTTCATGAAGCGTTGTTGCTGCATCGGTATCAAAGAGAAGACGGTCCGATGTTGGCCCGTCAGTACCGTGATGCTGTCCTGAATTTACTCCGCGAGGCCACGGGAAGAATTAAAGATTTGGTCGATGATAAACCTATCGATGTCCCGCAGGATGTTCACAAAGATCCGTTTGTCGATAAGCAACATGAAGAATATACGCAGCGTTATGCCGACGCGATGGTGCGGGATTTAAAGGCTGCCAAAATAAAACGTGAAGAATTATTAGACCCTAAAGGTCACGGTGTAGCCTGGTATGCTTCAC
>MHFY01000147.1:12137-14662 GCA_001805375.1 Omnitrophica WOR_2 bacterium GWA2_47_8 | reverse complement strand
AGGAAACAGATTTAGTGAAGATGATTTCTTCTTTCGCGATTATAGGGGATGGCACATGGAGCGGATTTATTATTATTGTTGTTTGTTTTGCGCTGCATTTTGTTTGGGTCAGGTATTTAGCGCGTGAAATCCCGCCCCGCCGGGAGCCTATTCCCATGCCGGAAGAGGTCCCGGTCCCGAAACCAGCCAAGCCGGATAAAGAACCGCAGCCTAAGCCTGATCAACCCAAGCCTGAGCCAAAACCAGAAAAAGCACCAGAAAAGCAACCAATTAAAGAGCCGAAAAAAGAACCTGTCCCGGCGGGTGTGAGTATGGTGAATATATTTTCTCTCACCCTCTATGAAACCTACATTGCCGGGCGAAGGATTTTGGAAGCCCTTTTTAGAGTCCTCCATCTACGCGCACCGCCGCAGTGGGCGGTTGAGGTGTTCTCCGAAATTCTCCTCGCTCCCTTCTATGAAATTCATCGAATCTTAAATCCCCTTAAATTTTTTAAAGACCACCGCAGTACAACCAGATGGCAGAAATCCTGGCGCGGCGTTGGCATTGCCCTTATCTGGGCGGCGATGGCGGCGGCGGTTTTTTTGAACTTTTGGTTTGGCTGGGGGACGATCATGCTTTTAGTTTCGGTTCCGCTGGCCAATATTTTGACGCATATGGCCTTTAACATCCTTTCGAATGTGACGCGGGTGTTAAAACAATGGCGTATCCCGGCGTTAACTGAAGAGCGAAAATTTACCCGAGAGCAAACAAACCTTATCAAAGCCATTCAGCTGTTACAAAAACGAAACGTTGCCATCAACGCCTGGACGATTCAAAAAAAGGACGCAGTCATTTTAAGTTCGCTACTTGATTATAAATATTTTGAGGGAGTCTCCGGCGCTCAATTTGTGCAGTTGGCCAGAAAAGAATTCGGCACTTGGGATGATTTTCTTAAAATAGCCGGATTTGAACCGTCAGAAATTAGAAAGCAATTCTGGCTTAAGAATAAACACAAGGTCACTTTAACTAAACTGCGTTTACTTTTAAACGGGCTTGATCTGTCAAAATTAACTTATGGTCAAGATACACCTTTTTCTGACGAGGAAACAGGTGAATTGTTAGGGGTTGTTGCCGGCATGGCCGGTCAATTGCCGGAAGCAGATAAACCCCGCGCCGAAGCTATTGTGCAAATATTATTGGTCAATGGAGACGTGGCGACAGAAATCATGCTTGCCGAAGGGGTCGACTTAACTCTGCCTGAATTAAGGGCAGGGATTGTCAGATTATGCGTGCGCAACAAACTCATTGATCATCTGAAAGGTAAGTTTTCCGCTGCGCCTCAAGAGAAAGAGCCACCGGTTGCCCCCCTTATTGAGCCAGCGAGGGGGGAAGAAGCGGCAAATGGTGCGCCGGTGAAAGTTGAAGTCCCCGCCAACAGCAACGGCTCCAAATGGACCCCGGGAAATATAAGGGCACAGTTAAAAAGAGTGTTAGGTATGAGCTTGGGGGTTGTCTGGATTCAGGATCTTATTGATCGTTATGAACGGCTTGATCCGAACGATCAAGAGGAAAAAGATCTTTTAATACAACTCGCCTGCAAATTTCGCCAGTATCATTTTGGGGCCGCTGATATCGGTATTATCAACACGAAGGGATTTTGTAATGTTGTTCAAGATGCATTCCCGAAGCTCGGCATTGATCCCGCAGGTTTTGCCCATAATAGTTCACGGCCTGCTCTTCCGATCGATCCTTCGGCTAAGCCGGAAAGATCTCAAGCGGAGATCCGAAACCGCTTAAAAAATATTTCCGGAGCCCCTTTCATTGAACAGTTGGTCACAGATTATGAGGCCCTAGGCCCAGAAAGACCTGAGCGAAGAGAAGTTGAAAGATTAGCGCAAGAGGCTTATAAGATCTTGCCGGATCATCTGCATGTCAGTGCTTTAAGCAGTACCGCTAAAGTTAAATTTAAAGGCAGTTATGAGAGTCTTCTTATCTTCGCTTTTCCATCGCTGAAATTGAATAGAAAGGATTTTGCGCCTGCCTTAAGAAAATACACGGAAGAGTTCCAATGGAGGGTCTTCCGGGTCTTTCCCGACGGCCGAGAGGACCTGGTTTTTTATAACCGATCAATTTCGACATGGAATTTCCTTAAGGAGAAAGGGCCGTATCTTGTCAGGACATATTTGTCGCCTACCGCAAGGGTCGCGGTTTGGCCCCATATAACCTTATTTCTTACCGCATTAGGTTTGCATAAGGAGCCAGCGGCCCGCGAAGCTAAAGCGGCGGATATCCATTATGGAGCGGACAATACTCCCTTTAAAATTGTTGTTTATACAACGACCGAGCGCGCGGAAGTTTGGAAGACTATCCCTATTTATCCGATCTTGGACCGTCCGAAAGCCTTGGAAACTCATTTGCGGGATGTTTATTTAGCGCATTATGTTTCAGCGAAGCGAAAGGCCTTTGAGAGCGTTAACGCGCACGGGGTTTTGTCTGAGCATGGCCAGTTTGCGTTGGGAATAGATAGAGAGAGGCAGGGGGTG
>MHFY01000147.1:6443-12109 GCA_001805375.1 Omnitrophica WOR_2 bacterium GWA2_47_8 | reverse complement strand
TCGGAGCCAGAGAGGATGGTTCTTTGGATGAGGCCTATAACCATGCGCCTTATTGGGCGTATTTTTTCCACGGCATGCCTTTGTGGATCTTTATTTATCATAAAACAGATGAGCCGCAAAGGCGCCTTTTAGAGCGGCGGATATTCAGGCGGGTGGTAACGTCCAAGGGTTTGGATGTGGTTTTTATTTATGATATGACTTTCAAAATGAACACGATCGGACAATTATTTGAGCAACACGGTGATCCGATCTACCTGGAAGGAGATTATAAGGGAAATGAAACAGGAGAAGTGAGTGTGGGGCACCATCGTTTAAGATCCAAGGGAATTCGAAATACACCGGTCATCATCGAAATGCGCGCCTCGGGAGAGTTTCGCGCTATTCCCATGGTGATGGGGGAGGAAAGGACTAAAAGATGGAACCAATACTTTTTTTCCCGGCAGGTGAATGATTACGTACAGAATACTTCGGTGGACATGGCTGAGAGATCAAGGCGAAAAAGCAAATCAGAACTGCATAAAAAATTTATTCACCCGGGAGAGATAGCCTTTGAGGATCTGTTTGGGGATATTAAACAGGATGTTTTAACCAAAAAAATTGATCCCGCAAATGGCAAAACCATCAGGCAGACCTTGTTAGAGGCCATTCGACAAGGCCATACATCCATTGGCGCGGAAAGCGTGGGAGAAGAAGTTATCAAACATATTGGGCCCTCAGTTGACCTTACGGAAAAATCCCGCATAGGGTTTATTCCTTTCATTTTACGGGCCGAGGCAGCCAAAGATATTATCGACAACAGGCCGCTTATGCTTATTGCTCCCCTTGAAGATACAAAAGGGGTCCGTTTGGAAAAAGTTGATTTGCCGGCGAGCGAAGCGGCTGGTGAGCGAAGAGAGGATTTACGAAGAAGAATATCTCGAATAGCACAGTTAATGCAGGAAGCCAGGCCAGGGAAGGATTTGGGAAGAAGATTGGCGTTATTGACCGAAGCCGCGCAATTAGTGACCGCGGCCTTAGTTGCCATTACCCGGCAGGAGCAAGATACGGGCGAAGCGCTCTTTGATGAGTTTGATATTATGGTGCGAGGCTTATGCGGCATTAAGTTGACGGATCTTCAGGCGCATCTTCAGGATTTGATAGGAAAACTTGAGTTAAAATTAGGATTGGTCAGAACAGAGGAGGGGGATCCTGAAGACACCCTCACGCTTCCGGAAACCTACATTGCCGGGCGAAGGATTTTGCGGTTTTCTGGCTGGAAGGCCCCGCCGCACTGGGCGGTTGAGGTATTCTCCGAAATTCTCCTCTCTCCCTTCTGTGAAATTCATCGAACCTTAAATCCTTTTAAATTTTATAAAGATCATCACAGTACAACAAAATGGCAAAAGTTTTGGCGCGGCGTCGGCATTGCCCTTATCTGGGCGGGGATGGTGATAACAATTTGGATACTTAATGCTCATGGTCATGGTTTCTGGGTAAGTATCCTTTGGGGTTTTGCCGCTAATATTTTCACGCACATGGCTTACAACATCATTTCCAATCTTACCCGTATTTTCGGCCGCTGGCGTGTGGCGCCGCTGTCGGTCCATGATGAGCGAATAAAAACATTTTCTTATCCCAAAGTGATGAAGGCCGTCACTTATACCGCGATCATTATTTCTTACCTATCACTTATCGCGGGCTTTTTTTTACTTTTGTTTAATGTTCATGGCGTGCAGTCAGTTATTATTTTAATTGTTTTGGGTATGACGATTGTATTTGATGCGGTTACGCTTCTTATGGACCGTAAGGATAAACATCTCATGGAATATCCGTTTTCTGTGTTGGTTTTTTGGGGTCCTTTAGCCGAAGAGATCCGTTATCGGTTTGTTCTCTTTGAATTGATCTTTTCTTACACTTTTGGGCTTCCCTTATTAGGTTTTGCTGTTTCTGTTCTGCTGTTTACAGCGGCGCATCTTTATATGGAAAAGACCCAAGGTAGCATCTTTAAGATGGCGCTGTTCGCTACGGTTTTGCAGGCGCTTTATATCGGAGGAAGAGAAATTGTCGTTCGTCTTTGGGGGGTTGATTATCTGCTTTTCGGTTTTATGGGTGGTATTTTATTAAGCTGGGCCTGGCATTCTAAAAGGAACCACGATCGTTACTGGTTGGAATGGTTTTATTATATACGATGGAAAAACAGTGGAGGCAGGTTAGGTCCGTAAAGATGGATAGTCGTGGTTATTTTACAGACTGCATCCACTGTCGTTCCAGGTCGGATAGAGAACCTAATATTCCCGGATAGGCACTGATAAGGGCGGATTCAAAAGTTTTTCCATTCTTCAGCGCGAGGCAGAGATCCCGAAAATAGACCTTCCCGTATTTGTTGATCAGAAAATCCACGACCGATAGGCTTTGGGCGTAAAAGATCTTTATCGTGGCGGCATCTTTTTCTTTCCGGATATCCATGGGCATGAGCGAGGAGAGAGGGATATGTCTTTGTTTAGAGACGAGGGCTTTCATTATCGTCTTTGCCACGGGCAGTTTATCTTTTTCCTGCAGCTGGGCCAATCCTTCATCGAACCAAAGCGGAATTCCGGCCGTGTTTCCTAGAAAATCGTGTAAAAGCAGATGGCTTATTTCATGAGGCAGGATCGCATCGCTGAAATTCTCGCTTTGTCGGAAAGTGGCAATGGATTTGGTAAGATCAACCCGCGAATCAAATTGCACATAACCATTGGACCAAGGCGGCTGGCCGGTCTCTTTGGTAAAGGCTTCAGGGTCATCATAAACGGTGATCAGGACTCTCTTGTCCCAGGTCCAGAATTTTGAATAACCGGCGGAACCGATCAGGTCCGCTATGTTGCGGTAATAATATTCGGCGCGGGAGAGGACCTTTTGGGCGTCAGCATCGGACAAGGCCTTTCCGTAATGAAGGATAAAATGGTCGGTCTTGATCTCTTGAGCAAAAGTAAAATGAGCGGATAGGAACAGGAATAGAAAGGTCAGGCCGAGGTGGAAGAAACGCATTTACGTCCTAAGGAATTGTTTATCAAGGAATTTTTCCGACATTTCGATGACCGTCGGCCGTCCGTGCGGACAAGTGAAAGGATCTTTGCATTTGATCAATTGGTCGCGCTGGTATTCGGCCTTTTCTTTATTTAAGAAATCACCGGCCATGACAGATGAGCGGCAGGCGCGGCGGGCAATGGTTTCGTGATCGCAGTGGCTGATATTCTCCCCGGATAACAGATGTCGCATGGCCGGTTCAGGGTTTTTAAGCAGGATCGGATAGGAATGGATGGCCAGCGTCTCATCATCAAAAAAAGAACTGGATAATCCTAATTCTTCCAATTTATCTTTTGATCTTTCAAAGGCGACCTTTTCCTGAGGCGTGAGTTTTAACGTGATGGGGCTTAAAAGTTCCTGCACTTCGATCTTTCCTTTATCCATCTGCCGGATAAAGGCCTCATAGGCGATCCGTTCCTGCGCCGCGTGCTGGTCCACGACAAATAGGGACTTATCAAATTCAAAGATCAGGAATTTGTTTATGAAAGAACCGAGAAAGCGGGCGCGGGAAAGTTTGGATTGCAGGTTTTGATCTTCGACGGAAAAGAGATGTTCCTGGATCTGAGCTTGGGCATCGGCATGAGGATAGGCGTACGGTTCGCTGGATGCGGGCGCATGCGTGTCTTCTAAAAATTCCGGAGCCGGCGTTGTTTCAAAAGTTTTTTCAGTGTCGTTTTTTATCGCTTTTTGTATTACGCTTTCGCTGATAGCTGATGACTGAGGACTGATAGCTTGCTTCGCCTGTCCCTGCGTCATCAACGCATGCTCACACATTTCGCGCAGAATTGAAGTAAGTTGGTATTCATTCTTGATCTTAACTTCGCGTTTGGTCGGATGGATATTCACGTCCAGGTCCTGGGGCGGCATTTCGATAAAGACCGCGAACGCCGGAAAATGCCCTTTAGGAAAGATCAATTGATAAACCTGATTTAAATGAAATGAGATCCCTTTATTCTGCACGGGCCGGCCGTTGATAAAGATGAATTGCAGGTCCCTTTGCGGCCGCTTGATGTTGATGTTGCCCAGAACCGCTTTGATGGCGATATTGCTTTCCTTGGCGTGGTATTGTTTTTCGATAAGGTCTTCCCGGTTTAAATTCAGGATCGCGGCCATGCGTTCGGTAACGGTCGCGTGCGGATTTAGGTCCAATAATGTTTTTCCCTCATGGGTGACCAGAAAGCGGCAATGATAATGGAAGAGGGCGTAAGGGATGATCACATTCAGGCATTGGTTCAATTCGGTGGTATTGGACTTTAAGAATTTCCGGCGGGCCGGGGTGTTGAAGAAGAGTTCGCGGATCTCCAATTCCGTTCCGTTGGGCAAGGCCGCGGGTTTAAAGGAGATCTTTTTTCCGGAGCGCATCTGGATCTCCCATCCGGAATCCTGTCCTGGGGTTTTGCTTTTTAGAGTCACATCCGCGATCGCGGCAATGCTGTAAAGCGCCTCCCCGCGAAATCCCAAAGAATCGATCTTATCCAGATCATTGATCGATGAGATCTTGCTGGTGGCGTGACGGAGGAATATGTTCTCCAGGTCTTCTTTATCAATGCCGCTGCCGGTGTCTTTGATGTGGATCAAGGTTTTGCCGGCCTCTTTCAGATGGATCTTGAGGCTGGTCGTGTTCGCGTCCAAGGCGTTCTCGATGAGCTCTTTGACCGCTGAGGCCGGGCGCTCAATGACCTCGCCGGCGGCGATCTTGCTGATGACGTCTTCAGGTAATAAATGGACTTTGGACATGTTTTCGTCTCTCGTCGTTCGTGAAACGTGAAGCGCACGTTTCACGCTTCACGTAATACGCTTCACGTTATTTTTCATTTCCTGTATCTTATTCAACGCTTCGATCGGTGTTAAGTTGTTTATGTCTAGCGCTTTCAAGGTTTCCTTTATTTTTTCCAATACAGGGTCAGCTTTTTGCGCGAATAAAGACAACTGCGATTCCGCGTCTATTTTTCCCTTCACGTCATTCTTTAATTCCAGTTGCGTTAAAATATTTTTCGAGCGGCCGATCACCTCTTTAGGGATTCCGGCGAGCTTGGCGACATAGATCCCGTAGCTGTCATCCGTCGAACCGGGGATGATCTTGTGCAGGAAAATGATCTCGTCTTTCCATTCTTTGACGGCCACGTTGTAGTTTTTTACACCTTTAAATTTATCCGCCAAGGTGATCAGTTCATGATAGTGCGTGGCAAAAAGGGTGCGGGCCTTTGTTTTCTGCAGATATTCGGCAATGGCCCAGGCGAGACTTAATCCGTCGTAAGTAGAAGTTCCGCGGCCGATCTCATCTAAAATGATCAAACTGCGGTCGGTCAAATTATTCAAGATGTCCGCAGTTTCATTCATCTCCACCATAAATGTACTTTGGCCTTTACTGATGTCATCGTGCGCTCCGATGCGGGTAAAGACCTTGTCGATCGTGCCGATGGCGGCGGACTTGGCCGGGATGTAGCTTCCCATCTGCGCTAAGATAACCAAGATCGCTGTCTGCCGGATGTAAGTAGATTTTCCCGCCATGTTCGGGCCGGTCAAAATAATAAAATGATCCTCTTCGCAGTCTAAAAAGGTATCGTTGGGGACAAAGGCGTCTGTCGTCATTTTTTCCACGACCGGATGCCGGCCGTCCT
>MHFY01000147.1:0-6404 GCA_001805375.1 Omnitrophica WOR_2 bacterium GWA2_47_8 | reverse complement strand
GATCGTGGTTTCATCGGTGATGTCGGGTAATACGTAGCCGGGGGATTGGGCCAAATGGCTTAACGAGAGAAGAACATCCAGCGTCGCGATAGAGTCGCAAAAGTCATGTAGGGCAACAGAGTTATCCAGGATCTCTTTCTGGACCTTGCTTAAAATTTCATTTTCTATCTTTAAGATCTTGTCCTGGGCGGTCAATATTTTTTCTTCGTATTCTTTCAGTTCCGGTGTGATGAACCGTTCGCCGTTGACCAGGGTTTGTTTGCGGATATAATCCGACGGGACAGAAGAGGCATTTGCCTTGGTGATCTCAATGTAATAGCCGAAAATTCGGTTGAAGCCTACCTTAAGGGAATTTATTTTGGTGCGCTTGATCTCCTGTTCTTGAAAATCTCGTAACCATTGGCGGCCGTTTTCCTGGATGTCTTTTAACGCGTCCAATTCGGCGTGATAGCCTTTTTGAACAACTTTTCCTTCTGGATTGGATAAGGGGATCTCCGGGTTAATGGCCTTTTCCAAATGCCGGCGCAATTGCGGGATGTCATCCAAAGAAAATAGGTCATTTTGCGTTGCGAGTTGCGCGACGGTTTCTTTTATTTGCGGTAAACGGGCTAAGGTATTCCGGATCGCTAAAACATCTTTGGCCTGCAGATATCCGCAGCTTAAGCGCGAAAGGCTTTTTTCGATGTCGGGGATGTGGCTTAAGTTGGCCTTTAGATCCTGCTGTAATTTGGAATTATTTTTTAAAAATGTGACCGCGGCCTGGCGTCTTTTAATTTTTATCACATCTTTTAAAGGATGATAAAGCCAAGAGCGGAATGATCTTTTGCCTAGCGCGGTCAGGGTGGTGTCCAAGGCCTTAAGCAGGGTTTCAAATTCCAATCCGTAGTAAGCGGCCGGCGAGATAAAGACGTGATCTTCGTCGGTGGCCAGAGAGATCTTATCGATGTGCTTTAAGGGCTGTTTGTTCATCTGCTTGAGATATTCCAGCAAAGCCCCGCAGCTGGCCACCGCCAGAGAGCGGTCTTCGATCCCAAATCCGTTCAAGTTATGCACATTAAAATGCTGGCACAGCGCCTTGTGGGTGATCTCCGTGTTAAAATTCCAGTCTTCGAAAGGGCTTAAGACGATATTTTTTAATTTAATGACGGGGTGTTTAAAAAGGTCTTTGATCTTCGCTTCATCTTTTTGAGCAAAGACGCATTCCTGGATCGGAAGTTTGGCGATAAGTTCGATGATCTTATAGGTATTGGTGTATTGATCCGCGAAGATCGTGCCGCTGGCCGGATCAATATAGGCGACACCGATCTTTCCTTCCTGGATGTTCAGGCAAAGAAGGTATCGCGCTTCAACGGTGTTCTCGTCCAGGAATGTGCCGGCGCTGATGACCCGTGTGACTTCCCGTCGGACAATGCCCTTTGCGAGGGCCGGGTCTTCCACTTGCTCGCAGATGGCTATTTTTTTGTTAGCCTTGATCAGTTTGGTGATGTAAGTGTCAGCGGCGTGATACGGAATGCCGCACATGGGGACTTTGGCGCTGTCTTTGCCGCGGGCGGTCAATACCAAATCCAGGACCTGTGAGGCGACTTTGGCGTCTTCATAGAACATTTCATAAAAATCACCCAAGCGGAAAAAGAGGATACAGTCCTGGTGGAGGGCTTTGACTTTGTGATACTGCTTGAGCATCGGGGTGGTGTCCCGATCAAAAGATGAGGGGTCTGAAACAGTAACCGCGGCTACAGAATTATCATTTTCTTGCAGGGAATTGATATGAGGGGAATTCATCCCAATTTTCCTTAATGTAATTCAATTTATATTAGATGAAATTGGGATAAGTACCCCTTGCTTCCTCTAAAATTTACGGAAAGCAAGGACGTCCCAACTTTTCTGAATAATTTAAAGAAGTTGGGGTTATTACCTCCGATTTTATTGAGAGAAAATAAGTACATACCGTTCCTTTTATAGCATAAATTGGGGGATTGGGGAATAAAGAATTTGTATCTAGCAATAAAACGAGCCTGAACCGCTTCTCGGGAATGCTCGAAACGACCCAGCGCGTCGTTTCCTCGCTCGGGACCCGGCCTTTTCTCGTCCCCTAACGGGGACACCGAGCCCGAAAAGGCCTAGGGTCACGTCCCTTCGAAGCATTTCAGGCTCGTTTTTGGTTTTAAAACATAAGTTGAAGGGTGTGGCTTAAAGTCGGACGTTAGAAACCCGGAGCGGGCATGGAGTCCCGAAGGGACGAGCGGAGGGTTTCGCTCGAGTGAAGCTTGGCCACGCTGGGGCCAAGCGAACGTTCCGGCGTAAGCCGCACCCTTCAACGTTCGACAGGACCCGCTGCCGAGATTTAAAGAAAAAAAGGAAGCTTCTTGAAGTTGTTTTTTTAAGGTGTTAAAATTCAGGCATTCGATGAAGTTTTAACCAAAAGGAAAAAATGATCTTAAAATTTATTTCTACACTTTTGTTCTCCATTGTATTTATCGCCCACTCTCAAGCCGCCGCCACCCCGATCTATGAATATTACATTAAGGAAGGGAAAAAATTTTACGAACAGGGCGATATTGCCGAGGCGATCAGCCAGTTTAACCGCGCGCTGATGATGGATGCAAGCAGCCAAGAGGCACTGACATATCTGCAGAAATTGGGTGTTACCATTGAAGACATCCAAACCTACAAATCCCCTTCCATTGAGATCGCGAAACTTAACCAGGCTATTAAAGTGTATAAAGACAAGATGTCGGAGTTGCAGGATAAGAACTACGAGCAGGAATTGCGCTGTGAGGAATTAGAAGAGAACAAGAGAGTCCTGTGCGAGGCCCTCAAGCAGCAGGGTGAATCCAA
Organism: Omnitrophica WOR_2 bacterium GWA2_47_8; assembly: GCA_001805375.1. Classification (GTDB taxonomy): domain Bacteria; phylum Omnitrophota; class Gorgyraeia; order Zapsychrales; family GWA2-47-8; genus GWA2-47-8. The sequence goes on along the minus strand of MHFY01000147.1, from coordinate 3,566 downwards.
CAGCATTCTTGCCATAAAATTAGGCTTGGCGCAGGAGGCAAAAGAACAGCGTGAGTTGGTCGATAAGCAGAGGATCGGACAACTGCAGGAGGAGACCAGCGAGCAGGCAAGGCGTTTGGAACTTAATGAGCGGCTTTCCAAACAGGAAGTTCAGCTGCTTGACAAAACAGAGGATATCGTCGATGAAAAACAAAAAAAGATCGAACAATTAAGTAAGGATGTGGAATTGGTCAAGGGGCAGTCCGCGGATGCGATCAGCGATTATGAAAGAAAGATCTTTGACCAGGCCGCGTATCATGACAATGAAGTCATGGGCTTGAAAAAAGAATTAATAAAAACCAAAGAGGCCCACGCCAAGGATAATCGTTTAAAGAGTGAAGAAGTGAGCCGATTCAAGGGCCTGCTGGAAGATACGGAAAAAGAACTTCATGAAAAATTGGCGATGGCGGGTAGCGGCGATGCGAAGATCAGGGAACAGTTAAAGGAAAAGGACCAGTATATCGCGCAGTTAAAAGAAAAATTGGCCAGCGTGGTCAAGAAGGTCAGCTTTTTGGAGCGGCATGTCCAGAGCAGCAAGCCCGAAGACGTTTTGTTTTTAAAAGCGCAGCTGCTAGATATCGAGACCGATCTGAATAAAAAGAACGATCTGCTTGAGGAAAAAGACCAGGCCTTGAGCATCATGCAGGATCGGCTTAATGAAGCGAAAGAACGTTTAGGTTTTGTGGAACAGATCGTTGAAGAGCGCGAAGGCCAGATCAAGGAGCTTCAGCGGGAACTTAAGCAGAGGGAGACACCCGAGGACCTCAAATAGTTCTTGATTCCTGGTAACCCTTACTGTTTCCTAAAGCGGTAGGGGAATTTTTTTAGTTTCAAAGTTTGAGATATCCATGATACGAAAGATCCTTTTAGAAAAATTAGAAAGTTTTTTAAACGGCAAAATATCCCAGGATGCGCTTTATGAATGGGTTTTATCCAGGGTCTGCGAAGAATCGTATGAAAAAACCGTCCAGGGGGATATCCTTTTCAAGGAGACCATGCAGGCCATTTTAGACATCAATCATGACGATGTTAAATTGCGGCCGGACCGAAGCGATCTGGAGTACTGCCGTCGGTGTTTAATGGGCGAAGAGGATTTTGCATCTATTCCCGAGCGGATCAAAAAAAGGCAGGAACAAGCCCAGCCCCGTTCTGTATTAAAAGATCCGGCGGTCCAAATTAAGATCTTCAAGATGTACCGCGGCTACACCGTCCTTTTCGGCATAAGTTCTTTGGCGGTCAATATGCTGGTGGCGATCAAGCCCGATCTTTTTAAAATATCCGCTGAAGCCGGTGTTTTAAAAGAAGCCATCGGGCATATTATTTATGCTATGGTTATTTTATTGCCGCCGGAGAGATCAGCGCGCGGCAAATTTTTCTATCCGGCTGTGGTTATTTTAGGGCTCGGGTTCATTTATTATTGGTGGATGAGTTTTTCCATTTCGTTTAAATTGGCCATACATCCTCTTATGGCGTTTGTTATTGCCCCTTTTGCCGGTGTTCCGGCCAGCCTAGGGGTATTTCTACTCCTGCGCGCGTATCGATCTTCGAAGAGAGCCCTCCTGATGAAACCATGAAAAGAAGTTTTTTATGGGTTCTCATTCTTTTGGTATCAGCAGGCTGCCAGGATCTTGAAAAACAACAAGAGATTTTTCTGATGGAACAGCACGACAAAATGGTCAGGGACCAGATCGTCCGTCGCGGGATCACGGACAAAAAGGTCGTTGAGGCTTTATTAAAGGTGAAGCGCCATGTGTTCGTTCCGTCCGGATCAGAGATGTCAGCTTACGAAGATCATCCTTTGCCCATAGGGTATGATCAGACGATCTCCCAGCCGTTCATTGTGGCTTATATGACCCAGGCCCTTCAGCTTGATGGAGATGACAAGGTTCTGGAGATCGGGACCGGATCAGGTTATCAGGCGGCGATCCTGGCGGAGATCGTCAAGGAGGTCTATACTATTGAGATCGTTAAAGAATTAGCCGCGAGCGCTTCGCAGCGGCTTAAAAGTTTAGGGTATGATAATATTCACGTTAAACACGGGGACGGGTTTGCCGGATGGCCCCAGCATGCGCCTTTTGACGCGATCATCGTGACCGCGGCACCGGCGGAGGTTCCGCAGGAATTGCTGGAAGAATTAAAGGTAGGCGGGCGGATGGTCATTCCGATGGGCACTACGGACCAAGAATTATTTTTGATCACAAAAACCAGCAATGGCTATGATCAGAAAACTTTGCTGCCGGTGAGATTTGTTCCTATGATCAAGGAAAAATAAAAGGCCGCCCCCTTTAGGCGGGCGAGCCTCGTTCATTTCCTTCTTTAGGAAATGCGGAAAAATGAACGGGAGAGAAATATGGATTATCTTTGCAGTGTCTGCAGGCAAAAGGTCAGCGGTGACATGCTCGTTTACGTCGATCATACGGAAAAACACGTTATTGACCTGGTCAAACACGACCATCCGGACTGGATCGAAAAGGACGGGATCTGTCAGAAATGTGTGGAATATTATCGTATGGAATTGAAAGGCAGTATTTTTAAAGATGCCCCATGCGCTTTGCGGATAAGAAAGACCCGCGGCATCGTTGACAGGCTGATGAACATATTTGGGAAAAAAAGCTAGAATGATAAAGGTCATGGCCCGGTTATGATCTGGATATCAGGCATTCCATTGCAATTCTTACCTGTTGAAAAAAAATCTTCAAAGTATGCTTAATAAAAAAATTGAATTTTCCAAAGAAGGCAGTATCGCTTTTCTTACGGTCTTTTGTATCTTTCTTTATTTGATCCTTCGTTATTTATTTTCATTCACCGAAGCGGCAGCAAATCTTCCTTTATTTATAACCCTTATCCTGGGCGGGATCCCGCTGGTTTGGGACCTTTTGAAAAAGGCGATCCACCGTGAATTCGGATCGGACCTTTTGGCGGGGATCTCCATTATCACAGCTGTTCTTTTAGGGGAATATTTAGCCGCATCACTTGTTGTGTTGATGCTATCCGGCGGCGGAGCTTTAGAAAATTTTGCTTTACGCCGGGCCTCTTCGGTCTTAGCGGCGCTGGCCAATCGCATGCCCAGCATTGCCCATCAAAAACACTCGGGTAAACTTGTTGATATTTCCATTGAGCAAATTAAGCCCGGCGATGAGTTGGTTGTGCTTCCGCATGAGATCTGTCCGGTGGATGGGGTCGTCGTTGAAGGGCATGGCCGGATGGATGAATCCTATTTGACGGGAGAACCATTTGTTATCTCTAAAGTTCCCGGGTCTCAAGTTATATCGGGTGCTGTTAATGGGGACGCTGCCGTAACTATTCAGGCCACCAAGCTCGCTATTGATTCCCGTTATGCAAAGATCATGGAGGTCATGCGCGCTTCTGAACAGAAAAAGCCATTTATCAGAAGGATCGGTGACCAGTTGGGGGCCTTTTATACGCCTGTCGCTGTTGGCATCGCCTTGGTAGCATGGATCTTAAGCGGAGAGGTCAAAAGGTTTCTCGCCGTTTTAGTGATCGCTACCCCGTGTCCGCTTCTTATT
>MHFY01000146.1:20406-25585 GCA_001805375.1 Omnitrophica WOR_2 bacterium GWA2_47_8 | reverse complement strand
CGCGTTCCGATAACCGTTTCTTTATCTCTTCATCCGAAACCTGGATCCACACCGCCACAAAATCATCACGCAGGTGGTTGTTAAAGATATACTGGATCAGGAATTCCATTTCTTCCGGCTTGCGCGGCGTCCCGTCCAGGATAAATCCTTTGGCGGCGATCTCCGGTTCTGATAAACGTTTTTTGAGGATCTTTAAAGTGATCTCCGCCGGCGCGATACCGCCCTGCTGGATACAGGCGACTTGTTTGCCTAATTCTGTCCCTTTCGCGATCTCTTCTCTTAAAATATCGCCCATGGCAATGATAGGAATGCCGAAATGCGCGGAATACCGGCGCGCGATCTCGCCCTTGCCGCTGCCGGGCTTGCCCAGAAGGACAATGTGCCGCGGATAATGATATTTTGTCCTGACCTTGGCCAAAAGCTTGTACACATCAGGCCTTAAATGATCGCGCCGGGATCTCAATAAGCTGAAAACCTTTCCTATGTCCTCTCCTGTATATCCGGCCTGGATGATCAGCCTGCGCAATTGATCGTCATTGAACCCGCTGATCCTGCCGATGATGTCATTTAATTTCCTGCGGTCTAACCCCTGCGTCATTTCGGTCAATCGGAACTTCTCAATATATTCTTCCAACGGGATCTCCATAAAGCTCAGATCAAACAGCCGATACCGCGGGCCATTTAACGTATCTTCAACAATAATGTTATGCGATCCGACCTCATCATGATCATAATCGCGCAAAAATGTCAAAAGCACTAACGCAGCTTCTTTGCCGGCATTAATTTTACTTAATTCTTCCTCCGTATAATCCTGCACTATCCTGGAGAAGCCGATGGGGAGGCCCATTTCCTGCCAGCCTTCAAGGGAAAGGCCATTAAGCGTTGCCCGGTCATACCAGACCCAGTCATATGTCCTGAATTCAGGGGCAAAGATCCCGGCCAGTTTGGCTAACCGGCTGATCAAACGGTTACTGCTGTAACGGGAATAGAAGTGATGCGGGTTTAACGTCGCGAAGTGACGGCCGGCTTCATCACGGACAACCGGGACATCCGGAGGTAAGCCTCGTCCGATATGGCGTTCAAAGACTGCCTTTTCTTCACCCCGCAATTCCGTGTAGGTATGCTTTTTGAGATTTGACAAGATCTCATCCATGACTTCTTCTTTTTGGCGTTCGCCGTTGACCGGTAAAATAGCGAACTTCGGTAAAAGACTGATGATCTTTTCGATGACCGGCTTTGTTTCCTGATGATACAGCCTGAGCCTGCGTTCGATCGTTCCCTTTTCCTGGTCATCCAAACGGCCCTGTGTTTTACCGCGGGCCGTAAGCCTGGCCTTTGCCGATTCATCCGAGACATCGATGGTGATCACCAAAAAATCTCTCTGGAGTTTATTCTCTTTAATAAAATCAAGGATAAAATCGAGCTCCGGCAGCCGGCGCGGAGTACCATCGAGGATAAAACCTTTTTCTTTTATCTCCGGGTCGGATAATTTATTTTTCAGGACCTGAATGATAACATCCGACTCCACCAATTCGCCGCATAGCATCTGCGTGGCTTTCTTACCTAATTCGGTCCCTTTGGCGACCTCTTCGCGTAATATTTCCCCCATGCCGATGATCGGAATATCGAACCGGTGGCTGTAACGCTTGGCGATCTCTCCTTTGCCGCTTCCGGGCTTGCCCAGAAGGATAATATGGCGTGGATGGCCGTCCTTGAGAAGTTCATTTTCTTTGCGTAAGTTTATAAGTTTATTAAGATAGAAAGGATCAACGTTAATGGTAAATTTCTGGAAGGCCGCTAAGAGGGCGGTCAATTCATCCAACTTTTTGATCTGTTTGAAATATTGGATGCTGACCTTGATCGCCTCATCTTCTGACTGGCCATGGACACGGTGGCCCAGCAATTCATGGCGCAGGATATCGCGTAAAAGGGCCTGGAAGAGAACAAAATCTCGATGGCTGCGGTCCCGAAGCGGCGGGGCACGGGCGGCTAAGCCCAGATCAAATATCATTTTGTCTTTTCCTTTATATTCGGCGATAGATTTTCCGAAGCGATTTTGAAGGACTATTTTCACATCCCCTTCAGGCAAACCTAAAAATTCAAGGGCAATCTTTATATGTTCTCTAAGCAGTGTCCTAAAGCCGTTGGCCTTCCTGCGTTCCTTATTCGAGATTTTAGCGCGGGCCGGGTAAGATGCCTCTTGGCCCATGACTTTCAAGACGATCCCCTTCAGGCGTTCAGACAAACCTTCCGCCTGCGAAACAATATGCTCTCTAAACTCTTCAACTGTCCTGTCCACCAACGCGCTGAACTCCTCGCCCGCGACTGATAGAATTTTTACCAGATTATTTATCCAACTTTCCAGCATCGCTTGAGCGCCGTTATCATCTGTTTGGCTTAATTGCAGATAATCACCCACATCAGTTTCTCTCCCGAGGATATCTACGTTAGTGATTGAGCCATACTGCCCTTGTAAAAATCCCGCTTTCAAATTAGCTAGAAGATTCTGGGTATAATTACGGCTTAAAGCTAAGAAGTATTGCTTAACCGCACTCTCATAAGGATCGTTGGGATATAATTCTTTGATAATTGCGTTAAATGCAGATACGTTTGGCCTTCCGTTTGGAGGGAGGAAAACAGAGAGGCGGCGGTAATCGCTCTGCGGGACTCTCATAACAGCGGAGAAAGTATCGAACAGTTCTAAATGACCGATGGTCAAGCGTGATAACTGTGCGCCTTTACTTAATAAAACTTTCTCCCGTTCTGCACTGATCCTATTATCGTTTGGATCCCCTAAACCGACCGGGATCATAGTCATCAACTGATGCGGCCAATCTAAAAATATCCCCGGCTTGCCCACATGTTCTCTGAATATTTCCCGGAAATCAACCCCTGCAATTGAGTGACTGTAATACGCCGGTGTCCCCACGCCTTTAAATTCCAGGCCGAACACTTTACGCCCATCAACAGTATATTCAATTGGCAGAAGGATCGAACGCCCGCCGATACCCAAGACCGGAATTGTTAAAGGCTGACCGTTTTCATGAATACGCCTTAATCCAAAGCGCGCATGAATTTCTTCATCTGTTAAGGCAACGAGCTTGCGGTTCTTTAAAGGCAAATTCCTTTGCAGTTCGGCTAAATGCTGCAACTCTAGCGGCAGCTTAGCTATACTCGTAACACTTCTGATCTCGTTATCGGGATCCGGCCCTTTTTCCGCCCTGTAGAACGGCCCGGCCGTCAACACCAGCGCGCCCTCTTTAGTGTTCAAGATCCTTGTTAAATTTTCCGGCAATCTCATCCCCTCCGGAATTTCCCAAGCCTTCCCTTCCTTTCCACCCGAGGCGGATCCGCCTTGGGCGGAAATATAGACATCCGCCTCGAGCGGCTTGAACGGCTCGCCGACTTTACCGTAGGAACGACGGCCGGTCCGTTCATCCACCGCAATGCTGGTTGCCTTGGCCGCCAAAATTTCTGCCGTATTGACGGAAGCCTGCTGTTTAAGCGCGTCAAAAGCCGCATAATCAAAGCCGACCTGCCGTTCAAAATTCCTTAAAACACTTAATTGTTTTAAATAATCCTTATCGACTTCAATATTAAATTCGTGGAAGGCTTCGATGAGGTTAAGCAATTCTTGCGGATTATTTCTAAAAAGATCGATACTGACTTGGATAGCCGCATCTTCGGATCCGCCGTAGACTTGGTGGCCTAAAAGTTCATGGCGGAGGATATCGCGCAGGAGAGTTTGGAAGAGGATATAATTTCTTCTATTATAAGGAGAAAACGGCGGGGCGCGGCTGGCGAGGATGGGATCCATAGCGATCGTATTGTGCCCTTTGTATTCAGCCAGGGATCTGCCCGCGCGGTTTTCCAGATTAATTGTGATCTCTCCCGGATTAATTCCTAATGAGTAAAGGACCGCCCCCGCATGTTTGAGGAAGATGTCCCCTCTCTCTGCCGATATCTCTCTCCTTTCCGTTGAAGTATCGGCCGCCGCAGGATAATTCTGCGAGGCTATGGTCATATTCCGGACATGCGCCCGTCGCTGTTTAAAGTAGGCGATGATCGCTGCTTCACCGCTCTCGGCGATCTCGCGCACGTGTTCCGCGAGCTCCGGAGCAATGTTCTTGCTTGAAAGAAGCATGATCGCGGCCTTGGTTTGTTTAAACAGATCCCCGTGCAGGATAAACCCGGCCAACGGCAATCCGGAGGTCGGTTCAACTTTTAGGCCATGTAAATATAACAGCGCGGTGGCGTACATCGCGTCTTCTTCGGTCACCAACAGGGCACCGTCGGCCAGAGAGCGGATAAGAAGCAGGGCAAATTCTTCCGGTGTCGCCAAGGTGCCGTCGACCTTAATGTGGCTGCCCGAAGCGACCGCCTCACGTATGATGCTGCGCAACAGTAATGAACGGTACGTCATGTCCGCCGGTGAAGACGCGACCCCGTACGCGTGGATGTCGCCATACTGAGCCTTTAATTCCAACAGGCCGCTGAAGATCCCGCCGGAACCCAGCGGGGAGAGGACAGCCATCTCGCCGTCTTGCAGCTTTGCTATGCTGATCCCATAATCATTCAATTGATTGATGATCTCCAAGGCGATCACGCTGTAGCCGGAGACCACGAATTCATCGGCATGCCTGATCTGCATGAATGTATCCGGATTTTTCCGAACAAGGGCCTTAACAAAAATAAGCGCATCCAAATAAGAATCAAAATTATCGATGGCCTCTCCGCCGGCACGGATTATATTTTGCTTTTTGTGTTCATAAGCCTCTTTATCCATATACACCTGGCCGCGATTTAATTTAATCCGCTGGACAAGAGGCGGATACTCGTTATGGATAAACCTTCGCATGGCCTCAACCGCGTTGACCATGGCCAAACCGTGGTTCCCTGTTGACACAGCGGTGACGGTAAGTTCAACGGTTAACTCAGGATCAGCCTCCATATCTTCCATGATCCTCTTGAGACGGATAGGAAGCTGCATCGGCGAACGGTCTTTGAACGTGCCGGTGGCGTTGACGGATTCATCTTTGAAGAATAAGCGCGGCGCTGCTGTTTCAGTCCGCCAAATTTTTTGTACCGCATAGTCCATCGTTGAAAAATGGCGCAGCGGTGTTTTCTGGGGAACGATGCCTAATCTTCTCTGCCATTCCTGGGATTCTTTGATGCGCTC
>MHFY01000146.1:12155-20362 GCA_001805375.1 Omnitrophica WOR_2 bacterium GWA2_47_8 | reverse complement strand
TACTGAACAGAAAATCCATCCCTAATACAATCAGCAAGAGGGATCCTAAAAGACTGGTCATAACAGCTACCGTCGCCTTCCAGGCAAAATATTGATTCCTTTTAACCACCACGCCGTCGGCCAAAAGCACACCGCTGTAATAATGGGCCGCGAAAGATAACGCGATGATCCAGGGAATAGGCACAAAGAATAAACCTATTCCCACCAGCGAGGAAAACGGCGCCAAAACGGACAATAACAGCAGCTCGATCGCGACATAGATGATGGCGGTCGCAATACCTTCGATCCATCCGATGGCCTTAAGATTTCTAATGCCAAAATATTTCCAGATTCCCAACGCGCCGGGGACACGCGGGCCGCTTACCGGTCTTTCGGACACGCTGTTGTCCGCCGGCCGTATTGTCCCGATCAATACACGGGAATTGCCTGATTGATACTGATCCGTCTTAGGCATCTCTCCCTTGAAAACTTCATCTAAGGACCGGCTTTCACTTAATTCAATTGTTTCTTCTAACCTAAACTCGGTGATCATGTCCCTGACCTGTTGCAATGCTCCAAACGGTTTAATGACAATTCGGCCGCCTGTTTTGAATTTGCCGATAAGGCCTTCGATCTTCAAATTAGCCAATAAAACCCTTAACGGATCTGCATCTAACGGCAAGACCTGTAAAGCACTATCCGACAAATATTCAAATTCTTTATTGGGAGGATTAACCATCAGAATAATATCAATCGATCCATCCGGCAGATAATTGAAAATATCCAGATCCGCACGAAGAACACTTAAATTTTCCAGGTCGGCTCTTTGAGAATGCAGGCGACCTGCTTCCCATGCAACAGCCGTAGCCCGCTGCATTAAGATAGGATCATAGACATCAAAAATATCGGTGGCTAGGACGTTCCAATCGGAATGAAGTTCGGCGATACGCTGCGCGTAATGCGCCTCACCCGCGGCAATTTCAAGCAGGAACTTCCGGGATTGCCTGAACACGTAACCCATGACCCTTTCAATCTGCGCCGGCCCGTTGCCCATCTTCTCCAAATATATCCGCAAGAGCATTTCCTGTAATTCCTGATCCGCGGCCATTGATCCACTTTCTTTATTAGCCCTTAAAACATCCGTCAAAATATGGATAAAACGTGAATTTTCTCTTAATATTGAATAAAGCCGTTGGTGGACATCCTGTTTCTTCTCCGGATGGATAAGGTGGTCCACTTCATGCGGCAGAATGATCTCTCCGAGGAGAGCGCGGTACTGGCCGGCAAAATGTTCCACGTACGATGGGACTCTCAAAGCCCGGTAAGAAATATAGATCGTGTTATCTTTAACATACGTGACCTTACCGGCCCGGCCGTGGAAAACAAGATAAAATTCGCCCTGTGTCTTTCCTATCCATGCGACAATATCCTCTCTGGATTGCTGATCAAGACCAGAGACAAGTCCTTGCCTGATAGTACTTTCCATCTTAATGAGATCAATACATATCTTCTCATTCCTTGAGACCTCAAAGCGCACTGATATGGTATCGTCGATCAATTCGGTTTTGACCTTTACGTTGATTTCTCTCCCTTGTATCTCATGAACGTCGATTGGGAAGGCTTCATCCTCCTGGTCTTCCTTATTACGCATGTTTGCCAAGATCTCCATACCACCCGCCATCCTGAAAATTCTTTCTTTTATCAGCTTGGGCAAGGCGGTCAAAATATTCTCTCTGCTGAGAAAGACCTGCAGGATAGAGAACAGGGCCGCGCTGGATCCGTCATCATCCGCCCCATTGAGACCGGCATAAGCTTTGACGAGAGAAGCCGCGTAAGTGCTGTTCTCTTGGGCGCGCAGGGTGTCCGTGATAAAGCCCAGGACCGTTTCTTTACTGTTCTCATAGGGCATTTCTTCTTCCTCGGCAGGGGCCTCCGCGGAGAAATAAAATGACGCTGATGAATTGCCGAACGTTCCATTAAAGTCAAAAATGACCTTGGAATTCTTAAGATCGATCGAGACCTTATCCAAGGCCGCCGTTGAACTGTCCTCATAGAGATAAACGAACGCCTCCCGGACGACCGGACGAATGACGGAACGGGTAAGCCTGGCTTCAACCAAAGTGCTGATGACAACGCTTAAAACGCGGTCCACAACATTAAGATCGCCGCCGAGGGAGACAACTTTCAGAAGATGAGAAAGGACCTCTTCTTCCGCGAAGCCTAATTCTTCCAGCGTCTGAACAATAGATTCGATAAGCGGCAGGAATTCCGTCAGGTCGGGCCGCAGGTCCACAAAGAATTGCGCGATGTCATCAACCTGCGAAAAATCTTTTGCCTCTAGATAACCCATCACGTCCCTCACTACCGCGTCCTTGAACATATCCCTCCCGAAGAAATCCTGAATGGCCAAAACACTATCCATGTTTTCAGCGACAAAGATCTCATCAGAAATAAGATCACGTGCCGTATCCTTTAATTCCCTTAAGAAACCGGGCTCCGGCTCAATGCCGTAGATATTCGGCCGGCTTAAGACCTGGAGGGTAGACAGGAAGATCTCATGGTTATAGCGTAAATAGATCCCTGTCCTTTGCCGGGCTTCGCTTTCATTGTCCCCTTCCAAATGGAAACGCTCATGGCCTTCAAATACACCCTGTAAGAATTTCTTGAAGGCAGAATATTGTTTTGGATCGCTGCGTAATTGTTCAAGCTTATCGAGGATAAAACGGTGGATATAAAGGATAGGGCCGGAGGACCCATGTTCAACAGCGGCGAAGGATTGCCGGTTCATTTCATGATCAAATGTTTCCGGCCAGTCGGTCGTGACAATGACCACAAAGCGCTTTTGAGGCGGCGCGTTGATCAACGGTGTCGCGTGATCGATAAGTTCTTCCAGGTCTCTCCATTGGCCGGGGTTTAGGGCCATGCCCTTTCTTTTAATGACCTCAAAAGATCTTCGCGGCGTGACGAATAAAGCCATCTCCCCGGAAGCGGGGCGGTAATTCTCCTGCGCTTCAGCCGTCGGCCCGAACGGCGCGGCGTTGTGGATGGCGCCGGGCATATTTCCAGCCATGACAGCAGATTCTCCTTGAACATTCTCGGAACTCACGCGATAGATCGCGAAAGGCGGATACTTTCTTGCCTGGAAGGCTTGTTTTGTCATCCAGCCTCCGGGCAGATTCCTTGTCAGGTGAGATGAATTCCAAATACCTGTTTGGTGGTGATCTTCCAATGTCAGGGTATAAGCTTCACCGCCTGCTTTTAATATGCGCGGCAATTCCTTCAACATTCTTTTCATCAGCGCAAAATTACTTCCTAAGGCCACATGGAAAGTACTTACATCGGCCGCGTCCTGCTCATCGTCAAAAATAGGATTATGGAACACAACCATATCAAATTGCGGATTTGTTAGGCCTGTGATCAAACTTAAATTTTCATAAAGATCGCTGACGCCCAATGTGATGCGGTTTTGTACTTCCTCGGCTTCTTCAGAAATATTACCGCGGGCAACCTCAACCGCCTCGGCTAAAATATCCACCGCCACGACCCGCGCCCCGGCCCGGGCCAAGGCAATGGCCAAAATTCCAGAACCTGTCCCGAGATCGAGAATAAATTTATCCTTAAAGAAAAGCTGATCTTCTTGAGCTTTTTTAATGATCCAATCCAAGAACATATTTGACGTAACGCTGTCAGGCCCGTAGGTGGCATCCGTGACCGTGACCTCTCGTCCTAATTGCGGGACATTAATCCTGATTTTAGAACTGCTGACACGCATACCCTGTTCTACCGCATAAGCATAAACCGCTCCTTGATTGAGCTGACGCTGCCATTTATCATCCCGCGTGTAACGATATGAGAGCTCTTTTCCGTCATCTGCAATCACATAAGACCGGCCGCTGTCATAGCCCACGTCAAGCCAATCCGCCCATTCCAAACCATGGGTTTGCCCGTCATATCTCAATCCCTCCTGACGGTCATAATTTTCCCATGTTACGCCGGCAATATATTCGAATTTTCCGCCGATCAGCATATACAGCATACGGGCCGTCATGTTAGAGAAATGGGAGACCTCATTGACAAAAACAATATTGTCAAATGCTTCATTTGCCCCGCGCTGCCTTAACTGCCGGACGAAATAATCATCATAATAAGGATTCCAATCGTAAGTTAAGCCTTCAACGACCCCACCTGAAAAATCAAACAAATGAATATCGCCGCGGCGGTGGTTATACGATCTATCCGCTTCAGTCAGCACCACCAACGCGTCATAGATCAGATCCGCGGACTTGCCCAAAACAATGATCTTTTTGCCCGCATACCGATGCTGATCCAGGATCCAACGGGCAAATTTAAAGACCTCCGGCATATGCCGCCGCATCTGTTCAATATAATCCTTCTTCCGTATCCTTAATTCCTGCATCGTTCTCTTCTCTGCAAATTTCGCAACGTCTTCTCTCTGCATAAACCGCTTGGTCGCGGCCATGGCGGCCGGGTTATCAAGTTCATTGGCGATGATATGGTCGAATAATTCGTGGCGTAAAATTTCCAATTTCAAGACGAGATCATACGTGAAATAATGCGGGTGCAGATAAACGGTCGCAACAGGATTTTCTGCAGAGGCGAACCGGGTCGAGGCAGGATAAACATTTCCGTCAGCGTCTGTGCCTAAAAGACGGCTGTCCGTGGTGACCACAACATCGACTCTCAGATCCGGCGGAGCCCGTTCAAACCCAAGTAGAATTCCTAATATCTCTCTGATATCCCGCATCCGGGCTTCCATGATCTCAGACACGGTCACACGGCTTATAGAGATCTTGCCCAGGCTTAATTCTGCGTGTTCCTGCGTCGAAGTTGATGGATAAGAAGCATGAACGCTAGCCGGTACCGTGACGCCGGAATAAGCCGCGGTGGCAGAAAGCCCGTTGGCCGTTCCACCCATATGTTCAAAGGCTTCCTGCAATTGCTGATACGTTCGATCTGCTGTTAATATATCCCGGACGCGCCTTTCGTTTTCCCGTATCAAGCGCCCTTTCTCTTGCGCGATCTGCGCGTCGGTCTTGCCGTTTCGCCTGACGGTGACCGGATGCTTTGCATCAACCGCTTTACGGACTGCCGTTTCGAACTCCAGTAACACATCGCGGCTTCGGGCCCTCTCGCGCAAAAGATACGGGAATTGAGCGGAACCTTTTGTATCTTTTGGAAATAGCGCCAAAAGCAACAGGTCTTCACGCGTGTCCTTAAGCATGGGATACTCTGCCTGTGAAGCCGCGTGCTTAACGGCCAATTCTTCCAAGGATAAGGAGATATTTAATTTCTTATCTTTCTTAAGCATCTGTAAAATAAAGGCCCGCGGGAACGCACCGTGGGAAAGCGCCAAATTCGCCGGCCGCAGGCCCTGAGCTTCTTCCTTTTGCATGGCATCGTTAAGTAATATTTTGATGACGTTGCCCTCCGTAGAATTCCAATCGGGGCTGGGGGCCTGCACTAAGTCTTCTAATATCCTTGGGGCCTGCCGGGCGATCTGCCGCATAACCCTGTCATTTTCTGCTTTGGCCTCTGCCCTGATCAGGTTCATCATCCTGATGACCGGCATATCGACAAATTGCTTGTCTAAAGCTTCCCTTAACCCCTGGTAATCATTGAGGACTTTTTGCATCTCTAGCACTCTGTCTTCTACCGTCATATTCTTTATCTGGGTCATGAGCTCCAAATTCAACACCTTGATAAGCTTGATATTCTCATCTCCCGTTCCCTTGAACGCCAAGGCAACGATATCGGGATTGACATCCGGGTAAAGATAGCTTAATCCTAGCGGGTCATCATCTTGTGAACGGATAATAAGGTAATTCTGCAGGTCTTCCAGTAATGAGCCGTATTGTTTGGCCCTGTTTTTTAGCGGGAATTTATCATTTTTGGTCAAGATCCCTCTCTCCTTCGAATAATTGAGATATCCTGACCGTATCCAATAAACCATATTGTTATAAGCCTGGACGCCGATCCATTGGCTGGACGGCGTGACTAAAGAAACACCGCCCATATCCTTGGTCACTTGGCGCATTTCCGTAAACAGCATCTTAAAGAACGCGCGCAGGAACCGTTCGCCGTCTCTGGTGAACTTCCTGTCGGAGATAGGATCCTGCGGATTTTCGATCAGGCGGAAATTCAATTGCGGCTCTATGAGCGACACCGAATTCTTAAGGCCGAATTGGCCGTCGATCAACTCGGCATCGATGAAATTGGTCTTCATCCCGCCGGGCAGTCGGCCGTGGACGAACCATCGGCGCAGTTCACTATCAATGATTTGCGGCGGATAATGTGTTAAGATCGCATCGATCTTATTTTCTAGGCGGGCCAAGGCTTCTTCGTTGACCTTCAATTCCCTCTGAGCTGTGCCGGTCTGTATCTTCCAATTCGTCCCTTCGATAAGCCTTAAGAAGGTCCGGACATTGGGCTGGCCGTTGGGCCCGGAGAGTTTTCCGGTGCCGACATCCAGGCGGATAAAGGGATCCTTCCCGCTGGTGCGGACCGCTTCCATCAGCACAAGCTGCCGGTTGCCGCGGGTATCATGCGTATGCAGCTGAAGCGGCTGGCGGATCCCGCTATTTCGCAAGGCCCGGATCAAACTTTGAACACCTTCGTTATAAATCTTCGCGCGCTCTTCTGGCTTGCCGCCGATGGGATAGGCTTCCAGTAAACCGCCGGCATCCTTAATGACCAGGGCATCCAGGGCGTCCCCGGCCACATCGATCAACTGCCGGGCGAGCAGCACGTAGCCCGCGTTGCCTCTCGGAAAATCTGTCGTGTAATGAATGACCGGCTGGACCAGCGCGCCTATCTCTTTGGCAAAACGGATGGCCTTGATAATATTGCGGACATCATTGAAGGCGTCAAAGATCCGGAAGACATCCAAACCGTTGTCATAAACGGTCTGCATGAATACTTTTAAGACCAGATCGTTATACGGCGCAAGTCCGACAATATACTGGCCTCTTAAAAGCATTTGGATCCGCAGGCGGTAGACATTGCGGATCTTTTCTTTTGTTTGTTTGTTGAGTCCTTTAGTCCGGATGAGAATTCTCTCCAGTTCGCCTTCCGAAAGGATCTTGCGCGGCTTGTTCTCCGTATAGAACGTTTCGATCCGCTTGATCAGCGCGTCAATGCGCGGCCTGTTCTCTTTGTCATTCTTCAAAACAGTAAATAGTTCCTTGAACAGCTCATTGATCCGGGGATCCGCATCGCGGTAGCGGTCTAACATCGCTTCTCTGTCTTTGTCCGAGAAGAGATTTATCACCGGCTCTATGACTTCCATGAATTTCACGCGTAAAATATCTTTGGTCTTGCGCAAGTTATAAAATGGGTCTTCCGGCGGATTGCTCACCAATTGACCGTTTTGATAGGTCTTTCGCCGGCCTTCCAGCAGTGCGACCTGCGGCAGGGCCCCGCCCCAGGCTTCAATACGCTCTAAAATATCCAATTCCGTAAGGCCGGCAAAAACCTCCCGCTGATGGACGCCGGTCAGATTGGTCCCTCGGTTGGACTGATGGCCGTCGCGCGGCGAGGTATCGCTTAGGCCGATCTGTCTCGCTTCGGTCGAGCTTCTCTTGGCCAAAACAGCGTATAACTGATGCACCAGCTCGTTGTAGACCTGATCATAAATACTGCTATGCAGCCTAAGCCCCTTAAGAAGGCGGGTGATCGATCTTTCGATCTCATCAAAGATGATCCTTTCATCCAGGTCCGCGGTGAATGCCGGGACCGTTGCTTTTAGCCGGTTGATCTCTTCTTTAAATAAAGTCGAGCGGAAAATGCGGACATATTCAAAGGCCAGATATTCTTCAGCCGGGTAGGAGGTGATGTAATCTCTCTGGTAAATGTTCTTATCGTGCTTTATCGCCAGCTGCATGAACGGCCTGATAGTGGCCTTGAATCTAGCCGAGGTCGTAAGAGCGATAAATCCGCGGTTCTTCTGCATGAATTCTTCATAATCCTTAAAGGCCTGCGTTTGCTGTTCTAACGGCAGAGTGAACACCGCTTCGATAAATTCCCGATGCAGGGACTCAAGGTCCAACGGTGAGCTTGTTAAATTCAACCTGAATTTATTAGCGATACTATTAAACCCTGTCAACAAACCGATCAATTTATAAGCGGTCAGGTCTTTTTGGGCTTCACGCGCTTCCGGTTCTGTCGCGCGCGCCTCGTGCTCTTCGATCTGCTTCGTTACTTGTTTGGCA
>MHFY01000146.1:10932-12079 GCA_001805375.1 Omnitrophica WOR_2 bacterium GWA2_47_8 | reverse complement strand
CCGTATGGTTGGCAACCGCGTAATTCCAAATAAATTCTTTTAGTGCCTGGCCCGGTGGAACAGTGATCTTTCCTTTTCGTACCAAATTACGATTGACCCGCAAAAGGTTCGCCGCCATATTGCGGAACATTTGCCTGACCGATGGTTTAAGCCCTTCTTCTTTGGAAGCCGCTTTTTGCCCGATGGGATTGATGTCATGGCCTGCCCCCGGTGTCATCGGTCTTCTCGAAGCTAACTGCTCAAGCTGAGCAAGCGCCTGATGGATCATGGAAATGTGCGGAAAGCCGCCATGAGTCGCTCTGGTCTGTTCAAATTCTCTCTTAACCGTGCCGGCCCCGCCCAAGCTTTGAGCGCTCAATCCGCCGGCTAAACCTGTCACCATGATGGCAATGAGCGGTATTTGGGAAGAATCAACGATTCTTTTTATCTTTGCCAAGATCAGTGTTAACTTAGCTTGAGATGCCAGATTTAAACTATACACGATCCGGCCTGTAACACGCGCCTGAAGCCCTCTATCTGATCTGTTCAAGACAAAAACGATTGCGCTTGCGACATCAAACCGGACTTGATTTTCGTACCGATTTACGTTGGTGTCTGTTGCCATGCGCGGGACACCCAGACTATCGAAGGCATTTTCAAATAATCCCTGAATGGTCCTTGAATCCGCAATGATCCCATCGGTTATAGAATCATCTTCTCCTCGCTTCTTTTCTAAATCCGCATTAGTGATGAGAGCAAGGACATTGTTCCTCAAATATTCTTTATTCGCCGGATCAACTCCCATCCTTTGGAGAACATTATTGATAAGCGCATCTGCATCCTTTTGGGATCCCTTATGGCTGGTGTGGATCAAGGCAGCGGTTCTGCTTTGTCCGTCCCAAACAAAGCAATAATTACAGAAAAATGCACCAGCAGAGATGAGTACTCCCTTCTCTTTTCCTATTGAGACAGAAGCATAACCGTCATTTTCAAATGAAACTCCAAACTCAATGATAGGATCTGCTAAAGGAATATTAAGAAGTAAATCATCTGTTCGTTTTTCCCCTTCCCATGGTTGGGCACTGTCACTCTCTTGGACGGGTTCGGCGGGTTCCATTAAGGACTCATCCGCCAAAGGATTATCCGGAGAGAATCCCACTCTATTTTG
>MHFY01000146.1:10508-10922 GCA_001805375.1 Omnitrophica WOR_2 bacterium GWA2_47_8 | reverse complement strand
TAGGCTCTTTGCCATTCTTCATCCATCCAGCCGTGCCATTTCACGCCTGGGATCAAACCAAAACGCTCGATCAATTCCCGTTTGGATCGCAAGGTCAAATAGTTCAAGTTAAGATGCCCGTCGATCTCCTGTTCGGTCAGCGATGAATAATCTACGGCCAGTACTTGATGGATGGCCCAGGGATAGGCTCTTTGCGGATCGGTCAGGACTTTTTCCGCGGAGAATTCCAAGATGACCGGACGGTGGCGTTCATTTGCCGGACGGGCGCGCTGCTCTTCATTCATCAGGTCGTCCATTTCTTTGACGCTTAACGTGGGCCGAAGATCATCATCGGAAAGGTATTGGCCATCCACGCGCGCGCCGACCCGCGCCCAGAATCGCGCTATGCCTTCTCGGCCGGTCAAAGTATTTTGA
>MHFY01000146.1:479-10502 GCA_001805375.1 Omnitrophica WOR_2 bacterium GWA2_47_8 | reverse complement strand
GACCCTGCCCTTGTACCGTCGCCGGCCATCCAGGTCGCGGCCAGCCCTTCAAACGTCCCGTGGTACAGCACCAGGTCCGAAGTATCAACATTTTCATGAATACCGTAAGGCTCTTCCCGCATGGCCCTGAACCTTTCCTCCAATTCGGCAAAGAAACGGGTTTCTTCCCGGCCGGTATCATAGCCGCGGGCTTCCAGGACATCCAAAGTCGGCATGATCAAGCTGGCCAGGCCCACATAATAACGGACCTGCGATCTGCTGCCTTCATTTGGCTGGCTATACGCGGGCCTGGCCTCTAAGACGGCCTTATTATCCGCGCCTAATTTAAAGGCCGGGTCGATGCTTTCCAACTTGACCATCTGGTCAGGGATCCTCCAGATACTGCCTATCTCCCGGCTGTCCGGAAGGTTCAGCCCATCATATCCATGCAATGCGATGCCGAAATCCCTCGGTTTGCCCTGGCCGTTTTTATAATGCCTTAACTCCATATAAAATATCTGAGCGTGCTCTTTATCCAGAACTTTTAAGTTAAGCCCGAACCTTTGATTGACGTTTGCAACAACACCCTTTTGCGTGACCGTGTGGTCGATGAGTAATTCTGTCCCGCCGGTATCAATGTCCGTATCCGTATCGACGAAAATAACATTGTCCGTTTTTTCATAAACACCCTGATCGTATAAATATTTAACGAACAGTTCGGCCTGTTCGGCAGAACCTTGGACCTTCTTATACATGCCGGTCGTGGCCCAAACACTGTGGATACGCTCTTCAGGGAACAAGCCGGGGATAACACCGGCCATGGACTTGGCCATGTGATAAAGCGGATCTGCACCGGCCTTTAAGAAGACGATGCGGGTATTTTGAGCAAAATTTCTATTCTGCCGGGCGCGGCGGAATACCTCATCCAGGAAATTGATCAACAGCGGCCGGTGATCGGCTGTTAGAACAGCCCTGCTGCGCGCGTGATACCTTTTCTTGAAGACCTGGTCAAAGAATGTCTTTAACCCTCCGGGCAGGAACGCTCTTAAACCTTTCACTCTCTGCTCGCGGCGGGACATATTTTCCGAATCGACCTTAAATAATTGTTTTTCTTCTTTTCTGCCGCCGCCCGCCATGCCACCGTCTGGTGCATGGCCCGCCATCGCGTAGATCACGTGGCCGTTGCCGGCGGCGGCCTCTTTAGCCTGCTTCTGATCCTCAATTTCATATTTAAGCCCGCCCAGGAACGGATTAACGTCGGCCAATTGTTTGGCGATATATTCGCGTTTGAATTCCTTGATCTCGCTGCGATGCTCGGTCAGATACTTGATCACGTCTTCAATAAAATGACGTTTGTCGCCGAGCCACGTATATTTTTCAGCGTTGCTGAGCATTTCTCTCAAGCCCTCTTCATCGCCGTTGATGAACTGCACGAATTTCTCGCGGTAGTCTTCCCAGAACTTAAATGTCTCGTCATAAGTCACACCGTCGCTTCTATAATATTTGAACCATCGCACGGATAAACTGTTGCGCATGGTGTTGAAATGTGCACTTTCCAGATAATACGTTAAACCTTCATTTAACAGGACGGTCAACAGGGACTTCGGATTGGTCGTGGCGCGCCAAGTATATTCTTCATGGATCGTGTGAGCATCTATAGGATAAATATAAACGCTTAGGAATCCCAGATAATGGACCTGCTGGATGAATTGCATGTCTTCAAAGTTCGGCCAGAACTTGACATAAGGAATGACTTCCACTATTTCCGCGCGGGTGATGGTGATCATGCCGAAGATGGAGCTGGAGATGACCATGTGCTCATCGATGCCGTATTTGAGATTATGCCATCGCGGCTTGAAGGTCTGGCCGTTGTGCTCATAAGAAGGAATGCTGACCGCGCCGAATTCCGGATGATCTTCCAAAGCTTCGACCAGCCTTAACATGACCGGGCCGACCAATTTCACGTCGTCATCCATGAACACGCGGTATTTCCCGACGGCGACCGTGGAGGCCAGGTTACGGTTGGTGACGATGGTGTTCTTTTTGGAATGGACGATCTTTGTCAGGTAGCTGACGGTTCTAAGTTTAGCGTATAATTTTTCCCACATATCAGGAGTAAAGTTATCCGGGTCGGCGATGGTGATGATCAACTCAAAGCTGATATCCCGCGCTTCGGCCTGCAATTCGTCGATCCGGTTAAGGATCGAATCAAAGCGCCGGGCCATGGAAACGATGCTGATGCTGACGGCCGGTGTTTCTTTCAGGGCTTGCGGGTTCACGACATAAGTAACCTGACGATAACGCGGCAGTTCTTCTTCCCAATAGTTTTTAGCCGTTTCAGCCAAGGCAGCGCGCTCTTTATAAAATCTTTCCCTGGCCTGCCGCATAATCTCTAAAGCCTCCGTGTCTTCGCTCACATTAACCGAGACAAATTTCCCCTTAGAAGAACTTAACGGCAGGGCATTAAAGAACAGGCTCGCTTCGCGGAACACCAGGTTCTTGAACCTTACACTGCTGTCTTCCGTGTCCTCGGAAGATCCCAGGCTCTGCAGGACAAGTTCAGACACATATTTCGCTTCAAACTCGCTGACGATCTCTTCCCGTAATTTCTGAGAGATAGAAATGCCAAACCGCTTTTCGACGCGCTTGATAAGCCAAGCGGCAAACCCGACCCAGAAGGCATGACGATTGAACCGGGAGTGGACTTTGGCCGCCGCATTCAAGGCTTCTTCCTGAGCTGCTTCCTCAGATACGCCTTGTGCTTTCGATCCATGGTATGTTTCACTAAATGCCGCGTCAGATTCCCGCGCCATGGCGAGGAGTTCCTTCAGCTGCACCGGTTCTATATTTTTGAGCGGCACCCATCGTTCTTTATCCGTGTCAAAGATTTCACTATGCCGAGTGACAAATTCTTCCGGCGTTATCCGTGTTTCAGGCGTTAACCCGCGCGCCCTTTCTTCTTCCAGCGGCACAACCTCGGTGACAAATCTTAAAACAGCTTCCGGCCCTTGGCGCCTGGCCGCTTCGAACCTTTCCCTGAAATCCGGCAGCATGGCCAGAGGTTTGGCCCTGCCACCGTCCGGTGCAGGGCTGACAGAATCATGTTCCTTGAGGATCTCATCCAATTTGGCCTTATCGATATTCTTGCCCGTGATGACCACGATGATGTTCTTCATACCGCGGTATTGGTCCGGATTTTCCAAAAGCGGGGTCAAGCCCAGCGCGCCGGCGCCTTCCGCCGTGATGCCTTCATGTTTGTACAGCATGGCAATGGCCTTGCGGATAGAAGCCTCTTTGGTCCTTAAAATCTCATGGACCACATGGCCGTATTTGATCATCAAATACGGGATAAATCCGGGCTGTTTGACCGCTTTTCCGTCGGCAATCGTAGTGACGCCATTCAATTTTACATACAAGCCCTGATTCACGGATTGATACGTGGCATCCGCGCCTTCGGTATCCACGCCGAAGACCTTGATATCGTGGCTCATCTCCGGCTTCATCTGATGCGGAGATCCGATATCCCCTAATCGCCTTAAATGTTTTTCATCTTTTACGGCTAAGCCGATACTGGCCATTAAGGCTGCCGTCCCGGTAGCGCCAAAAATGCCATCCGGCCTGAATCCCCGGCGGTAAGATTGATCCAATATCCCTACCCCTATCGCCCCGCCATGGCCCGCCATGACCAAAGGTTCGGATGGCGAAACCATAATGGAGCCTTCTTCTTCAAGTTCATAATACACCGCTTCTCTAAAGGCGTTATCGAACGGCCCATCAATGTATTTTAATTTTCCGCCTAAACTTTCAATACGCGCTTTCTTGACCTCCGGAATGGTTATCGGCACAAAGATAAGGTTCTTCGCTCCAACCTCATTGGCCCCCATGGCCACGCCCTGCGCGTGATTTCCGGCGGAAGCGGTGACAAAGGTGATCCTCTTTAAAATAAATTTATCCAAATGTTCGGCTTCAATGGTCCTGCGCATCGCCCTGATCGGTTTATCATCAAGTTCAGTGATGATCTCAGTCAGCCTGCGCCCGATCAGCCGGCCGGCCACAAATAAAACTTTATTTAAAGCGCCCCACAGCTTATAAGAGCCGATCGGGGTCGCAGTTTCCAGCTTAAGATAGATCATCGGGCCATTCTCCCCGAAGATGGCGCGGCTTAAGTGCGGCGCCTCCACCATCGGTGTCGCCACTTCCTGTCCGTCTTCGATCTTCATGAACTTACGGATATAAGGCAATAATTTTGCCCTGGCAACGCGCATGAGCCCGCTTGAAACATACCCCACATCCACATCCCGCCAGACCACGCGTTTGGGTTCACCGGGCAATGAAGTCTTGGCTAATTCGGAGATCGGCAGGAAGGGCTGCAATAAACCTTCCTCCTGGAATTTATCCGCCAAGACCGGTATGTAGATCGGCTCATAACGTTTCTGTGAACTGATGCGTTCGTCTTTGATAAGCTGGCGCGCGATCAGGATAATTTGCTTAAAGAGATGATCTTTATAAATTTTTTCATCGGTGATCCCGTGCCTGAGCTTATAGGCATCGGGGTCTTTCGGCTCGTAGAACCGCACCGAACCTCCGTGCACAAAATAACCGGAGACTGTCCCGACAATGGACGCGGGATCAAATCCTAAATGGACCTTTAAGGACCCTTCATCGACAGAATCGACAACAAACCGCGTAAAGCGCCAGCGCTGATCACCGCGATGGATATTTAAAAGTTTTCCTAAGAGGTCTTCCCGGCCGGCAGCGATGGCATTGGCTTGCGCATCAGAGATGGCCCTTAATGATTTGACCAAAGCGAGGCGGAGTTTTAAAAGGATATCGTGCGATAAGACCGCGAGGTCCTGATCATTTCCAAAATATGTCTTAACAAGTTTCTTGAGGACAACGGTACGCAGAGGCGTTGCTTCAATGTCCATCCAGTCATAAACTTGCGCCAAACTTTTATATAAATTGGTTAATAATGCCCCGTTGGATTTATAGCGGAGCTTACCTAAGAAAGCGAATTGGACCCAATGCCAAAGTTCCTGAGAGGTAGTAAAGGCATCATCGCCAAGGAAGTCCTGCAGGTCAAGGTCCTGGATAAACGCTGCGCGCTGGGCTTGGATAGCTTTCGTTTCTGTGGATTGTGATTCATGGATCTCGATCTGCTTGAGGACGCTCTTGGCGAGCCGCTCACTTAATGGGATGTGGGTTGTGAGGATAGAATATAATTCTTCCGGAGGAACATTCCATACGACCCGGCCGTCTTGGGTGCGGTGGGCTATGGCGTATTCTTCCGGCGGGCCGGTGATGCGCCCTGCCGTCGCTAAATACTGCACAATAAACTGCAGAGTACCCGCCATAAAACTAAAGAATTCAGCCACCACCGGCTCGGTTGAGCGGTAGTGATCCGCCGCTTTGCGCTGGCCTTTAACATCGATACTGTGGCCTTTTTCCTTGCCCTTTGCCGTCCTCCCGGGATTTTCCAAGGAGGCTAAAAGTTTTTGGCGTTCCTGATCAAATTCCGTCCGGGTGTCTTCGATGGAAGCATCGCGGTTGAGATGTTCATTTCTTTCTTTTATGCCTTCCAGTACCAGCTTGAATTCCAGATTACTGCCGACAAAGGCCCGATTGCGGTAGGCCTTGTCATATTGTCCATATGTCAGATCAACGGCGATGTCGTTGCCATCCGCCACGAACACAAAATAGTTGTGCATGCCCTTGATCCATTCCACAAATCCCCTTAACTTGAAATTATTTAAAAACTGTGTTGCCTTTTCCAAAGCTTTCGTCGTATATATGCACATCTCGCATTGAGCTGTGTCCACCCGGCGCATGCGGATGTACCACTCGACATCATTATCCAATAAAATATGTTTTAAACTTAACCTCTGCATTTCCGTGAGGATCGCATAAAGCTTCCTTGTTCTCTCATCCGCAAAGGCGGCCTGGACATCAGAGAGCCTGATCTTATCAAGGGCTCCCAACGGCCTTACGATCTTGACCAATTCATCGATAAAGGCCTTTTCCAAAACATCGAACCTGGATCTTAATGTTTTCTTATGGGCCTCGATCCATTTATCGGCTGACAGGTTATCCTTCAATCCCATGGCCCGGCCTGCGAGAACAGCCAAAGCAGCCGAAATGGCCAATACAGCGATGACAGCGATCACCGATCCCGGGCCGAAGGACATCAACAGCGGCGAGAGGGCGAGAAGGATGAAATGATACCAAGAGCGCGACTTGACACGGCCCAGAGCAGATGTTACAATTTTGGCAAATGAAGAAATTTTCCCTCCGACAGATCGAACAAGCCATCGAACAGGCGCCGCCGCAAATGCAGCGCCGCTTGTTAAAAGATTTACCCCGTCTTTTGAAGATCTCGATTTCGGATCTTTCCCTCTTGAAGACAGCTGAACCTGCGTTCGCTTCTTGGGATAATCCTGATGATCAAATTTACGACTTAATTTAGCCAAGGCGATATCATCTTGGTTCCGTTTCCTTTCACGGATTTTTCTACCTTCAAGAACCGGCCGGCCCTGATTATTTCCTCCAATCAATTTAATACCGCCCATCAAGACGTTATTATTGCCGCGGTTACTTCTCATATCCCGTCCGAACTTGACCCGGCTGATTATCTTCTTAAACCAGCTGATCTTGCGGCTGGCGGTCTGCCCAAATCTTCTCTGGTTAAGTTGTCTAAGATCATCACCCTGGATAAACGCTTGACCCATAGAAAGATCGGGCGCTTGAGCCAAAGAACGATGCGGATCCTCTTGCCGCAGTTCTACAGCATTTTTCGGTGATATTTCTTTAGTAAATTCACCGGCCTTTAATGACCCCAGCGGTAATAAGGCGAGAAGCGCCAGCAGGCCATTTGAGGAACGATTTTTGATCCCCAACGCCGCGGCGATAGATCTTAACCAAGCGAAAAGACGCAACAGTTTACGCTTAGCCTTTGCTTCAACAACTTCTCTAATATTTTGAGCGATCAAGGCGCGGTCGGCAGCGGTTGCTGTGCCGGTGATAATTCTTTCCAAAGCTAAATTCGTTTGATGGGCCAGGCCAAAGATGGCGCCGGCTTCGTGGGCGAGGACCTGCTGAAGGCGTAATTTATATTCAGGGAATTGTAATTCCGGATGGAGGATGATCCAACCCTTATAATTCAAGGCAAGGATGTCGATCCCGTATTTATCTTTAAGATACCCAAAGAATGCGATCATCCCGATACGGATGTGGCCGGTCGGACGCGGGCCCGCGCGCGATACCATAGTGAAGCGTAATTTCTCTAATTGCTGAGCGATCTGCTCAAGGCCGTTCTGCCTTAAGATCCTGCTTACTTGATCAATATCATCATTCGACGCGAAAGGCAACGATCGATCAAAGGCCCGGTGCATTTTCTTCACGATCCTTTCAATGATCCTTTCCTGGGCGGGCGTCAACTCCTCGCCGTTGCGTGTGGCGGTCAAGTCTTCTGCGCGTAACTCCGTCAGGGGCAGCGCGTTATCATCGCCTCTTTCCTGCGGATGGGGCAGGACCTTCTCCATATCAATGACCGGATGGGGGAAGGTAACGACAAATTTTGTTCCTGTTTCATGTAAAAGAGGATCCTCATCGGTGGCCGGCGTGATCTCTGAAAAGCTGCCGTCCTGGTAAGTGACCTCAAAGGCCGGCTTGCCGGCAACCCGGCTGATGAGATGGATCCTTCCGCCGTACATATCCACGATGTTCCGGACCTCCGACAGGCCGACGCCTCCGCCGGCAAACTTTTTGTATTGGATCCCTTGAGATTCCGCCACATCAAAGATGGCTATCAAATTATGGTCCTCACTCGGGATCCCCGCGTTGTTATCTTCAATGGAGTAATGATACCCTTCCTCTGTCTCCCAGAATTGCTGAACGATCTCACCGGTCAGTTTTCGGCCCTTGGGGTCAAAGTGAGCATACACGACGGCATTTTTCAGCAATTCCGTCATCAATAGTTCGACGGTTTTTCCGAACACGACCAGGTCTATCTCGATCCCGGGTTCAGGATGGAATAATTTTATACCCGGGCTATCCGGACGGTCCGAGATGTCGATCCCTTCAATGTCGCCGAAGGCTTGCTGGAAGGATCGCCACGGATCCTGTTCCATTTCAAATCCGAGGATGGTCGTGAACGATCCCATGAACGGGAATCTAAGGATGGAGAAGGAAGGATTCTCTCCTACGACATAAAAGATAAATTCAATAAATCTTGAGCTCTCAAAATCGATCTCATTGAGGCGCATAAGGATCGCCTGGACAGACGGCTCCCGGGCCCTGTGGACCAAGATGGTGGTGAAATCACGGTTGAGCATCGTTGGATATTTACCGTCGTTCAAGTTAGCGTTCAGATCAAAGATAACATCAAAGATCAATTTAATGGCCGCCTGATACTCCACGTTAGCATGATGCCCCATCGCCTTCCGGAATGCGTCCATAAGGAGCGATTTGACCTGATTGATCTTGGCCAGGCGGGGAACCAGGACATCCTTCTCAAAGAGATAACTGTCCGCCCCAAGAAGCGCGTTGAGCTCTTTAAGCAGGCGGGTAAATTCATTAAGGAACAGATATAATTTATTCATCACCACAAGTCCCATCTCAGCAACATGTTTTTGATTCTTATCGACCGGGTAAACCTTGAAATACATCTCTAAATAATCCCGGATACTGCGGATACGCTTTGAACGCGGGGCCAACTCTCTGCCCAGTTCAAATATTGATTCATCAAAAAGCCGCGGCGTTGAATCCTCATCCAGCCCTAAAATGTAATCGATCAATTCGATCTCCCGGGCGATCTTTTGCGGGTCTCCCGGCGGGGGCTTGAGGCCTCCCGATATCACATCCCGCTCAAAATCGAAGGAAACCCCTCCCTCCGTACCGCTCCCATTGACCATCTGTCGATAGGTCTCATGCTTTTCTATGGCTTCTAATTTCATTTCCTTAATCTCTTCCAGCGCCTTGACCAGATCTTTTTTGCCGGCCTTCATTAATACACCGGTAAGGAATTCCAGCGCTTCATAAAATATGGCGGCGGCTGTGTCTTTGCCGTTGATGAACGCGGTGAGGAATTCTACCTGCGCCGCCGTAAGGCCCGCGCTTCTGAAAGCTTGTTCAAAGGAATCCCGCACATTATCATGCAGCCTTGTCCTTAGCGCCGCTTTTAATCCTGGGTCCAACCTTCGATGAAGCTGGTAGGCCTTAATATTATCTTCCAGGAATTTTCTTGGGATATCTGTGACCGTGGCCTCACGGTTCATAGGCAGATCGACTTTCATTGCGGGAAGGCCGCGATGGACGTCCTCGCTGATCTTATGAATATCCTCGCTATTGAGGCCCTCCTGATCAGCCTTATCCCATAAAACCGCGATTTCATCAGGCAAAGGCATGATAACGGCCTCAAGTACATTCGTTCTAAAATCAGGCTCATTGATAAACTGCTCTACAATAGTTCCATCCTCCCATTCGCTGGTGAGAGCCGCCATGATCGCCCAGGCGTTCGCGTCAACTGAAAATGATCGGAAATGATCACGCAACTTCTCAACAAAAGACCCCAGGTCTTTATGCGTTCCCAGGGCCTTCTTTGCCAGGACTTCTCTAATACCTCGCGCGATCAATTGATGGTCGTCGGCGCCAGCGGTCCCAGCGATAACTCTTTCCAAGGCTAAATTCGTTCGATGGGCCAGGCCGAAGATGGCGCCGGCTTCATGGGCGAGGATCTGTCTTAAACGTAAAGCGTGTTCGGGGAATTGTAATTCCGGATGCAGGATAAGCCATCCCTGATGATTCAAGGCGAGAAGATCTATTCCGTATTTATCTTTAAACTCTTCAAAAAATGGTGTCGTTCCTATGCGTATGTGGCCGGTCGGATTCGGGCCCGCGCGCGATACCATAGTGAAGCGTAATTTCTCTAATTGCTGGGCGATCTGCTCAACACCATTTTGCCGGAGAATGTCAATAGTCTCGTTAATGCCGTCCTTCGGCGCGAAAAGTAACGATCGATCAAGGGCAGAGTGCATTTCCTTCACCATT
>MHFY01000146.1:0-356 GCA_001805375.1 Omnitrophica WOR_2 bacterium GWA2_47_8 | reverse complement strand
GAAGCACAAGGTCAGGTTTGAATCTAGCAGGCTGAAAAGATGCAAGTTAGTCTTCAAAATAGTTGATCCTATGAGGCCTTTAAAAGTTGTCTATGAAGTCTCTTACAAGGCTCAGCTGGGATTAAAGAACCAGAAATACACAGATGAGTATGAGCAGCTGGACTTAGCTCTGGAAGAGGAATCCAAAAGAAACTCCCCAGATGAACTAGATAGTCTTTACTACATTATTGAACCAAAGGAGTCATTCAGGGCATTGATAGCAACCCCTAAGGTGATGGATAGCTTGAGATATGCACTATCGAGAGAGTTAGAAAAGCACAAGATATTCAAAACATGGGGGTTTGGCAAGGTCATCC
>MHFY01000145.1:5306-5627 GCA_001805375.1 Omnitrophica WOR_2 bacterium GWA2_47_8 | reverse complement strand
GTTTATATCGTTCATTAGTGATGGGGTCCTTCCAGTTATACTTCAGATACCCCCCTTCATAAGCCTGCGGGAAAAAGGTATTGGAAGGCCAAGTATCGGCAGTAGGGATATAATTCAGGCCCCACCAATAGCCTATACTGACTGGAGGGCTAGCTAGATGTAGAAGAGCAATACAGGAAAGAAATATAATTTGCCTGGTAGAAGTACGATACCATCCGTATTTGCTTAACTTTCCCTTCCCGCCTGCTGGACGGACAGGTAGGTGGGACCTAATTGCCATACCATACCTCCCTTAGTTCTTAGTCCAACAAAAAATTAGGC
>MHFY01000145.1:4765-5295 GCA_001805375.1 Omnitrophica WOR_2 bacterium GWA2_47_8 | reverse complement strand
AGATAGCGGGGCCGGCTTCGAGATGGGGGCAATAGCAAGAAATTACCCCAGGCCATCAGGGTTAATTGTTCCAGGTCGAAGGCAGGTTGTCAAGGATAAAAATTTAGAGAAAACTCACCGGATATATCCGCCTGCTCCTTCACCCGAGACGGAAGGGATTCCCGCATAAAACTATGAATTGCAAAATCTTTAACAATATGGTATTTGATTGGGGCCAGATTAAAATAAAAGGGGGGTTAGGATGAGCAATAATAGCAAAAGAACCTACTGGTATTATTATCTCATTATCTTTTTGTTATTAGGGGGCTATCTTATCCTTCATTATCGTGGCGGAGAGGGTTGGTATCAATGGGAGAAGCTAGGGCCAAAATTTCGGTATCGCTGGACTAAGAATGCGGCCTCAGTAAGGATACCCGTTGAAGGGCCGGTGATAACTATACCTATCTCAGCCGCTAACCCAGATATCGCGCAAAAACCCGTCAAAGTAAAGCTCTCTATAGATGGGCAGTTCATAGAGGAGATAGTTTTAC
>MHFY01000145.1:4347-4683 GCA_001805375.1 Omnitrophica WOR_2 bacterium GWA2_47_8 | reverse complement strand
CACCTGGAACCCCCTGGAAACCATAGGTAGTAATGACGATCGGGACTTAGGGGCAGCGGTAGGGCCTTTTTCCTGGAAAGGGTGGGAGATCGGCTCTAGGGTAGGATTTTATGACCAGGAGATGGGAGATAACGGCACCTCCTTCCGGTGGACCCGGAAACAAGCCTCCATCATGCTAGCAGTTAAAGGAACCGTATTATCCATCCCTATCCAGGCCGTCCACCCCCATATGGGGAGAAACCCGGTAAAGGTGGAAGTCTTTATGGATGATAAATTGTGGGATACGGTTGAATTGAAAAAGGGTGGCTGGTGGGAAGTATTGGAGTATAAATTGCC
>MHFY01000145.1:2731-4283 GCA_001805375.1 Omnitrophica WOR_2 bacterium GWA2_47_8 | reverse complement strand
CCAATCAACTCCACGCGGTCCATGACGCTGTTCTTATCATCGTCATAAAATTTATGCCTCATGGAAAAGACCTGCAGCTTCCCTTCCTGCGTTTCCTGCAGTTCGTCATGCCATTTGACCAAAAGAGCATAGCGCAGCGTATAAACAACCGTGCTGTAGGCCCAATGAACAAGAAAAATAATGACCAGGACCAGCCGGAAATTTTTCCAGAACGGTTTAAAGATGAAGCCGAACAAGGCCGCGATCACGGCCGGCATCCCGTAATACGCAAAGTAAAGCAGGCTCAGCAGCGATCCCGGATAATGCGCTTCCACAGGGCTTTGCAGGGACCTGAGATCTTCCCGCTGAATGGCAAAGATAAGCACCGTTAAAGTTAAGAAATAAATGGCCACGATACAAAAAACCAGCCTCGCGATCTTTTTCGAAGCAGACAAGGCAGAGGCATCTGATTTCTTGATTTGACCTGATCGTTGAACGTTTTTGTTTGCCATGGGATATAAAAAACTAAAGCCTGGAGGCAGGGTCCGATTCACTCTTATTTGAGGGTTTTTATAAATATCTCAACAATATTTTGATCGACTTCCTCTTTCATCTTGCGCAACTCCTTGAATGCTTCCTCCACGGAAAAACGGGACCGGTAAGGCCGATCCGTGGTCAGCGCGTCAAAGATATCCGCGACCGTCGTGATCCTCACCAAATGGGAGATCTCGGATCCTTTCAGTCCGTCGGGATAGCCGTTGCCGTTCAGCTTTTCATGATGATGACGGATAATGTCGCACAGGACCCTTAAAGAACGGATCGGCTTGATGATACTCTCTCCGACCTCGGGATGTTTTTTCATGATATCCATTTCAGCGGTGGTCAATGGTGCCGGCTTCAGCAAGATCTCATCCGGGACGCCGATCTTGCCGACATCGTGCAGCCGGGCCGCGTCACGCAGAAGCGTGATCTCCTGTCTAGAAAGTTTCAAGGCCTCGCCGATCTGCACGACATATTTAGCCACTCTGTCTAAATGCCCACGCGAATATTTATCCTTCGCGTCCACCGCCAGGGCCAGCGCGGAGATCGTTTCAAAATATGTCTTTTCGACGTCTTCGCTCAATCGTGAATTCTCGATGGCCACCGCTGTCTGCAGGGCCAAGTTGGATATCAGATTGATCTCATCCGCCTCATATCTGCCTGATTCTTTGCCCCCGACGCTTAAGATACCGATAACCTCTTTATGCAGCACCAGCGGCGCGCACAGCAAAGGCAGCGGGAACATGTTTTTTTCTTCGCTGAGAAAATGTGCCGCCTGGTCCTTATTGACCTTAAACGGTTTTTTCGTTTCGAAGACCTGTTTAAAAGGCTCATGCTCGATATTCAATGCCAGGTCCTTCAGCTTAATTCCGTACGCGGTCTTGACCCGCATCTTTTTGTCATCATCCATCAAAAGAAGGACCCCGACCTTTCCGGAAAAGGCATCCACGGCGGTTTCAACGATCAGGTCCAAAAAGGTGTCAATGTTCTGCATGGACGAAATGCCCTGCCCCACCTTCGCCAGGACAGAATG
>MHFY01000145.1:0-2690 GCA_001805375.1 Omnitrophica WOR_2 bacterium GWA2_47_8 | reverse complement strand
TTGCTGATTGAGCTTGACCAGGTCCATCAGTTTTTTCATCATGGAACGCATGGACCAGTAACCGATCCCCACACCCAGCATGACAAAGATCAAAGTGTTCTGAAAATTGATCTGCGAAACCTCAATGCCGTTATCCCGGAGTAGAAGATAAAAATAGTACATAAAAATAAGCGGGAACAGCGACATGAGACAGAAAAGAATAGTGAATTTCCGTAAAATAGAGGCCTGCTCTATTGAAGGGGTGATGTGGAATTTCTTAAGCATTCTACGCGTCATGAATTATCTCTCTCAAGCCTGATCTCCAAAAACCAGTTTTAAACTGCACGCTTAAAGTATAGCACACGCTATCTGATGGTCGAGTAAAATATCATAAACTATTAACAATAAACAAGTTAGACAGAAGAATTGCTTTCACAAACTCCTGGCGGTATACTATAAATGAAAATTTGAATGAAAGGATCCCACATGGAAAATACGCCGAACACAAAAGAAACAAAAGAAGCTGATTCATTTAAAACAGCTTCACTACTTATATTGGCAGTTTTTATTTTTGTATCTTTCGTTTCCTTTTTAGTCGCCAAGTTCACGTTTGCCAATACGTTCCAACAGCAGCTCCAAACTTTAGATGCACGATATCTTTCCAAGATCCAAACCCTTACCGACCAGGTTACCGACCTTGAAGTTAAATTCTCGATCGCGCGCGACACACTCGGCTATATTTGCTCAAGTTATAAGGAATGCCGGGCTTTCGAGCAAAAATTGATAGAAGATGCGAGAAAATAAAATGTATGCGTGACATGCCTTCCCTATTTAAGCACGCCTTTCATATCACCAACGCCTCATTGATCTATATGCTGGCGATCTTTATGCTGGGGGTTATTTCGACATCTTCCTCTCTCAGCTTTTTAGGCTGGCCGTTAGTGCTCATCTGCATCGCGCTCAAGGTTTTATTTTACAGCGGCATGCTCGCGTCGCTCGTTGAGGTCATCTCGTCCCAGGAACTCGTGCTTACCTTTCCCAACCTTAAGAAGAACATCGGGCACTTTTGGAAATTTTATTTCTTTCTGTCCCTTCTGCCCCTCTTTGTGCACCTGGTCCTGACGGAATGGTTGTCCCGGCAGGCCATCCCCATGCCCCAAACATTTTTCATCCTCAACTTTCTTGTTCTATATCTTTTCGCGGGGATCGTGATCCGCCAGAAATATTTAAAACCCCTGCGGCTGCCGCGGCGGCAGATCGCCTGCACGACAAAAGATTTTTTTGCCTTGGCCGCCCTTTTATTCACCAGCGGATTTTTGGTCAACATTCACCTGATCTTCCCGCAGCTGCCGAGTTTTTATTTTAATGTCGCCAGCTTCCTTTATCAGTACCTGGAATTTTTCCTGTTCGTTTATATGTCCAGCCTCATGATTTCCAACTATCCGGAGATCATCAAGGCCCATACCGCTGAAAAAGAACTTTATCTGGTGAGCCCTTTAGGCGGCGCGGTCATGGAGGCCATCGGGTCGCTTTTTATGCGGGTCTACCCGCCGGTGTTCGTGGTCCTTAAAGCCTTAAGCCCCAAAGATTACAAGGTCCGGTCCTTTAACCGTATCACCTGGCGCGAGCATTATTATGCCAGAGATAAACTGGTGGCCGTCACCTGTTTTACCTCCAACAGCCCGGAAGCCTACAAGATCGCCAAAGAATTTAAACGGCGCGGCTCAAAGGTCATTATGGGCGGGCCGCATGTGACATATCACCCGGATGAGGCCCTGCAGTTTTGCGACAGTGTGGTGATCGGGGAAGCGGAAAGCGTCTGGAAAGAGATCGTTCAGGATTTTGAAAATAATGCGCTCAAAGGGAAATACACCGGTGTGCCTTTGGATGATTTCCACAGCGAGGTGCACCAGGAACTGCTCAATTCCCCGCCGGAGATCATCAAGGATTTCCTGGAAACGACCCGGGGGTGCAAATTCCGCTGTCATTTCTGCACGATCCCCTCCTTAAGCGGAGGCAAGACCCGTAAAAAACCCGTCCCGGAACTGGTGGAGCTGATCAATAAGATCAAACACAAATACAAGGTCATCAATTTTATCGATAATAATATTTATTCCGACCCGGCGTACGCACGCGAACTTTTTAAGGCCTTAAAACCGCTGAACATCAAATGGACGACCCAATGCACCATCGACATCGCCAAGAATGAAGAAACCCTGAAACTCGCCAAGGAAAGCGGATGCGCGGCCTTTCTCTTCGGGTATGAGATCTTCGGCGGGTCGCTGGAGCAGCAGCAGGGCGGAAAATTCGCCCTAGCGGAAAGTTATATCCATTTTTCCCGAAAGATCAAGGACATGGGCATTAAGATCAAGGGACATTTTATTTTCGGGTTCGATTCAGATAATTTTAGGAATATCTTCAAACTCTGGAAATTTTGTTTTGATGTCCAGCCGCTTTTCACGATCATCTCCCTCTTAACGCCTCTCCCCGGTTCACGGCTGTATCATGACATGCTCCAGGAAAACCGGATCACCAATCTCAATTGGCGCAGTTACGCCTGCCACGATCTTGTCTTCCGGCACAAGGGCATGAATAATTTTATCCTGAAGAAGGTCTATCCTTTTATCCTTTACGCCTTTTTCTTCACCACATCCACGGCGGGGTTTATTTTGGCGGGGCTTTTTATCGGATGGATCATATTTATCAGCCGT
>MHFY01000144.1:17046-31233 GCA_001805375.1 Omnitrophica WOR_2 bacterium GWA2_47_8 | reverse complement strand
AATTAATGATCCCGAATGTCGTCTCAAGCTGGGTGTGTTTGAAAAGATTGTTTAAAACGATCTCCGGCTCCACATCCCGGCGCAATTCAACCACGACCCGGATCCCGTCCTTATCCGACTCATCGCGGACATCCGAGATGCCTTCGATCGTTTTTTCCCGTGCTAAATCTGCGATGCCTTCGACAATATTATTCTTGCCGACCTGATAGGGGATCTCCGTGATCACAATAAAATCCTTGCTTCCCTTTTGCCGCTCGATCGTGGCCTTCGCCCGCACGATGATCTTGCCGCGGCCGGTGTTGTAGGCATCAACGATCCCTTCCTTCCCGCAAATTATCCCGCCCGTTGGAAAATCCGGGCCCTTAACATGTTTCATCAGATCCTTGATCGTGATCTCCGGATCCTCGATCAGATGGACGATCCCGTCAATGCATTCCGCCAGGTTATGCGGAGGGATATTGGTCGCCATCCCGACCGCGATCCCGCTTGAACCATTGATCAATAAATTAGGAATGGCCGCCGGCAGTAATTGCGGCTCTTGCAGTGTCGCATCAAAATTAGGAGAAAAATCCACTGTTTCTTTATCGATATCATAAAGCAGCTGATCCGTGATGGCCGCCATTTTGGCCTCGGTATAACGCATGGCCGCCGGCGCATCCGGGTCAATGGACCCAAAATTTCCCTGTCCCTCGATCAGGGGGTATCGCAAAGCAAAATCCTGCACCATGCGCACCATGGTGTCATAGACAGCCACATCCCCGTGCGGATGATATTTACCCAACACCTCCCCGACGATACGCGCGCTTTTCTTGTAAGACTTGTTGTGCTCCAGGTTCAATTCTTTCATGGCATACAGAATGCGCCGGTGAACAGGTTTTAACCCGTCCCTCACATCCGGAAGAGCGCGGCCCACGATAACGCTCATGGAGTACGAAAGATACGAATTCTTCATTTCTTCTTCAATATATACGGGCACTATTTTTTCTTGTGAGGATAAATCTTGCATGTTCTACCTTTCTGTAAAGTCGTCAGGCGTCAGCTTTCAGCTATCAGCAAAATCTTTTACTGAAGCCTGGTGCCTGAAAGCTGATAGCTTCTATATTATACGTCCAAATTCTTCACATCATGCGCATGGGTTTCAATAAATTCCCGGCGCGGGGCAACTTCATCGCCCATCAGCATGGAAAACGTCTTATCCACCTCCACCGCATCCTCTAGTGTGATCTTAAGGATCGTGCGGCGGGCCGGATCCATGGTTGTTTCCCACAGCTGCTGAGGGTTCATCTCCCCCAACCCTTTATAGCGCTGAACGTGCATCCCTTTATGCGCCTGTGTGCGCACATAATCCAAGACCTCTTTCAAAGAGAAAAACTCATGCCGGTCCTTTTCACTTTCTAACAAAAACTTAGCTTTTAAGCCTGAGCCTTTTTTCTCCTTTTTAGCCTTTTTGTCTTTTTTGCCCTTCTTGGCGGGTTGGTCCTCAGAAGCTACTTCATCCAATTTGACCGTATCAAAAAGGCTTAAGCCGTTTTTCTCCAGCTTCTTTTCAATTTCGATAACCTGCTCTGTTTCAAATATTTCGATATATTTGGCTTCCTCATCCCCTTTAGTAAGCTCTGCGAGCTCTTTGTCATCATATACAAAATGGGTATCCTGCTCTACTTTTACCATATAAACAGGTAATTTCTTGGGCTTTTGACTATAATTATTAAGGTAATCTTGAAAAACCACTCCCCTTCGCTTCATTATCTCAATCAGGCGTTCTAATTCAACCATAGCGCTTAAAAGCCCCTTAAGCTGAGCCGTAGAAAAACCAGCCTTATCCGTTAAGTAGGTCAATTTGGTATCTTCGGTCCCCAGATCCAAGATCAGTTCTTTCATCTGGTCTTCGGTTTCTATGTATTCTTCCCTTTTCCCGCGGGCTACCTTATATAAGGGGGGCTGGGCGATATAGATATAGCCGCCCTCTACCAAGGGCTTCATTTGACGGTAAAGCAGGGTCAAAAGTAAAGTTCGGATATGCGAACCATCCACGTCCGCGTCGCACATAATAATGACCTTGTGGTAACGCAATTTCTCAACATTAAATTCTTCCCCAACCCCGGTACCAAGAGCGGTAATAATCGTCCGAACCTCCTCGTTGCTTAGGATTTTATCCAAGCGGGATTTTTCAACGTTCAAGATCTTTCCCTTTAAGGGCAAGATTGCCTGAAAGGTTCGGTCACGCCCCTGTTTAGCAGAACCGCCGGCCGAATCCCCCTCCACCAAATAAAGCTCGCACAATGCTGGATCGCGCTGCGAACAATCAGCGAGCTTGCCTGGCAATCCCGCGCCATCCAATGCGCCTTTTCTCCTGGTTAACTCACGCGCCTTACGGGCCGCTTCTCTGGCCCGGGCCGCCAAAACGACCTTATCAATGATCTGGTTACCGACGCTTGGATGCTCTTCAAAAAAGCTGCTGATAGCCTCAAAGGTGGCTGAGGCAACCAACCCTTCCACTTCCGAATTCCCTAATTTTGTTTTTGTTTGACCTTCAAATTGCGGCTCAGGGATCTTGGTGCTGATCACCGCGGTCAAACCTTCCCGTGTATCATCGCCGGAAATAGAGATATCATCTTTTAATATCTTTTTACCCTTGGCGTACTGATTAATCGCGCGCGTTAAAGCGGATCGAAATCCGCTTAAGTGGGTCCCGCCCTCAACGGTGTTAATATTATTCGCAAAGGTGAAAACATTTTCCTGATACCCGTCGTTATACTGCAGGGCGATCTCCATGATCACATTATCTTTTTCTTTTTGAAAATAAATGATCTTATTGTGCAGAACAACCCGGTTGGTATTTAAGTATTCGACAAATGAAATGATCCCGCCCTTAAATTGAAAAACGGATTCTTTAGGCTTATCGCCGCGACTATCCGTGAGCTTGATGAATAAACCCTTATTTAAAAAGGCGAGCTCTCTTAAACGCTTGGCTAAAATATCATACGCAAAAACCGTGCTCTTCGTGAAAATGGTCTTGTCCGGCTTGAACGTGATCTTGGTGCCGGTGGATTTGGTCTTGCCCACAACCGAGAGCTTGGTCATGGTCTTACCGCGCTCGTATCGCTGATGATGAATTTTACCGTCGCGTTTCACTTCCACTTCCAACCAATCCGAAAGCGCGTTCACGCAGCTGACACCCACGCCGTGCAAACCGCCGGAAACTTTATAGCTCTGCCGATCAAACTTCCCACCCGCGTGTAATGTCGTTAAAGCAACTTCAACCGCCGGCTTTTTTTCCGTAGGGTGAATATCGACCGGGATCCCGCGCCCATTATCAACAACAGTAATTGAGTCATTCTCATTGATAAAAACTTCTATCTGCGTGCAATAACCGGCCAAGGCCTCATCAACAGAGTTATCGACGACTTCATAAACCAAATGATGCAACCCCCGCACCGACGTATCACCAATATACATCGCGGGGCGCTTACGGACCGCCTCCACCCCCTCCAGGACCTGGATATTGCTGGCATCGTAATTTTTGACCGTCTTATAGTCTTCGTTCTTTTCTTCTTTTGGGTTTTCTTTTTTTGATTTATCTTTTAAGGCTGCTTTACTCATAGTCCCTTTCTCAAAAATTTATGTTTTACCGACAATAAACACTAAATTTTTTACCTCTGGTATCGTCAATTTGAAATCTTTTAAAAATTTTGTCTTTTTGGTATTCAGCTGATACAACCACGCCGGAGAATCCACAACGATCGTCAACTGGCCCTCATAAAACCGATCGATGCGCGTGTGCTTAAGCCCTTCCTTCCCGGCGATCTTTTCCCAATAATTTTGGATCTTGATCTGTGTTGTTGGCTCTTTTTGTGATAATTTTTGAATAACATCATGAACGATATCTTTAATGGGTTCCATAAAATCACAACCGCATGGGCATGGCCACATAAATATAATCTTTTAAGCGCATGACCAACTGTTTATCAGCCCCCAAAAGCTCGAACTCAATGGTCAATTCATTGATATTTTTTAAAACATCCAATAAAAACTGCGGATTAACCCCCACCATCAGCTCCGGCCCACCATATTCGATCGCGATCTCTTCACGCGACTCTCCAATCTCGGGTGTGATCTTAGAAACCACCATTTTATCCTTAAAAACTTCCAATTTTACCGCTTGAAAATCCGGTGTGGATAAAAGATGAGCCCGCTTCACCGCATCCAAAATATCCTGTGTGGTAATCCTCACCTTCTGCTGGATCGGCTTAGGAATGACCTGGTTATAGTTTGGATACTCTCCTTCTATAATGCGGGTGGCGATCAAAACACCATTAATATCAAATAAGGCTTGATTAGTGGAAACTACTAAGCTCAATTCCCCCTCATCCTTCAAATTCCGATTGATCTCCTGGATCGCCTTTAAGGGAATGATCACCGCGGCTTCTTTTTTAATAGGTGAATCCAGTTTCTTGGTTATTTTAGCTAACCGGCGGCCATCGGACGCGACCAAAGACAAAGAATCATCCGCAATTTCAAATAAAATACCATTTAAAACATAACGTGACTCCTCATGAGATACCGCAAAAGAAGTCATCCTGATCATTTCCTTAAGAACTTCCTGATCCAAAGTAATAACTTCCTTATCCTTAAATTCAGGGAATTTAGGAAATTCATCCTTGGGAAGGCCAATTAATTTAAACCGACAACGATTCCCTTCAATGTCGATCTGATTATTCTTCTTAGTAGAGATCACAATATCACCCGAAGGCATTTCCCGCACAATATCACTAAACCGCTTAGCTGGAATCGTTATTGCGCCTTCTTCAAGAACGTCCACAGCTATTCCACAGGAAATACCGAGATCCAAATCCGTAGAATTTAATTTTAATTGGTCATTTTTGACCGTTTCAACCAAAATATTAGAAAGAATAGGTAATGTTGTCTTAACAGACACTACATTTTGTACTGTTTGAATTCCTATCATCAATTCATCTTTAGACATTTTGATTTTCATGTTATCAACATCCTTTCCTTCTAGTAACTACATTAAAGATTTTAAAATAGTAGTAATAGTAATAAGCACTGTGGATAAGTCGAATAAGTCTACAACATGCTTAATTTTAAAGAATTATGATGATTTTTCATGTGTATAAGCTTGGTACAAGACATGCACTTACTGTTTTAATGCGATAGTTAGTTTATCAATGGTATTTTTTAGTTCTTTACTTGTCAATATTTTTTCATCAATTTTCCGGCAGGAATGCAATACGGTTGTATGATCTTTGCCGCCAAATGCGTAACCGATCTCCGGTAAAGAGAGATTTGTGAGTTTTCGGGTTAAATACATAGCGATTTGGCGGGGCAACACTAAATTTTTATGCCTTCTTTTGGCGCGTAAGTCCGATAGGGAGATCCGATAGAATTCAGTAACGCTTTTTTGGATCATGTCGATACTGATGATCTTAGATGTTTCTTTGACCATATCGCTTAAAACCGACTTGGCCATCTCTAGGGTAATGGGCTTTTCCTCTAATAAGGAGTACGCGATGACGCGGATGAGCGCCCCCTCCAGCTCCCGAATATTGGTTTTGATCTGTTCCGCGATAAAAAATACGATCTCATCAGATACAACCACCGGTTCCCGTTCGATTTTTTTGCGCAAGATAGCCACCCGAGTTTCGAAATCCGGAAGCTGAACATCCGTGATCAATCCCCACGCGAAACGCGAACGGAGCCGCTCTTCAAGGTTGGGAATGTCTTTGGGGGGCCGGTCTGAAGAAATAATGATCTGTTTTCGGGCATCATGGAGCGTGTTAAAGGTGTGGAAAAATTCTTCCTGGGTCGATTCTTTACCGGCAATGAATTGAATGTCGTCGATCAAAAGTACGTCGATGCTGCGATATTTCTGGCGGAACTGGCTGGTGGCGCGGTTGCGGATACCGTCGATAAGTTCGTTGGTAAAACGTTCCGAAGAAATATATAAATATTTAATGCTTTTGTTTTGATCATTTTGCCGGATGCGGTTGGCAATGGCCTGCATCAAATGCGTTTTCCCCAAGCCCACGTGTCCGTAAATAAACAAAGGGTTGTAGGCCTTGGCTGGTGAATCGGCAACGGCCAGGCAAGCGGCATGGGCAAAGCGGTTTGACGGCCCGACTACAAAATTTTCAAATGTAAAGCGGGGGTTGAGGTTGCTTAGATTTTTTTCCGGGTCATGAAAGCTTTTTTCAAGCTGCATGATCTTGCCCTGCGTCCCCTTTTCTAAGAGGCCGGCATTGACCGAGAATTCTAGCGCAACAGGGCTATCTTCAAAAATATTTAAATTTTCCTGAATGGTGTTCAGATAATGTTCGACGATCCAGTTCTTGAAAAACTCGTCAGGGGTTTCAATAATTAAGGTGTTGGGGGATTTTTCTTTTACCTCTATACAGGAAAACCAGGTTTCGTATGACGTGGCACCTATTTTTTCTTTCAGGATGTCTTGGGCTTTTTGCCAGGTTGCTAGAAGGCTCATGGTAAAAAAATTAATTGGGGCTTGAATGTGTATAACTCAAACGTTTGAGCACAGTACAAACTCATTAATATCCTTTGGGTTTTGGTCGAAAAATAATCAAATGCCGTCGAGTTAACAGGTTATCCACAGCTCGGAGATCACTTTCTAGTAAAAAGTGATTTTCATTATATCAGAGAACAAGCGTATTTCAACTCAATTTTTCCGGGCAGCCTTAAAAGTTTTCGCAAAATAAATTTTATGGTGCACCGGCAGGGTTTGTAATGCATAACTTGTTGTGTTTCAGGTTTTTTTGTCTCTGCTGCGAGGGAAAAGGCTTGACTAAGGAAAAACCTATGTTATAATTTTTCAACTATGAAAAAACATTTAAGAACTCCGACGATTATCAAGGGTAAAAGAGTACATGGTTTTCGACGAAGAATGAGAACTAAGGAAGGCCGCAATGTGCTGCGCCGGCGTCGTCAAAAGGGACGCAAGCGTCTCACACCATAGTCGTCATTAAGCCATAATGGTTCGTATCCTAATAATCATTATAAAATGCTACCAAAAGATCAGCCGTGTGCTTTTGCCTGCCTCATGCCGGTTTTATCCATCGTGTTCTCATTACGCGATCGATGCATACCAACAGCACGGCATCTTCAAAGGGACAATGTTTGCCCTCTTTCGTGTTTTACGATGCTCCCCCCTCTCCAGGGGCGGATATGATCCGGTAAGAAAGTAATTCCTATGGAAAAAAGACTGTTTACAGCTGTTTCTCTTTCTCTTTTAATATTAGTAGTATGGTCCTACCTTTTTCCACCACCAAAACGCCACCCACCGAAACTGGAGCCTAATAATTTGCAAGTCATTGATAAAAATATAGATGCGGTAGATTATATGGCACAGGAATTGCCTGACAAAATGTCCAAAGAGGAAGCTCTTACTCTTAAGGCGGGTAAATTGGAAGCAGAATTAAGCAATTTAGGCGGAAATTTAAAAACCATGACCAGCCTTGATTATGGCGCTACTTTGCCGGTGGAAGGCTTTTTAAGCGTTACAGAATACATTGATCAGCCTTTTCATTTGGATGAAAATATCGAAGGACGAGCTGTTTATTCTTTTCGAGATAAAAATTTCATTTTTAGAAAATCCTACCAGATCGACCCCAGGGACTCTCGTTTGAATATTACGCTGGAGGTTGAGAATCTTTCGAGCGCGCCCGAATCTTTGGATATTACTATCAGTACTATGGCTTTAGATATGTCCAGAGTGGACAAAAAGTACCTTCCGCAGGAACACACTCTTTATGAATATTCCATCTCTACTCCGCAGGCTGTGGTCCGCAAAAATAATGCGATAAAGTTTAGTGAAAAGGAAAATAAGCAGATCGCTGGCCCGATCAATTGGGTTGGATTTCGGGATAAATATTTTTGTACGATAGTTAAGAATAAATTTGAAGTCAATGCCATCGACGTCAAAGTCCTGGATCCATCAAGGGCTGCGTTTATTTTTAAGCCCCAGGGCGTTATTCTTCAGCCGGACTCAAAGATCCAATTTAATGCACTTGTTTATTTTGGCCCACAGGATGGGAAGCTGTTGAAGGAGTTTAATGAGGGCTTTGAGCAAATCGTTTCATTTAGCAGTTTTGGTATCGTAGATGCCATTGCAAAATTAATCTATAATACACTTAATTTATTTTATACAATAATCCCTAATTGGGGGCTTTGTATTATTTTGATAAGCTTGCTGGTTTATGGAGCAACTTATCCATTAACGTTTTTGAGTATGTCGTCGATGAAAAAGATGCAAGCTGTGCAGCCAGAAGTCACAGCCTTGCGTAGTAAATATCAAAATAATCCTCAAAAATTAAATCAAGAGATGATAGAATTATATAAAAAGAAACGTATTAATCCTTTAAGCGGATGTTTTATTTTATTGTTACAGATGCCGGTTTTTATCGCGCTTTACCAGGTTTTGTGGCGTTCCGTGTATTTTAGAGGAGCTAGCTTTCTTTGGATAAAGGATTTATCACAGCCAGATCGATTATTTATTTTGCCGTTTAGCTTGCCATTTCTTGGTAATGAATTTAATCTTTTACCGATATTAATGGCTTTTAGTATGTTTCTACAGCAAAAGATTACTGCTCAAAATACGGTTATTACAGATCCTGCCCAAGAGGCACAGCAGAAGATGATGAAGATCTTTTTGCCGATTATGCTGGGGTTTTTATTCTATAAATTTGCCAGCGGACTAGCTTTATATTTTACAATGTTTTATTTGTTATCTACGATAACCCAACTGAAGGTTTTAAAGCAAAAGGCATAGCATGGATGAACAAAAAAAGACTATTGAGGTAGAGGGGAGCACTGTTGAGGATGCCATTAAGAAGGCATTGGCTGTTCTTAATGTCTCTAGGGACAGGGTTGTCATTAAGGTCGTATGTGAAGAGAAGCGGGGGTTATTTGGTATGGAGGGGGCTAAACCAGCAAAGATAAGGGTTGAATTAAAGAAGGGAAAAGATAGTCAGGTTTCACGTGAAACAAAGGGGAAGCATGGGTAAAATCATCGCGGTATGTAATCAAAAAGGTGGAACCGGGAAGACGACAACCACCATTAATCTTTCAGCTGCCCTGGCAATTCAAAGAAAGAGTGTATTGATTATTGATGCGGATCCACAGGGAAATTCCACCAGCGGGGTTGGTATTAACAAAAATGAGATCAAGTCTTCGGTTTATGATATCTTGTTAAATCGGGCAACGGCAGAGGAAGCTATTTCCAAGAGCGTTTATGACAGATTGGACATTATTCCGTGTAATATTAACTTAACAGGCGCGGAAATCGAGTTGGTTGGGGCACTGTCCAGAGAGACAAGGTTAAAAAAAGCATTACAGCCAATCAAGGAAAATTATGATTTTATCTTTATTGATTCACCGCCGTCTTTGGGGCTATTGACAGTTAATGCCTTGGCTGCCAGCGAATCGATTTTAATACCCATTCAATGTGAATTTTATGCGCTGGAAGGTGTTTCCCAATTATTAAACACGATCAGTTTGATACGCGATG
Organism: Omnitrophica WOR_2 bacterium GWA2_47_8; assembly: GCA_001805375.1. Taxonomy (GTDB): domain Bacteria; phylum Omnitrophota; class Gorgyraeia; order Zapsychrales; family GWA2-47-8; genus GWA2-47-8. Next base: position 21,695 of record MHFY01000144.1, on the reverse strand, counting down.
GATTGAATCCTAATTTGGCCATCGAAGGAGTTTTGATGACGATGGCAGATTTTAGGACAAATTTGACGACGGAAGTCATTAATGAAATTAAAAATTTCTTCAAGGATAAGGTTTATCAAACCATTATTCCGCGCAACATCAAGTTAAGTGAAGCGCCGAGCTATGGAAAACCGATCGCCTATTATGATGCGAGCTCAATTGGCGCAAAAAAGTATGAGGAATTGGCAAGGGAAGTTTTGGGGCTTTTAAACATTCGTAACTCATTAGATATCAATGTGTTAGAAGGAAATAAATCTACTAATTCACCGCAGAATTAACCGCTCGAAAAACGACGCAAAAGGATGGTGGGATATATGGAACAAAGAGCTTTGGGCAAAGGATTATCAGCGCTGATTCCGGAAAAGGCAGAAGTAAAAGCAGGGGAGAAGGTCGCGGAAATCAATATCCGTTCCATTAAATTTAATTCTCAGCAGCCGCGAAAAAATTATGATGATGAAAAATTACAGGAATTGATCTCGTCCATCAAGGAGAAAGGTGTTCTTCAGCCGATCTTAGTAAGGCCCAAGGGTGAAAATTACGAAGTCATTGCCGGCGAGAGAAGATTGCGGGCCGCGCTCGCTTTAAATTTAGAAAAAGTGCCGGTTGTTATCCGGCCGGCTTCGGATCAAGAGGCGCTTGTCTTAGCCTTAATTGAAAATATTCAGCGCGAAGAATTAAATCCCATCGAGGAGGCACAGGCGTTCCGAAAACTCATTGAAGAATTCTCCTATACACAAGAATCGGTAGCGCAATCCGTTGGAAAAGACCGCAGCACGATCACGAATTTGTTGCGCCTTCTGAAACTTCCGCAAGGCATCCAGGACAGCATCGCGAAAGGGATTATTTCCGAAGGGCACGGCCGTGCATTGCTTGGCGTGGAAAGCGAACCTCTGCAGAAAGAGATCTTCGATCACATTGTTGCGAAGGGAATATCGGTCCGCGAACTGGAGACGATCATCCGAAGCGGATTGAAAACCCCGAAATCTTCGAAAGCGAAATCCGCATCCAAAGATGGCCACATCAACTCTTTGGAAGAGTTACTGCAAAAAATTTTGGGGACTAAGGTGCGCATCGTTCATCAGAAAAAAAGAGGGAATATCGTTATCGAATATTATTCCGATGCTGATCTAGAGCGAATTGTAAGGATATTTCAGAAATGAAAGAAGAAGTGTTGGTCGTTATCAAACCCGAGGGGCTAACTAAATTTTTGGTCGGTAAAGTTTTCGATGAGCTGGAAAAAGCCAGGCTGGAACTCATTGCCATTAAAACATTGTATGTCACCGTCGACCTGGCCAAGGAACATTACTTTCATCTGAGGGGCCAGCCTTTTTATCAGACGGTCATAAATCATATGACCGGTAAATACCACAGCGCGAAGAATGTCATCGCGATGATCCTGCAAGGCAATCATGCCATCAAGAAATGCCGGGAGATCGCAGGGGCCACCAATCCAAAAGAGGCGGACCCCCGAAGCATCCGCGGCGCTTATGGTTCAGTTACGGAGGAGGGGTTGTATGAAAACCTGCTTCATGTCTCTTCCGACCCAAAAGAGGCGCAGCGTGAAATTAAGCTTTGGTTCCAACCCGATGAAATTTTAATCAATTTATATCCGGCCAAAACCATTCAGGACAATCGTAAGCGAAAGGTTTGGGCTTAAGGAGCTACTGATGATCAAAGGAATGACAGGTTTTGGCAGCGCGCAGTTCTCAGCGGGGAAAATAAAAGGAACGGTTGAGATTAAAAGTTTCAATCACCGTTATTTGGATGTCACGTTTTATTCGCCGGCCGGTTTCAGTTCGATTGAAAATAAAGTACGCGAACTCGTTGATAAGCAGGTCAACCGCGGGAAATTAACGGTCTCTTTTAGGATCACGCACAAGCCATCGGCCGAGGTCGTTTTAAATAGAGATGTTTTAAGGCAATATTTAAAACATGCCAGGGCATTAAAAAAAGATTTTCCCATTAAGGACGAATTGAGCATCTCTGACTTAACACAGCTTCCGGGAGTGATCGAGATAAAAGAATCTTCCTGGGAGCCGGAACATGCCTGGCCGACCCTTGAACAGGCCTTTATTAGATCTTTAAACGGCTTAACTCAAATGCGCATCCGGGAGGGGAAGAGCCTCTCCGCGGATATCCGGCGACAAGCCGCGGACATGCAAAGCCAAATCAAGTTGATAGAAAAAAGGGACAAGGCGATCTTGGTCGTTCAGCGCAAGCAATTGACCGAGGAAGAGTATGTTTCTTTTCAGAAAAGCAATGACGTGAATGAGGAATTGGCCCGGTTAAGTCATTTTATTGAAGAGTTGAAAGGTTCTTTGAACGGCAAAGGCCCTTCCGGCAAGAATATTGATTTTATCGCGCAAGAAATGCAGCGTGAAGCCAACACCATCGGCTCAAAGCTCCAGGACAAGATCGTGACCACGGCCGTGATAGCCCTAAAAAGTAAAATTGAAAAGATCCGGGAACAGGCCCAAAATATTGAATAGGCAGTCCCTTTATGAAACATAAGGGCAAAATTTTCATTCTTTCCGGCCCCTCGGGATCTGGGAAAACGACGCTTTATAAAAAACTGCTTTCAAGTAAACGGTTGTCAAAGAAATTGACCAAATCGATTTCCGCAACCACGCGTTCAAAGCGGCAGGGCGAGACCAGCGGGCGGGATTATATTTTTTTAAGCAAGGGCGAATTCTTAAGGCGGAAAAGGGACGGATATTTTTTAGAATACGAAAAGGTTTTTGATAATTATTATGGCACGCCCAAAGAGGCGGTCGCTCAATTAGTGGATTCGGGAAAAAATGTCCTGTTGTGCATTGATGTCAAGGGCGCCAAGACCGTAAGCAGAAAATTCCCCGGGGCGGTAAGGATATTTGTTAAAACGCCTACCTTGCGGGACCTTCGCCGCAGATTAACGAGCCGCGGTTCGGAAGGTAAAAAAAGCCTGGCAACGCGTTTAAAAAGAGCAAAGAAGGAGCTCAAAGAAGCAAAAACATATCACCATGTCCTTACTAATGATGATTTTTTAAAGGCGTATAAGCGGCTTGAAAATATCATCTTGAAAGAGCTTAAGAACGGCGTGCGGTAGAGAAATAGGGGTTAATTTTGCCGACGTTAATGTTTGAGGGGGAAGGTTTTAAGGAATTGACAAGCAAGAGAACCTATGCTATAAAATTTCTCCCTAAAAATATAAAAGAAAAATACACTTAGGAGGTTTTAAAGAAAATGGGTTATCAACCACTTGAGCATTTGTTACCAAAAGCGAATTACAGTGTTTATAAGTTAATTCTTTTAGCCGCGAATCGAGCGACAGAGCTGGCAGAGGGCAAAACAAGGCTCATCGAGAAAGCTTCGAGCGAGAAGACGGCAACTATTGCCCTAGAGGAAATTTTAGCTGGAAGGGTTGTGCTCAAAGACGTGGCCGATAAATTCAAGCCGGCGGCTTCTGGTAAACAGAAGGCCCCTAGCAAAAAAGATGAAAATCAGGAAGAGCAAAAAGAAGTTGGGGTTTGATGAAAAAAGAAGCCATTCAAAAGGGCCGTGTCCGGAATATCGTTTTAGGTGTCACGGGCAGTATTGCAGCTTATAAAGCAGGCGATATTATTCGAAGATTGCAGGAAGAAGGATTCTCTGTCCAGGTCATCATGACCAAAGAGGCAGAGAAGTTTATCACGCCTCTTACCATTACCAGCCTCCTGGGGAATAAAGTTCATCGTGATATGTTTGATGAAGGTGATCCTGCCTGGCCGATGAGCCATATCAGCTTGGCCAAAGAGGCAGACATCCTTTTAATCGCCCCAGCCACCGCCAATATCATCGGAAAAATAGCCAACGGCCTCGCGGATGATCTGTTAACGTGTGTTGTTTTGGCCACACGGGCCAAGCTTGCCATTGCCCCGGCAATGAACGATGTTATGTATAAAAATGAAGCCGTTCAGGAAAACTGTGCGCGTTTGAGAAAACGCGGGTTTCAGTTCATTGAACCGATCAAAGGGCAGTTGGCCTGCGGTACGTTTGGGGAAGGTCATCTGGCGGAAGTTGAAGACATTGTCAAAGCCGTTGTCCGGATCGCTAAATAATTTTGGCAGACGATTGATTTTTGAAATTTAATGGCGTGGTAGCCTCCGCCTGAGGCGGATCCGCCTTTGGCGGAAAGTGGTAAGGCAGTGGTCTGTGCCTCGCTAATGCTCGGCATCCCGAGCAATGCTTGATAAGTAGTTGGCGGCATAGCCAAGTGGTAAGGCAGCGGTCTGCAAAACCGTTATTCATCGGTTCGATTCCGATTGCCGCCTCCAAAAGATTTTAGGATGCGAGGGACAAAACCATTATTCAGCGGTTCGATTCCGCTCCACGCCTTAAAAAAGCTTTCAGCCGTCAGGTGTCAGTCCCAATTTCTTCTAATTATTCATTAAGGAAAACCAGGACTTTCAGCAGCTAAAAGCTCAAAGCTAATAAGCTGCTGATGCCTGAGAGCTGATATCTGATAGCTTGTTCCGGGCAAGTGGTGGAATGGCCCATGCTTCGCTAAAAGGCTTTCGCGTTTAGCTTCGCAGGGCTTTTTGAATGGAAGCAATGAGAACGCAGCCTCGGCGAAGTTAAACATGTAAATATTT
>MHFY01000144.1:14922-17014 GCA_001805375.1 Omnitrophica WOR_2 bacterium GWA2_47_8 | reverse complement strand
AAACATGTAAATATTTAACGAAGACGGGCAAGTGGTGGAATGGCATACACGCAGGACTTAAAATCCTGTGGCCGCAAGGCTGTGAGGGTTCGACTCCCTCCTTGCCCATGAATAAGAGATAAGAGGTAAGGGATAAGGGGTAAGTAAAAAATTGTTTCAAGCTTTTTTTATCACGTACCTCTTAGCCCTTAGCCCTGATTTTATGGACCCGTAGCTCAGTTGGTTAGAGCGTTTCCTTGACATGGAAAAGGTCACAAGTTCGAGCCTTGTCGGGTCCACCATTTGTGCAGCAAGCAAGTTGTCAGATCACGCCAAAAATGAATTAATATGATAAAAATTGCTCGATTAAACTTTTGTTTATTATTTTGTTTGGTTAATTTGTTTTGGTCAAATAATTGCTTCGGCAACGATAGTATTATGGAGGAGTTTTTTCAATTAATTGAGGCGAAAGGTTCAGTTCAAGAAATTTTATTTAGAACTAAAAAAAATCAAGAAATAATAATGACAGACTTGCAAAATAACAATCCTTTGCAAAAAATTATTCCTCGGGAGGAGGGGGGGAATGACTCCAAGGCCCCCCAAGAAATATTAAGAAAAACGTGGGCGGAAATGGATAAGGATTTTGAATGGGGAAAAATTAAAGGAAGAATCCAAGAAGCTTATTTTTTGAAATATTCTTTGCAGCAGATTAAACAATTTAGTGATGAATTAAAGAACAAAGAGGATGTGCTTCAAAAGGCGCAATATGTCGTCAGCTTGGACTTATTTGCCCCCCTGGCACAGGTTGTCCGGGAGATTTATGATGAAAATCAGGAAAAATATATTGAGCTGAGCAAATAGCCATAAATGGAATACAAAACAGACATAGATAAGTTGCGCCACACTTGTTCGCACGTGATGGCTCAGGCGGTAAAAGAATTGTGGCCGGAGGTCAAGGTCACGATCGGCCCCGCGATCGAGAATGGCTTTTATTATGATTTTGATAAAAAAGAGCCATTTACGACGGAAGACCTGAAAAAGATCGAAACGGCCATGCAGAAGGTCATCAATAAAAAGCTGCCCATGAAGCAGAGCGTTATGGGCCGTGAAGAAGCGACCAAGCTCTTTTCCAAAATGAAAGAGGATTACAAGGTCGAGATCATTAAAAATTTGCCGGACAAAGAAGTTTCGATCTTTAAAACAGGCGAGGAATGGTTTGATCTGTGTAAGGGTCCGCACGTTGATAATACGGGCCTGATCAAAGGTTTTAAATTATTGTCGGTGGCGGGCGCGTATTGGCGCGGGGATGAAAAAAATCCGATGCTGCAGCGCATTTACGGCACGGCTTTTTTTACGAAGGAAGAATTAGAAGCTTATCTGCACATGCTCGAAGAAGCGGATAAGCGCGATCATCGCAAGATCGCTACACAGCTCGACCTTTTCAGTATTTATCATGAGACCGCCGGCGCGGGTTTGGTGTTTTATCATCCGCCGGGCGCAATGCTGCGCAAGGTTATCGAAGATTATGTCCGCGAACAGCACATTAAACGAGGCTATGATCTGGTCATGACCCCGCATATGTTAAAAGGTAAATTGTGGGAGCAGAGCGGGCACGCGCAGAATTATAAAGAGAACATGTATTATTTCAAAGTAGACGATGAGGATTACGTCGTCAAGCCCATGAATTGTCCCGGGCACATTTTGATCTATAAATCGAAATTACGTTCGTACCGCGATCTACCGGTACGGTTCTTTGAATTAGGCACGGTTTACCGTCAGGAAAAAGCGGGTGTTCTGCACGGTCTTTTGCGCGTGCGCGGATTTACGCAGGATGATGCGCATATCTTTTGCCGCAAGGAACAGACCCAGGATGAAGTCATTGCGGTTATTGATTTTGTTTTCGATGTGATGAATGATTTTGGTTTTAAGAATTTAGGCATCGAATTAAGCACCAAACCCCCGAAATACATTGGCCGCGACGAGGATTGGGAAACGGCGACAAAGGCTTTAGCGGCTTCGCTTAAAACACGGCATTTAGATTATCAGATCAATGAAGGTGACGGCGCGTTTTATGGCCCGAAGATTGACATCAAGTTAAAAGATGCCTTGGGCC
>MHFY01000144.1:10695-14900 GCA_001805375.1 Omnitrophica WOR_2 bacterium GWA2_47_8 | reverse complement strand
TTGATCGAACATTACGCAGGGGCTTTTCCGGTATGGTTATCGCCGGTACAGGTCGCTTTGGTGCCTATTAATCCTGAACACGCCGCGTATGCAGTTCGCATAAAAGAAGATTTACAAAAACAAGACTTGCGGGTTATAATTGACGACAGAAATGAGAGCCTGGGTAAAAAAATCAGGGAAGCGACGCTTAAAAAAATCCCGTATCTGTTAGTTCTTGGAGATAAAGAGGTTTCCGGCCAGACCGTCGCCATTCGCAAACGCGTGGAAGGCGACCAGGGCAGCAAAACCTTGGACGAGTTTATTTGTCAGATCAAAGAGGAAATTAAAAACAAAAGCTGATCTTTTAGATCAATGGGGAGGTGGTTCATATTCAAAAAAATATACGGGTCAACGAACGAATTTACTCCAAAGAAGTCAGGGTCATAGGACCCAACTCCGAACAATTAGGCGTGATGATGATCAGGCGCGCCATTGATCTAGCTAAAGAAAGTAGCCTCGACCTGGTTGAGGTTGCACCGACGACAAAACCGCCGGTCTGCCGGATCATGGACTTTAGCAAATATAAATATGACCAGGAAAAAAAAGAACGCCGCATCAAGCGCAATCAAAGGGTGGCTCATCTAAAACAAATTCGGTTCAAACCGCATATTGATGACCATGATTACCAGATCAAGGTCAAGCAGGCCATTGGTTTCCTGGATAAAAAGGACAAGGTTAAGATCAATCTGTTCTTTAAGGGACGGGAATTAAATTATAAAGAACAGGGCTACAAAATTTTGGAACGCATCATGGGTGATATCGCGAAGCACGGAGAAGTTGAAAAAGCCCCCATCATGGAAGGCCGCGTGATGTCGGTTGTTTTAAGCCCCAAGGCCGGCAAAGTCGTTGCTTCGAAAGCGGATAAAGATCTGGATGACGAAGCAGATGATGCAGTTTAAGAAAGGAATAACATCATGGGAAAGCCGGGAAAATCGGGAAAGTTAAAAACAAATCGTTCGGTTGCTAAACGATTTCGTTTTACCAAAAAGGGTAAAATTAAATTTCGCAGAGCCGGCCGACGACATTTGCTGGGAGCAAAATCCCGCAAGCAGAAGCGAAGAATGCGTCGACCCGCTTATGTCAGCAAGGTTGATGAGAAAAGGATAAGGAGGCTGTTGCCCTATGGTTAGGATCAAACATGCGGTTTGAACGCGTCGACGAAAAAAGCGACTGCTTAAACATGCTAAGGGTCAGTTTGCCCAAAGAAGCAAGCGTTATCAGCAAGCCAAGCGTTCTCTTTTAAAAAGCTGGACGTATGCCTATCGGGATCGCAAGACCAAAAAACGATTGATCAAGCGTTTATGGATCGCGCGTATGAATGCGGCTTGCCGAGAACAGGGTATTTCTTACAGCCGGTTCGTTAACGGGCTTAAGAAAGCCAATGTCAGCATTGACCGTAAGATGCTGGCTGATATGGCGGTTCATTCTGTTGATTCGTTTAAAAGATTAGTCGATCTGGCTAAGACGTCGTTGAGTTAATTGGTTTAAGCGTTGCCCCGTCTTATAATGAAATAATTATGGACGGGGCAATTTGTTCCTCCTTCCTTCAATTGGATTTTTATGGACCAAAAATTCGAAACACAATCGGATTATTACCAGATCCTCCGTTCTCAGATGTTGGCCGATGCCGATGCTGTGACGGATGACAAGCAGTTAGAGGTGTTTCGGGTAAAATATTTGGGACGCAAGGGGCTGATCTCTTCTCTCTATGAAGAGATCGCCCAGGCCCCGGCAGACCAAAAGCCGGTCATGGGAAAGAAGGTCAATGATCTAAGGGTAGAGGTCACAAAGATCATTGAAGAGAAGAAAGGCACGTTAGGCCAAAAGGACAAAATAGAAAACCGATCCAGCCTGGATGTCACCTTGCCCGGTGTTGCCTCATCGATCGGCCACCAGCATATTTTAACCCAGACCGTCAATGATATCTGCGGACTCTTTGAGAAGCTCGGTTTTGTGGTTCAGGACGGCCCGGAGATCGAGACAGAATTCAATAATTTTGCCGCGTTAAATATTCCCATCGAGCACCCTTCCCGCGACGCGTTCGATACCTTTTATTTAGATTGTAAAGACCCTTCCAATCCGAACAGGAACCTCCTTTTGAGAAGCCATACCTCGCCGGGACAGATCCATATTATGCAAAAAAGCAAACCGCCTTTAGCGGTCGTTATCCCTGGGAAGGTGTATCGCCCTGACGCGGTGGACGCCAGTCATTCGTTCATGTTCCATCAAATCGAAGGGCTTTTGGTCGATAAACATGTGCGTTTTTCGGATCTCAAGGGGTTATTAACACATTTCTGCAAGAAATTCTTTAGCGATGATATTAAGATGCGGTTTCGTCCGCACTTTTTTCCTTTCACTGAACCGTCGGCCGAAGTGGATATCTCCTGTTACATATGTAAAGGAAAGGGCTGTTCTGTCTGCGGAAGAAAAGGCTGGTTGGAGATCATGGGCTGCGGTATGGTGCATCCGAAAGTTTTTGAAGCAGTTGGTTATAAAAAGGGCGAATACACCGGGCTTGCGTTCGGCATGGGCGTAGAACGTATCGCGATGCTCAAACATGGCATCAACGATATCCGTATATTTTTTGAGAACGATTCAAGGTTTTTAAAACAGTTTTAATGAGGGCATAATTTACGGAACGATAGTGAGTGTAAATTAAAGCCCGAATTAATCCCGCAAACCTGAGCGAAGCGAAGACTGCGGGATAACAACTATTATGAAATTATCCTATAACTGGTTAAAAGATTATGTCGCGGTCAAACTTCCGCCGGAAAAATTGGCCCATCGGCTCACCATGGCTGGGCTTGAGGTGGAGAAAATAGAATCCGTTAACGGTGACTCTGTCTTTGAATTGGAGGTCACGCCCAACCGGCCGGACTGTTTGAATGTGCTTGGTTTGGCGCGCGAGGTTTCCGCCATTTTAGATGCTTCTCTTAAAGCCCCCAAGGTTGAAAAACTAAGAATTCCTTCTCAAAAGATCGATATTTCTGTTGAAGATAAAAAAGATTGCGGCCGCTATATCGGGACATTGATCAGCGATGTAAAAGTCGCCTCTTCAGCGCGCTGGCTGGAGGAAAAGTTACAGTCCATCGGCACGCGCGGCATCAATAATGTGGTTGATATCACGAATTTTTGTTTGATGGAGCTGGGCCAGCCTTTGCATGCCTTTGATCACGATAAACTTAAAGGCGGGGCGATCATTGTCCGTCGGGCCAGATCAGGCGAAACGATCGTCACCATCGACGGTGTTGAGCGAAAACTCGACCCTTCGATCTTAGTGATCGCGGATGCCCAGAGGCCGGTGGCTATTGCCGGTATCATGGGAGGCAGGGATACGGAAGTCAGCGAAAGAACAAAAAATATTTTATTGGAAAGCGCGTATTTTGACCAGGTCTTGATCCGCCGCGCCTCGCGCAAATTAGGATTGTCCAGCGATTCGTCTTATCGCTTTGAACGCGGGGTGGCCATGCAAACGGTTGAAACCGCCAGCACCCGCGCCGCGGAACTGATTAAAAAAGAAGCGGGTGGAAAAGTCTCCGCCCAGCAGGATGTTTTTTCTAAAACACAAAAAAAGGCGGCCCCGGCCATTGCCCTTTCTCTTCGGGAGATCAACGATCGTTTAGGCTCGAACCTTTCTTTAGCAAAATGCAAAGCGATCCTGAATAGATTGGGATTCAGCGTTTCTTCTTCCGGTAAAGATAAACTGCGCCTTACAGCTCCGGCCTTTCGTAATGATATCAAAGAAAATGTCGATATTGTTGAGGAAGTTGCCCGCATCATTGGTTATGACAATCTTCCGTTAAGCATTCCTCGGATCCAGGTCGAGAATATAACAATCAAAAGTAACCAAACGCATGAAAAGAAGATCCGCGGAATTTTAACCGCTTTGGGCTTTGATGAGATCATTACCTATAGTATGGTCAATCAATCCATGCTGGATAAAACGGCCTTGGGGCATTTAAAGGGTGTCAGGGTCCAGAACCCTTTAAGCCAGGACCAGGAAATGCTTCGTCCGGCGGTGTTGCCGAGCCTTTTGTCGATCGTGCTGCTGAATTTAAACCGCGGGCAAAAGGATCTGCGGTTATTTGAGATCGGAAAAGTCTATTCCTGCGAAGCCGAGAAAAAGATGATCAATATCGTTGCGTCGGGATCCAAGCCCGGGGATT
>MHFY01000144.1:7224-10641 GCA_001805375.1 Omnitrophica WOR_2 bacterium GWA2_47_8 | reverse complement strand
AGGAAATTCTGGTAAATTGGGATATTAAAGAAGGCAATGTCTTTTTTGCGCAACTGGATTTCGAATGGTTCTGCCGGCATGTTGCCGGGCTCAAGAAATTTTCCGCGTTAAATGAGTTTCCGGCGATCGTACGCGATATCAGCTTGGCGATCAAACGGGATATTTCCTTTAAACAGGTTCAAGGGCTTATTGCCGGCCAACGGATCGAGTTTCTAAGATCCGTTTTTTTCGTTGAACAGTATTTGGGCGATAAGATATCCCCGCAGGAAAAAGGAATGACCCTTTCTCTGGTGTATCAATCCCCTTCCCGCACGCTTACCGACGAGGAAGTCTCCGGTCTGCACGCTAAGGTCTGCCAAGCCCTGGTGAAAGAATTCGGCGCCCGCATCCGTTAGATCCAGAAAAAATCCCTTTGCAATATATTTCGAAAGTGCTACTATAAAAATGTCCCTGCGATGTGCGTGAGGATATTAATATTGAACCAACACACTTTATCGGGGAGCCGGACTTCTAAACTCACAGCAGTATTAGAGAGGTTCCCACCTGGATAATCAGGTTTCGATAATTTATTCTCAAGCGGCATTGTGGGGACTTTTTTTAACCTTTAGAAGCAAACCTCCTTCCGTTTATGCGAAAAAAGACTTCCAGCCAGGGCCCTTCGACCGAAAACCTGTTCTCTCAAGAAGAAAAAGAAACGTCCTTTAAGAATGCGCCGTTAAGTTACCGCATGCGGCCGCGATCTTTAGAAGGATACGTCGGCCAAAAACATATTTTAGGGGAAGGAAAACTGTTAACCCGCGCGGTTGAGTCGGATCGTTTAAGCTCTCTGATCCTCTACGGTCCGCCGGGTGTTGGAAAAACAACGCTCGCGTATTGTATCAGTAATAAAACACAGGCCGCCTTTGAATACCTCAACGCTGTTTCCGCGAATGTTGATGATCTAAGAAAGATATTAATCGCCAGCAAAAATCGGCTTTTAATCACGAAAAAGAAGACCATCCTTTTTCTCGACGAAATTCACCGTTTTAACAAAGCCCAGCAGGATGTTTTGATGCCGGATCTGGAAGAGGGGCATCTTATTTTGATCGGCGCGACGGTGTTCAATCCTTTTTTTTCGTTGGTGAGTCCCTTGCTTTCCCGTTCGTTGATCTTTGAATTACATGCGCTAAGCAGAGAAGAGATTTTTTTTATTTTAAAACGGGCATTGGAAGACCAAGAGCGCGGGCTGGGGAACATCCCGATCGTGGCGGATGAAGAGGCGTTAAATTTTTTGGCTGAGATCTGCGAAGGCGATGCCCGTCGGGCGTTGAATGCTTTAGAGATCGGTTGTGTCACCACGAATAAAAGCGAAGACGGCAAGATCCATTTTAATTTAAGCGTAGCGCAGGAATCAATCCAGAAAAAACAGGTCAACTATGACCGCGATGGCGACGCGCATTATGATACGGCATCCGCTTTTATTAAATCCATGCGCGGTTCAGATCCGGATGCCGCGTTGTATTGGCTGGCCAAGATGCTTTATGCGGGAGAAGACCCGCGTTTTATTGCCCGTCGTATTTGCATTTGTGCCTCAGAAGATGTGGGCAATGCCGACCCGCAGGCTTTAGTTGTGGCTAACGCGGCGTTGCAGGTTTCGGAATTTATCGGCCTTCCGGAAGCGCGGATCCCTTTGGCCCAGGCCGCCGTGTATGTGGCCTGCGCGCCTAAATCCAACGCCGCTTATTTAGGCATCGAAAAGGCCTTGGATGATGTCAAGAATAGACGAGTGCAGGAAGTGCCGCTACATTTAAAAGACGCATCTTATCCCGGCGCAAAGACTTTGGGCCGTGGCCAAGATTACAAATATGCTCATGATTATAAGGATCACTACGTGGATCAGGCTTATATTCCTATTAATAATAAGTATTATGAGCCGACTGAACAGGGAAGAGAGAAAGAGATCAAACTTCGCTTAAAAGAGCTGAAGGAAAAGTTGCAAAATGATTAGGCCGGAATTTTTTATTGTCAACTACGGCCAAAGATGATAATATAACGCCATCACTTAAAAAAATTACTAAAAAATAAGCCTTTTTGTAAGGTGGCAGTGGACCCTAAACATGGTATTCGTCAGGAAATCTTAACTCTTTTAAGAAAGCAGAAGGAGGAAGACCGGTTAAGAAAGAGCAGGGTTATTGCCGGGAAGCTTCTTGAGTTGCCGGAATTTAAAGGGGCAGAAACGATATTGTTTTATGCCTCTTTTGATGGTGAGGTCGAAACTTTTGAGATGATAAAGCAAGCTAAAAAACTAAGAAAACGGATAGCGTTACCAGTTATTTTAAAATTGCAGAAGATGTTTACTGCATGGGTGATAGAAGATCTAGAAAGGGACCTAGAGGTGGGTTCCTATGGCATCAAGCAACCCAAGAAGGGCTCAACGCAAGAGATCCTCCCAGAGCAATTGGATCTTGTTGTTGTCCCAGGAGTTGCTTTTGATAAGCGGAATCATCGTTTAGGCCGAGGAGCAGGCTATTACGACCGCTTTTTAAGGATTCTATCCCCCAAAACGCCCACTGTTGGTCTGGCCTTTGATTTCCAGATCGTTGATAGCTTGCCAAATCACTCTCATGATGTACCGGTTTCTCAAGTCCTCGTTAATTAGTTATATCAAATAAGAAATCCTTCGCCATGGATGAGGCAAAGGATCAGTTAAGTTAAACAGTCAATTGTTTTACCTTGCTTGCCAAGAGGAGTTTCTCTATTCGAGAAGCCTTTTTGGTTTAAAAAATAAAGGGAGAGCTGCGATGATAGAAATGGATGTGTATTTAAGAAGTCTGGGGTATTCTTTAGCTGCTGTTTTGTTGATCTTTACCGGATATTTGTTACGGCATTTCTTTGCGAGTAAAAGCATCAAGCAAGCTGAACGAGAAGCAAAGGCGTTAAGAGAAATGGCGGAGAGGGAGACAGAGCATCGTAAAAAAGAGATCGAACTGTCCGGTAAAGATTTTATGATCAAGTTGCGTCAGGATTTTGAAAAAGAAACGCAGGATCGGAGAGAAGAGCTTGCCGGCGCCGAAAAAAGATTGGCGCTCAAGGAAGAAAACCTGGAAAAAAGGGTCGATCTCTTGGAGAAAAAAGAGCGCGATGTGACCGCCCGGCTTTCCACGGTGCGCCAGCAGGAAGATGCTATTAAGAATAAAGAACAAGAGTTGAGCACCTTGATCGACCAGGAGAAACAAAGGCTGCAGGCCATTTCAAAATTAACGCCTGAGGAGGCAAAAAATTTATTGTTGTCTCGGCTGGCGGAAGAGTTAACGCATGAAAAAGCCGTCATGATCCACCACATGGAAGAAGAGATCAAAGAAACTTCTGAGAAGCGAGCCCAGCATATTATCAGCACGGCCATTCAGCGTTGCGCCTCAGACCATACTGCGGAAACAA
>MHFY01000144.1:4625-7207 GCA_001805375.1 Omnitrophica WOR_2 bacterium GWA2_47_8 | reverse complement strand
CGACGGGCGTGGATATTATCATTGATGACACTCCGGAGGCTGTCACGATCTCAGGGTTTGATATTATGCGCAGAGAAATAGCCCGTATTGCCTTGGAGAATTTGATCGCTGACGGACGCATCCACCCCGGACGCATCGAAGAGGTCGTGGATAAGGCCAAAAAAGCGATGGACATTAAGATCAAAGAAGAGGGTGAGCGAGCCGCTTTTGATCTAGGTATCCATGATATGCACCAGGAGCTTTTGAAGTTAGTCGGAAGATTGAAATACCGGACCAGCTTTGGACAAAATGGTTTACAGCATACCATTGAGGTCGCCCGCATTATTGGTGTTATGTCTTCCCAGTTAGGGCTGGATGTGAAGATCGCCATGCGCGCCGGGCTTTTACATGATATCGGCAAGGTGGTCGGTCAGGATGTCGAAGAAGGCACGCATGCGATCGTCGGCGGTAATTTAGCCCGCAAATACGGTGAACCGGAAGCCGTGGCCCGTGCTGTGGAATCCCATCACGAAGAAGTCGAAAGCACGATTTACGGCGTTTTGGTCGCCGCGGCGGACGCCATCAGCGCTGCCCGGCCCGGAGCCCGAGCGGAAACATTGGAAACGTATGTTAAACGTTTGGAGAATTTAGAAAGGATCGCCAACTCCTTTAAAGGTGTTGAGAAATGTTTCGCGATGCAGGCCGGACGGGAAGTCAGGATCGTGGTGGATCCGGAAAAGATCAATGATGATGAGGCCATTGTCCTGGCGCGTGATATCAGAAAACGTGTTGAGGAAGAGATGGAATACCCCGGCCAGATCAAGGTCATTGTCCTTCGGGAAACCCGCGCGGTGGAGTACGCAAAATAAGGTTAGAAGCAAGAAGCCAGAGGCCAGAAGTCAGAAACGGCGTATGTTTTTCCGGCTTCTGACTTCTGACTTCTGATTTCTTTTTATAAATATGAATATCTTATGTATCGGCGACATTGTAGGCCGTCCGGGGCGCGAAGCCCTTCGGCAAGTCCTCCCTCAATTACAAAAGGAGTTTAACCTTCAGTTTGTGATCGTCAACGGAGAAAACTCGGCGGGAGGATTTGGGATCACCTCTACCATTGCCGATGAGATCTTTCAGTTAGGCTGCCATGTCATTACACTAGGCGATCATGTCTGGGATAAGAGAGAGATCGCGGATTACCTTTCCAAGCGTAATGATATTATCCGTCCCGCTAATTTTCCTAACGGCGCGCCCGGCGAAGGATGGACCGTTCAAAAGCTGCCCACCGGAGAGAAGATTGGAATAATAAGTCTTTTAGGCCGGGTTTTTATGCGATATAATGTGGACTGTCCATTTAGAAAGCTCGAGGCTATTGTCCACGAATTAAGGAAAGAAACACCGATCATTTTCGTGGATATGCATGCCGAGGCCACCAGTGAAAAAACAGCGTTGGGTAACTTTATCGATGGAAAGGTGAGCGCCGTATTTGGGACGCATACCCATATTCAGACCGCCGATGAAAGGATCCTGCCCAAAGGGACAGCGTATATTACGGATCTAGGGATGACCGGGCCTTATGACTCGGTGATCGGCCAGAATAAAGAGATCATTATCGAGCGTTTTTTGACCAGCCTGCCGTCGAAATTGGAAGTGGCCCAGGATGATGTGAGGCTTTGCGGCATGGTGGTTGAGGTGGACCCGAAGACCGGGCTGGCGAAAAGCCTGACACGCATACAAAGGAGTTTAACGTAATGTCCTCATGGGACGGAAGAAACCGGCGGAAATTCCCCAGAGTTAATTTTCCCTGTTTAGTTAAAATTAAATATGACCAGGGCGAAGAAGAGGTCCTTTTAACGCACACGGAAAATATAGGGATCGGGGGCTTGGGTGTTATTTTGAAGAAGGCAATGAAAATTTTTACGCCCGTTGACCTGGAATTGGACTTGTTGGATGCCGATGAACACCTGCACTGTGAAGGTAAAGTGGTCTGGTCGATATGCCGTAATAAACAAGAAGAGAGAAAGCCGGCTTTTTATGATACCGGTATAGAATTTTCTAATGTCTCGGAAAAAGACCAAAAAAGGATCAATCAGGTCTTGGGCCGGCTGGCAAAAAATCCCTCGTTTGCAGAAAAGAAATAGCTGAAGCATGTGTCCCTTCAAAATATCTTTTTTAGAGAACCCCTCAATAAAATTCGTTAACATCCGTTTTATCAACCTCATTTTTTAAAAGGAATCAGTGTCCGATGCGCGTACGATTTGCTCCTAGTCCAACCGGGTATTTGCATATAGGCGGAGCCCGGACCGCCCTGTTTAATTGGATGTATGCAAAAGCCACGGGCGCCAAATTTCTTTTGCGTATCGAGGACACGGACCTGGAGCGCTCCAAAAAGGAATTTGTCGACGAGATATTGACCAGCTTAAAATGGTTAGGGCTGACGTGGGACGAGTTGTATTTTCAAAGCGAGCGGTTCCCCCTTTATAAAGAATACGCCCAGAAACTTTTAGATGAGGGCAAGGCCTACAAGGACGGGGAGGCGGTCATTTTAACGATGCCGCCGAACCAAAAGATCAAGATCTATGACCTGATCCGTGATGAGATCGAATTTG
>MHFY01000144.1:3353-4615 GCA_001805375.1 Omnitrophica WOR_2 bacterium GWA2_47_8 | reverse complement strand
AGGTCGTTATTTATCAGGCGCTGGGCTTTAAGCCTCCGAAGTTCGCGCATCTTCCTCTTATTATGGGCATGGACCGGGCGCGGCTTTCTAAGCGTACGGGGGCCACGGCGGTCAGTGATTATAAAAAAGAAGGGTTCCTGCCGGAGGCGATCGTCAATTATTTGATGCTTTTGGGCTGGTCGCCGGGCGGAAATCAGGAGGTCGTTAAGCTTGAATCAGCGATCAAGACATTCTCTCTTAAAAAGATCAATAAGGCGGCCGCGGTTTTTGATATGGATAAACTCCGCTGGATCAACAGTCAATATCTTAAACAAAAGAATACAAAGGATCTGACCGAACTGCTTATCCCTATCCTGAAAGAAAACGGTTATATAAATGAAGGTTATGATAGTCAAAATTTGGAAAGTATTGTAAAATTGTACCAGGGTCGGATGGATACTTTGCTGGATTTTTTGGCGTGGACGGATTTTCTTTTTGTTAAGGATTTTCAAGTGCCTGAAGACCTAAGAAAAGAGTATCATTTAGCAGAGAAAGAGAAAGAATTTAATCTTTTAGGCAATGAGTTCCAAAAGATCCAGGATTTTAATACGAAATCGACGGAAGAAGTTTTTCGGGCCCTGGTAGCCCAGTTGAATATCAAGGCGGCGGATCTGGTGCACCCGGTAAGGGTGGCCTTGACCGGCAAAACAGTGGGACCCGGGTTATTTGATACCATGACGATCTTAGGAAAAGACGAGACGATCAAGCGGCTTCAACAAGCTGTTAACCGATAACCCATGCGACAAGCTCAGCCTGCCGGCAGGCAGGGGTGGTGAGCCCGTTCGACAAGCTCAGGGTGGTGAGCGAAAGTCGAACCACGAAAGTCGAACCAAAAGGAAAGGTGTATGAAAGTAAATAAACGATTTTTGGCTGCCCTTTTGCTGTTATGTTTAACGGTAAGCGGGTGTGCACAGTTGTCGGATAATGTTAGAAAAGCTGACGATTGGCTTAAAGAGATCCTTTGGTAATCGGTTTTTAAATCGAAGAATGTTCTGAGCCGAAAGCTTTTGCCCTAGTTCCGTTAAAGAAGCTTAAGACGGGGCTAGGGCAAATTTTTTTGGGAGAAAAACATGTATCATGTTTATGTTTTATGGAGTAAGCAAGATAAAAATTTTTATATTGGTTATACGGAAGATTTAAAACGCAGATTGGAAGAACATAAAATGGTCAATGTCATACGACTTTAAGAATGAAGGAGCCGAAATTAATATTTTTTGAAGGAT
>MHFY01000144.1:0-3260 GCA_001805375.1 Omnitrophica WOR_2 bacterium GWA2_47_8 | reverse complement strand
GCATCAGGGACAAATGCTTCGCGTCCGGTGCAGGGCAGCCATGAACCCACTACGAAGTGTTTAGTGTGGCTCATGGCTGGATCAAGTAGTCTAGGTTCGAGTCCTAGCGAGGCAGCTTTTGGATGCCGATTTAGTTGATTTTTATCCCACCTGTCGTTTTCGTTTCATTTATTTCCCTTTCCCCGGAGTTTGAATCATGGTCAGCCAAGGTTTCTGCGCGTTAGAAAGTTCCCATCACGCCGGGTTTATACCAACAACGAGAACCCCGTTTTAGTTAAAAATAAAAGTTGACAATGATACAGTTGCGTTATATTATAGTTTCGAAATTTATTAACTAATGAACAATCGATGACGAGGGAGGGAAAGTGGATAAATATATGGAAGAAAAGATCTTTCAGATGCACGCCGAGGTCTGTAAAAGCATGGCGAACCCAACGCGGCTTAGGATTATGAATCTATTGCGTGAAGGAGAAAAGTCGGTTGAGGAGTTAAGAGAGCGATTGGGATTGCCAAAAGCCAACCTTTCCCAGCACCTGGGTGTTTTGCGCCATTGCAGAATCGTATCGACCCGCAGAGACGGTTTGAATATCTACTACAAAGTGGCCAATCCCAAAATGATCCGGGCCTGCGACATCTTGCGCGAAGTCCTTCTCGAACAGCTTCAAGAGGGGGGACAATTAATGAAAGTTGCCAGTAGGAAAAATAAATCCAGCTAGAGAACGCAGTTCTCTAAACGGGATAAGGGAGCAAAAAGTGTACTGATTTTCCTCTAATGTTTTTGAAGTAATCAGTACTTATACTAATTTCATCTAATAAAATTAAGGAGAATTAGTATGAAAAAGTTTTCTCTCGTTGAATTTTCCGTTGATCATCCCAAGTTGATCGTAGTTCTTTCTGTCGTCGTGACCCTTCTTTTTCTGACCCAGTTTCCCAAAATCAAGACCGATACGAACCCCAAGAATATGCTCCCGGCGACATCCGATGTGCGGGTCTGGAACGACGAGGTGGACAGGACCTTCGGCCTTTATGAAGATATGATCGTCTTAGGGGTGACGAACGAACAGGGGATCCTCAATAAGGATATATTAGGGAAGATCAGCCGCGTCACGGATGAAATATTAGGAATAAAGGGCGTTGCGTTACGGGATGTCAATGGTTTTTCCACGATCACCAACGTAACAGACGAAGAGGGGACATTGCGGGTGGCGCCCCTGATGCCTGAAGCGCCTAAGACCGCGGAAGAGATTGCGGCTCTCAAAAAACAACTTTTCGGAAATCCTCTTTTTATCAACCGCATCATCTCCGAGGATGGGAAAACCACCGCGATCTATATCCCTCTTGAAAAAGGGGCGAACGGGAAAGAAGCCGCCGATCAAATTAGAAAGATCATTACGAAAGAGAAGGGCGGCGAAAAATATTATATCGCCGGAGACCCGGTAGCGCGGGATACCTTCGGTTCCGAGATGTTTAAGTTGATGGCTATTTTTGCTCCCATCGCGGGCGGGGTGATGCTTTTTGTCCGATACCTTATGTTCCGCGACCTTTTTCTTTCCATCACCCTCATGATGGATGCGATGATGAGCATTGTCTGGAGCATGGGGCTGCTCATCGGCTTGGGATTTCCGGTTCATATCATGAGTTCAATGGCCCCGGTATTCTTGATGGCGATCGCCACCGACAGCATTCACATCTTTAACGAATTTTATTTCCGCTATAAAGAGAAGAAAGACAAGAGAGCCGCCATCATTGCGACCATGGACGCCGTCGGAAGGCCTGTTCGTTACACGGCCTTGGCAACGACCGCGGCGTTTGCGGTTTTGTTATTTATGAATATCATTCCGGTCAAGGTCTTCGGCGGGTTGGTCGCTTTCGGAACCGTGGCTTTAAGGATCTTGAGTTTCAGCTTCATCCCGGCCATGTTCACCTTTGTCAATGAGGAAAATATTGCGAACATCGCAGAAGGGGAAGACGCGGCCTTAAGCAAAACATCCCTCTTCTTAAGGAAACTGGCCGGTTACGGCACCCATAGGCCCAAGGCCACTATTCTTATCGGATTTATTGTGTTTGTTGTATCCATCGTTGGGATCACCAAGATCACGGTCAATAATAATATGGTGGAATGGTTTAAGCCCAATAGCGAAATCCGGCTGGCGGACAGGGAAGTCAACCGCGCGCTCGGCGGGACATCGCTGGGGTATATTGTGGCTGTTTCCACGGAGGATGACTTTATTAAAAATCCCGAGGCGATGCGATACCTCGAAGGTCTCCAGAGGCACATTGAAAAACTTACCTTTGTGGGCAAGACCTTTTCGGTTGTTGATTATCTTAAACGGATCAATCGCGTCCTTCATAATGACGATCCGAAATACGACACCGTTCCTGCCGAAAAAAATACCATCGGACAATATCTTTTTTTGTTCAGCATGTCGGCCAAACCCTCGGATCTGGATAATGTGGTTGACCCGTCATTCCGGCAGGCCAATATCTGGGTGCAGTTGAAAACCTGGGATGCCAGGGCCATGCAATCGGTCATTGCCGCGGTCAACGAATATAAAAGATCACATCCTATAGCATTGGAATTGAAGCCTGCCGGGACCGCTTATTTTAATCTGGTTTGGAATCATGAAGTTCTCTGGGATATGGTCAGGGGTTTTATCCTGGCCTTGATCGTTGTGTTCCTTATTCTTGCCTTTGATTTTCGTTCAGCGAAATGGGCGATCATCGGATATGCGCCGCTGCTTTTTACGATCACCGTCATTTACGGTGTCGTCGGGTTTATAGGCAAGGACTTTGACATGCCGATTTCTGTTCTCTCCTGTCTTTCGCTGGGCATGGCCGTTGACTTCGCCATCCATTTCATCAGCCGATTCAGGCAGAGACTGGAGTCGATGAAGGAGAGGGATGTGACTGAGGCGCTTTTGTGGACCGCTGCCCGGCCGGGCAAAGGGATCCTGCGCAATGCCATTTTGTTCGCGGCGTCTTTCGCGGTCATGCTGTTTGCCCCCTTGACGCCTTATATCACCGTGGGGGCTTTCATCGTGAG
The DNA here is from genome assembly GCA_001805375.1 of Omnitrophica WOR_2 bacterium GWA2_47_8. Taxonomy (GTDB): domain Bacteria; phylum Omnitrophota; class Gorgyraeia; order Zapsychrales; family GWA2-47-8; genus GWA2-47-8. The sequence goes on along the minus strand of MHFY01000144.1, from coordinate 217 downwards.
TATGATGCTTTTAAGCGCGGCCATGACGATCATCTATATCCCGGCGCTCGTTACACTCATGCAAAATAGGCTCTTAAAAGGAGGTTTTAAAAATGAAAATGATTAAATTATTAGGAATGGTGTTCATAGGATTATGTGTCATCCAACCGATGTCCTTTGCCCAGGATTCACCGAAGCCGGAGGAAATCATCGCAAAATCAAGGCTCGCCTTTTATTA
>MHFY01000143.1:5070-6924 GCA_001805375.1 Omnitrophica WOR_2 bacterium GWA2_47_8 | reverse complement strand
CTCCGCGCGCGATTACGTTGCCCACCGCGTCATATGCGAGCGTGGTCACTATTCCTATGGGGTCGATTACCTGCGTTTGTCGGTTAAGAAGATCGTATATGTACTGGGTCACCTTGCTTCTTGCATCGGTCTTGGAGGTCAGATTTCCGTTGCCATCGTAGGCGTATGTGGTGGAAGTACCCAGCGCATTTGTGACCTTGGTAAGCTGATTGTTCGCATCGTACGTATACGTAGTCGCGTGACCGTTCGCATCAGTCGAGGTGGCTTTGTTGCCGTTCAGATCGTACGCGAACGTGGTGGTCGCCCCTTCCGGATCAACGATCTGGGTCATTCGGTCCATGTCATCGATGGTGTAGCGGATTTCGTTATTGCCCTGATTTTCTACTCCCACGAGCCGTCCGACGGTGTCATAGTCGAAGTACGTATCGCGACTCTCTGCATCCGACTGTGTTATTCGGTTCCCAAAACTATCATAGAAGTACTCCGTCGCATTGCCGAGCGGGCCTGTCGTCGTTGCCAGCTGTCCGTAGGAGGTGTAGGAGAATGTCGTGGTGGCGTGCGTCGCGTCTCCTCTTTGTGTGACATTACGGTTGCTATCGTAAGCGTAGGTCGTACTCCGGCCTAGTTCGTCGGCAAAAGACAGAAGATTGTCGGAGCTATCGTAAACGAACGATTTTATTCCGCCTATTGCGTTCTCGATTTCGGTAACGTTTCCCCGCGCGTCATATGCATATGTCGCCGTATGCCCCAATTGGTCCGTTACGGTGTGTGGACTGCCCGATGCGTTATAGGTAATGACTGTATATCCGCCGAGCGCATCAATCACCGTCGTGAGGCGCAGGCCTGAGTCATACCCATACGTCGTCGTTCCGTTATTGGCGTCAACGTAGGTCGTGGTTCCCGTAACATACGAGAGCGTGATGAGGTCGCCGAGGGCGTTCTGTTGCTCGACGACACGCCCTTCGCTGTCATAGGTATTATCCACTACGGTATCGCCGCGCGGACTGATTATCTCGGTTATTCGGTGGTTGCCGTCGTATACGTATTGAGTTACCTCATTTTCAGGATTTGTTACTTCAATGAGATTTCCCAATACGTCATACCCATAGTTGACCTCTCGACCAGTTGGATCGGTAACCACCTCCAACTGACCAAGTGTGTTGTAATCAAACGTGAAGTCTCGACCCACGCTGTCCTCAATCCTGGTGAGCAAATTGTCTTCATCGTAGAAGAGTTCATGCGTATTGCCGTTGGAACTTGTTGTCGTGGCAAGAAGACCGCTTGCATTGAACGAATATGCGGTACCATCCTTTTTTGTGAGCGTGAACTTGCCGCTCGATGAGGCGAGCGTGTCGAAAATTCCTGACGGAGCGGTGTAGCCGCCAGTAGTCGTTCCATATCTGTCGAGTCGACCGTCCGGATGCTGGACTACCGCTGTGCCGTCTATGTCTTCGACAACCGTTACGCGGTAATTGTGTGTCCATCCCCACCCGACAGGACTAGGCTGGGTCGCTCCCGCGGAGTTGTAGCTGAGTTTAAACTGAGTCGGTATATCACGATCAGGCACTTGAAATTCAAGTCGTCCCGTGAGGAAGTTGCCGCCGATCATGTTGATCGGCTCGCCGTTCGTGGCCGTGCTTTGAGATGATTCCGAAGTGCGCGAAAGATTTTGCTCTACAGTAGGCGATGGAATCGGGGCTGGGGCACCGCCGTTGAGACCCGATGTAAGGGATTTTATCAACGTGGCAGAACTATCGTCGCTTTCAAGCGAGTAGATCATCGCTCCCCCGTATCCTTCATCTCGGATCCATGCTCCCTTTTCCTGGAGGGAATAGGGCGTGTCTCCAGAATAAA
>MHFY01000143.1:3845-5033 GCA_001805375.1 Omnitrophica WOR_2 bacterium GWA2_47_8 | reverse complement strand
TTCGTTCCCGTTGCCACTCCGGTCCAACCCACCCAGTTGAACGGCACCCCGGGCACTAGCTTCGATTTCGACCATCCCCCGTCGACCCACCGCTCCATCCCTTCGGATATCGAATAACGCTGATTGATCTGGGGATCGTTCGGGGAAGGGAGAAGTTGACCGTGAAAATTCGTGGGGCCATAATAATCCCATGGCCCGTGCATGGTGTAGGACATTACAAGTCCGTAATCAAGGTATTGCTCGATCCCCTCGGTTTCAATATTAGCAATATTGCTTCCGCCGACCGGAAGCGCGGCGGTCAGAAGATACGGCTTACCAGAGCTGGCCGTTTCAGCGTCGAGCTGGCTTCTGAATTCCGCAAGCAATTTTGTGAAATTCTCCTTGTCCTCCGGACGGTAGATATTTCCCGCATGCCCCTTGGAAGCGGGGAACTCCCAGTCGATATCGATGCCGTCAAAAATGCCATGCGCCACCCCCACGCCTCCTGCCGTACTGCTGGCTATCCCGATTGGTAAATCTCCGCGAATGTACATGTCGACACATGATTCGACAAATGTTTCTCGCGTGGTCGTAGACAATGCGGCATCAGAGAAGTACTTGGAAAACGTCCAGCCGCCGATAGAAATGAGCACCTTGAGATTCGGATATTTCTGTTTGAGTTGTTTTAGTTGGTTGAAGTTGCCTCGAAGTGTCTGCGCCGTGGTATCTACAGAGCCGTCTACGCTCGTAGTCGCAATAAATAATTTTTGATAGTCCGCCCATGCGTCTCCAGAGCCCTCACCCTGATTTGGGTCGTTTGAAAAATCGGAAACTGGCGAAACCGTCTGGAAACATTCGAGGGGGTCTGTCGTGGTCGCCGAAGGAGGAGAAATATTTTCAAAAGAATATACGAGGTGCGTTAACCGAGAGGCGGCTCCCGATGTATCAATATCCTTGATTGTGTAATCGTTGCCGTAGATCGACCAATTTCCGTAGTATGCGAAGACTTTTTGGCCGCCTGAGCCAGAGCCGGCGAGAGAGAACGTAGCGAATGGCGAATAATAAGTAGCGTCTCCACCCGCGTCAATAAATTTTATTCTCCAGTAGTATGTTGTTCCTGCCGAGAGAGCCGGACCTGCGTAGGAAATGTCGGGACTTCTGCTACCGGCGGCAATTGTAGACATTGACGTAGTCCCAGAATCCCAAAAT
>MHFY01000143.1:2962-3803 GCA_001805375.1 Omnitrophica WOR_2 bacterium GWA2_47_8 | reverse complement strand
TCGGCAAGAAGCAAAGTGGGTCCCGACTGACTATAAGTGGCGTAGATCGACAGCATGCGCGTAGAGGTGCTCCCGATCGCTGCCGGATTGTTCCATATCGGCCATACCATGCCTTGAACGTTATATTGACCTGAAACAGCGCCACCGGAATCCCAGTAGATAGTTCTGGATCCGGAACCCCAGCCCCAGAGCCAATATGTACCGGAATTTGCGGAGTAATTTGTTACATTCACGGTAACCCACGAAGGAGTCGTTCCCTGAGAGACCACGGACGTTTGAGTAGTAAGAGGCGCATTCGGTGCTCCGGAATTATCCGAATAAACTGCACCGGCTATATCAACAGTTCCGGAGACCGCCTTTGTATATTCGGTTATTTGAGTGACCAAGCCCGGCTCCAGTAACGCATATCTCGAACCAGCTGCGTTCGCAGTGCTTGCGCTAGATGCCCCCATATAACCGTACCCAAACGTCGGATCCACCCGCACCGGATAGGCCGCCACATCGAGAAATTCCTGTGGGACCACGACGCGAAGGATCCCGGTGTCGTAAGCGAGGGTCGCCCACACCTCCGCCCCGCTTACATCAATCGCTTTGGGGCGGTAAATGTGGAGGACCTTACCAGTCCCGTAATTTGTCTCCCCCACAACGTGATCCTTGAGCGTTTTGTGGTAGATAGCGTATGAGCCGACGGCATTTTCCGGTTGTTGCACCCCCTCTTCTCGTTCCTCCTGTGTAAGGGGAGGCTGATAGAAAAAATCCAAATCCTCGACTCCGGTGAGGGCAAAATCGAATATGTTCGTGTCTGGCTTTTCATTGAGAACCGCCTCGATCTCAAACCCTC
>MHFY01000143.1:261-2922 GCA_001805375.1 Omnitrophica WOR_2 bacterium GWA2_47_8 | reverse complement strand
CTTCATAATTTCAACCCTTACTTCTCCAGCATTATGGAGTCCTTGAGTAAAGAGAAGTTCAAATCTATCAGACTTTTCCACATATACCCTCGAATTCTCCACGACACCCGGGTTCAAATCCTTGGTGCCCACCATTGGTTCCCCTTGTGATACAGTGGCGCTTTCTTCTTCGTTTATTTTTTTCTCTATGGTCGTAACAACTTCCGTACCATCACCACGTGGTTCGTCGGCTGGCTGATCTACTAGAGTGCTCGATTCCTGACTTTTCATAACAGCTGCGGGGTTTGTATCACCCACCACCTGACCTTCGGCCGCCATGGATGTGGCCGTCGCGAATCCCGACACGCTTTCCTGTGCAATAATAGGTTGCATGGGAGCGAGCAAAAAAGAAACGGCCAAAATTGTCGCCGTCGTTTGCATGCTAACCGATCCCTTGGTGAACAAACAAACCCCTCTTGAGAATCTACGTTTTTGAATGAACATAAAATTAAATCTTTAATCAAACTGGGTAATAATTGCACTCAGTCACCTGAACACCTCGATACCATAAAGATTTCTCTATGTTCCCCTAAGCACGTAATATTATTGATATGGATTCATCATACAAGACCCGCAAACGAGAGCTGTCAGCAAATGGTGCACAAGGTGTGGACAACTCTTACATTTGTAACAGATGTTAGCCATTTTAGTTGAGGATTAGGTAGCACTGCTTATACAAATTCGTGATAAAATGCACAAGGGTAAGCGAAACGCTTTCTTGATTTTAAATATGGCGGGCGGAAAAAAATCGAGAGCCGGAGACGCCGTGGGGCGACGAGCGAAACGAGCGGGGGTGCGAGAGTGTGGGGGGGCGGGGTTTACTTGAAGAAGTCGAGGAGGCAGGCATTATTCCTTTTGTTCAAAATAAGTTCGCACATTGGTTATTATGAGATCACAAAGTACAAAAAACTCTGCAGCAGTGCAAAGTTTTTGTCTTTGTGACCCTACAAAGAATTTCGCTCCCTATTCGAGTTCGTCTTCAAAGAAGACGAGTTGTGCAGTGCATCCGCGGGGGCGGATACTTATTCGAAAAAGCCAACCTTGGTGTCCAGCTTTGCGGACTTGGCTTACTGGAGCAGTACGCATATGCGATTTGTTAAGAAAAATTATGAGCGCATCCCGCACTTCATTGACGTGAGCCACAATAATTTTTTCGCCGCCGCTCAAAAATTTTCCAGCCCCGAACTCGCGATTCGGACTGCTGTCCTCATAACTCTCCGTCTTCACCAAAAGCACAAAACCTCCAGCAGTGGAGGTATTTGTGTCTTTTGGTGACCCTACAGAGAATTTCGCTCCCTACTGGAGCAGTACCCGTTTTCCAATTTATTCAAGATAGGAATCCTTCATAAATACTGGAAAAGGCTTCGATTCTCTGGCGTGAGCAAAACTATTTGCTCACTTAGGGTCACAGACAAAAATGGCTTCGCAAAAAGCGAAGCTCATTTTTGTTGCTGTGACCCTACTTAGTGCTGAATGGAATCAACTTATCAGGGAAATGGAGGAATGGAAGAACTTTGGGGTTTCTTTGGTCCAACATTAATTGATGATTTGGATGGTTGCTGTAGGATACGATTATGCCACCAACCACCAACACAATAACTATTGCGGACCCATCCGTTAAGTCACTTTTCATTGAAATGCGTTTTGACGGACAATCACTTGGCAACAGGGACAGCATTTGTAGTAAATAGCCACAGAGGTTTTTTACTTATAACAAATCGTCATAATGTAACCGGTCGTGACCAAGAATCAAACAACCCGCTTTCCAGTACGGGTGGAGTCCCAAATCAAGTAGTTATCACCCACAACAGTCAAAACGGACTTGGTGTATGGACGACAAGGATTGAGCCTTTATATTCAGCCACAGGGCAACCACTGTGGATCGAGCACCCGACCATGGGTCACTCTGCTGATTTTGTTGCCCTTCCTCTAACACAGCAGGATGGGGTTCAGCATTATCCTTACGACCTAGAAAATCTCGGCCCAGACATATCGGTTGCGCCGGCCGAACCCGTCTCAGTGGTTGGATTTCCATTCGGGATGCAGATTGGAGGTTCCATGGGCATCTGGGCAACGGGTTTTATAGCATCAGAGCCAGAGATTGATTATATGAATCGTCCAATTTTTCTAATTGATTGCCGAGGGCGCAAGGGTCAGTCCGGGTCTCCCGTCATAGCTCATCGTAACGGTGGTGCATTTACAATGCGAAACGGTACAACTGCGGTTCGAACAGGTATTTCAACAAGATTTCTCGGTATCTATAGTGGTAGGGTGAATCTTGAATCAGATTTGGGCTTTGTGTGGAAAGCATCAGCAATAAGAGAACTCGTTGACTCGTACCAACGAGAAAGACCACAGGTCGCCACGTAGGCACCAAGGCCTCCACTACAACCAACTGCTCACGCCACCGTGGTGGGAGCATGTCCCTCTTCGACTTTGACTGAAGCTATATGTTCCATCCCTGCAACGAGCTGATGCCCCCGCCGGAATCGAATTATCGTTCGTGTATGCCGGTGAATGAACCGTGTTTCCGCGTGTATTGGTGTAGTAGTTATCATTCGAAAGCTGAGGAGTAGCTTTAAATTGTTGGTCCTGAACAACTGGTGTGGGCTGAGGGGTGCT
>MHFY01000143.1:0-181 GCA_001805375.1 Omnitrophica WOR_2 bacterium GWA2_47_8 | reverse complement strand
CTGCTCGATTCATTCACCTAGTGGATGCCATGAAAACCGAAAAAGAGATACTGAAAAAATACCATACCATCGCCATCGTTGGCGCATCGCCTGACCCGGAGCGTTATAGTAATACCGTAATGCGTTATCTCCGGCGCAACGGCTACCGGGTCATTCCTGTGAATCCCACTGTCGACAAAGT
>MHFY01000142.1:16081-23607 GCA_001805375.1 Omnitrophica WOR_2 bacterium GWA2_47_8 | reverse complement strand
TCTTTTTATTGTTTTATTGTGCGTGATAACGATGAATTGGGCGATCTTGGCAAAATCTTTAAGCAGATAGCTGTAACGCCCCACGTTGGCCTCATCCAAGGCCGCGTCAATTTCGTCTAAGACGCAGAACGGGCTTGGGTTGACCTTAAAGATACCGAAGACCAGGGCAATGGCGGTCAAGGATTTTTCCCCGCCGGATAAGAGGCTGATGTTCTGTAATTTCTTTCCCGGAGGCCGGGCCACGATCTCGATGCCGGATTCCAGGACATTCTCGGGATCGATAAGGATCAGGTTCGCTTCCCCTCCGCCGAAAAGCATCCGGAAATAGATCCTGAACTCTTCGCTGACCTTGGTGAATGTTTCCATGAACATCTGCCGGGTCTGACGGTTGATCTTCGTGATCGTCTGGTGCAGCGACTCTTTGGCTTCCAACAGATCGCTCTGCTGTTTGGTCAAAAATTCAAATCTTTGCCTCAGTTCTTCAAATTCCTCGATCGCCACCAGGTTGACCGAGCCAAAAGACTCGCAGCGTTTCTTTAAACGGCCCAGCTCTTCCGCAAATTCCGGCGAGCCGATGGCCAACTGCTGGTATTCTTCTGGAAGGGCGGCATCGGTAATTTCATGGATATTAATTCGATAGGCCTGCAATAAACGGTCTTCAATGGCCTTTTCCTTAAAACCGATCTCCTGCTCTTTCATCTGAAAACCGTGCAGGTTAGAACGCAATTGCTCCAATTCTTCTTCCACGCCCCTTAAGCTGGCGCGGCGGCTGTTCAATTGCTGGGCGATGTCCTCTTTTTGCTTTTCATAATCGGAAAGCACGCGTTTGAAGGCCTGCCTTTTTTCTTTTAACTGTTCAATGGCCGAAACTGAACTAGCGATGCCTTCTTCATATTGCTGCCGCTTGGCATCATTCTCCTGGATCTCATCGTCGATCTTCTTGATCTCGCCCAACTCATGGTCCAGCGTCTGCTCAAACAGGGACAAATTTTCCTGATAGGTCGTCTGCTTTTCTCCGTCGCCCTGGATCTCGGTCTCCATCTGGGCGATAAAGACCGTGACCTCTTCTTTTTCCTGCAATTTTTGAGAGACCAACTTTTGCTTGTCCTTGATGGAATTCTTTAACGCCTCTAATTCCTGGTTCAGGCTGTCAAAATAAAAATTAAGCTCGTCTTCTTTCTTCCTCTGGACATCAAAGGTTTCCTGCACCTCTACGATCTCAAGGTTTAAAACTTCCAGCTCGGACGAAAGCTTGCTGGACTCGCCCACGATATCGTTCTTTTGCGATTCGAGGATGGAAAGAGATTTCTCTTGTTCCTGGGCCTCTTGATTGAGACGGCTTATTTCTTTCTCTTGCTGTTCGATCTGCACGATGAGCTGGTCCTTCTCGATGATCTTACCTTCGATCTCTTTATCAACCTCTTCGATCTTCATGGTGATCAGCGCGGGATCGGATTCGATGAACTTTGCCTCACAGATAACCTGATATAAGGCCTCATAGTCATTTCGCCCGATGACACCCTGCTCGAAAAGCTTTTCACATTGCTGCTGGTCCAATTTAAAAACTTCCTTCACCTTTCCGATAATGCCGCTGTGCTTTTCCGTAGGAGGGACAGAGGTGATCAACCGGCCTTCGACGATCGGGTCCGGGATGTCCTGGTATTGGACCTGAAGTTTTTCAATGAATTCCTTCTGCGACCTTAACGAGACCCTCTTTTTCTCCAACTCATTGATCTCGTTATGGACAGCGGAGATCTGACTTTTGATCTTGGAAAAGATCTCAGCCGCGGACTGCTGGGAAATCTTTAAACCGTCTATCTTTTCGATGACCAGGTGGATCTGGCTGCTGACATTGGTCAACCTTTCATCGATCTCGGTCTTTTCATTATTGACCTTGGTGTTTTCCAACTCCAGGCGGCGTTTTCTGGCTAAGGCCCCCTGGATCTCTTTCATGATCTCGGTCAATTGATTTTTAATGCCCACCTGCTTGGATGTGGTCTCTAAGATCCTCTCCTCATTATCCTTGATCTCATTGTGGGCCACCGAGACGGCATTTTCGGTCAAATGCAGGAGATCCTTTTTATCCTTTAAAAGCTCGGCCTTCTGCTTCAGGTCCTCCGCCAATTGGATCAACACCTTCTTAAGGTCCTCGATCTTATTCTGCTGGGATTGGCAGCGGTCGATGAGTTCAGCCTTTTTTTCGCGCATGCGGTTGGTGTTGACCGACAGATTTTCGATCCGCTCTTCGTTAAAACCGATCTGCTTGTTATGAATATCGACCTGGCCTTCCAGCTTGATGTCTTCCGAGTTGGCCTCATTGATCTTCTGTTCGATCTCTTCCAAGAACGATCCCTGATTTTCCAAGAAATTATTCAACTCGGTCAATTCATTGGTTAATTCACTCTCGCGGGAATTAAAATTCTGCAGTTCCTGGGTGAGGCGTTCTTTTTCGCTTGAGAAATTCTGCAGATCGAATTTGGCCAAATGGACCTCGAATTTCTGCAGTTTCTCGAATTCGTCCTTGTAGCGGCGGGCCTTGCTGGCCTGACGCTCTAACGAGGCGATCTGCCGTTTGACTTCCAGGATGATATCATTGAGGCGTAAAAGATTGGCTTCCGTATCCTTTAATTTATTCAAAGCCTCGCGCTTTTTCGATTTATATTTGGTGATCCCTGCGGCTTCATCGATCAAGATCCTTCTGTCTTCCGGTTTAGCGCTGACGACCAGGTCGACCTTTCCCTGCTGGATGAGAGAATAAGCCTCCGCCCCGATCCCGGTTCCCATGAACAATTCCTGGATATCTTTTAAACGGACAGCGCCTTTATTCAGCAGGTATTCACTTTCACCGGAACGGTAAAGACGGCGGGTAATGGTGACTTCATCATGCTCGATCGGCAAAGATTTGGATTCATTGGAAAAACTTAGACTCACTTCGGCAAACCCTAAGGCCGCTTTTTTGTCGGTCCCATTGAAAATAACGTCTTCCATGGATGAGCCGCGCAACTCTTTAACACTCTGTTCCCCTAACACCCAGCGGATCGCGTCAAAAATATTGCTCTTCCCACAACCATTCGGCCCCACGATCGCGGTGATGCCCGGCTCAAAATTGAGGACGGTCCGATCGGCAAATGATTTGAAGCCGAACAACTCCAGCCTTTTAAAATACATAAATTCTCCTCTCGCTTCCGGGGTTAGGGAAGAAATTTATTTTTTCTTAGCTAAAATTTCTTTAACGATAGAGATCGTTGTCTTTAGATCCGTAAATTTGGGCAATTTGTCTTCCGGAATAACAATACGGTATTTTTTCTCGATACTGGCCAAGATCTCCAAGGCCATCATCGAGTCCATCCCCAGGTCTTTGACAAAACTCGCTGTGTCTTTGATCGCGCCGGGTTCGGTCTCTAATATCTCGGCGACGAGATTCCGTATATCGTTCTCCACATCGATCTTACTTTCTGGTGCAGCCATTCATGCTCCCGTTCATTTTTCTTCATTTCCTTTAGAAGGAAATGACCGAGGCTCGCCCTTATGGGGCGGCCTCCCTTATTGCTTTTGACTGTCGAGCCAAGCATCAATGTTGTCTTTTTTGAAACGCCACTGGCCGACCGTTTTGATCGCAGGGATCTTGCCCTTCTTCACCCAATCATAGATCGTGCGCTTTTTAACCCGCAGGTATTTCGCAATTTCATCGATCGTCATTAATTCATCAAAGGCCATGGCCGTCCCGTAGAAATAAAATATTTTTCAACCCTTTTCAACACTTTCCAATTTATTATAAAACAAACTGTATGTCAACAGCTTTCTACGAAATTTTACAATAGTGGCTGAAGTATGCTCAAACCATACATTACCTGCCTTTACTTGACATACACTTACATTATTGACACATACTACAACCATACAAATATTTACATATACTGCTATTTGATTGCATTAATTATAACATATTCTAAGGAGGGGATGGGGTAGTGGGTCAGTTTCGTTTTCCCGACGATGTCTCGTCGAGTAAGTTTACAATATCAGAAATGCTCCAAACCCGATCTGTAAGACCACAAGCCATTGCGGGGGTTACTTTTAAACTTTGGTGAACTCTGCAAAAATTATAATGCATAAAGTGCAATCCGACGGCATATGCCAAATTAGAAACCTTCTTAGAAAACGCATTAGTTAGCCTAGTAAATCTTCTCATACTCATACGCATTGTCAAATTGTTTCTCTCTATATAGCTTGTCGAAACATGCCTTGATTCGGGCGTTCCATTTATTTTCTTCTGTTCTGCCGAAATGCAAGAAGCAGGACTATATCGTATTTCTGCAGGCTTTCCATCCTCAAAACCATAGATTTTAACAAGCATGGCATAATCAATATTATCACCGAAGGCGCTCTCCACAGCAACTAAATAGGGCTTATAGTTATCTGTGGTCAGCTGTACCCTGTTTTTAAGCCTCTTTTTTAAGTCTTTCATAAAAAACATGGCTGCAATAGCGTCTCTCTTCCCTATATACCATGTAGGAACAAGCTTAGTATCTGCACAGATCGCCGTCCAAGTCCAGACATTACCATAGCCAAACCTACCTTGCTTGTCTTTAGGCAAATTCTTTTCTTTGGCATAGCAGAAAGACCAGATTTCATCACATTGGATACGTTTACAGGGAAGCTTCTTAAATTTCTTATCTTGGTATGCTGTACAGACCGCTCCAACGTCTTTGAGGAGTTTTAAGACTGTTCCTTTGGCTACCCCTGTAATACGAACCGTTGAACGGATAGAATTACCCTCGACGAGTGAAGCTATTACCTGTACCCTCTTTTGATTGTCTAATTGATTCATTCTCCTATCCCCACTTTCTAAGGATAGTATACTTGAGCGCTCAAGCATTGTCAAGCAGAATCTTACAGTTGATAGATTTTACAAGTCAATAGATTTTTACTTGACCGCTCTGGTTGGATGATTTATACTTAACTCATTAAATAAAAAGGGCCCTCGCAAGAGAGCCCTCTTTACTGCTGTACTCGGGTCGGGATAACGATTGAACGGCTAAGTTTTTTTCGTTATTCCGACTTCTTTTTTAGGCCGCCGAGTCAGCCACGATTTTGGTGGTTTCATACGTGGCCTCCTTGTTAAGCTGCTTGTCTATTTTTTACTCTCCAATAATCCAATTATAATGTTTTCTCCACTCGTTGTAATGTTCCACTGATCTCTAGCTTTACTATCAATATAACCGTATTTTCGTTTTGTATCTGAAAAAGCTACTGACATAATACTAGGCTTTTTAAATCCACACAAACCAAACCAATCACTCATTTCCTTTACTGAAAAAGAGGCTCTCCCTTGAATTTTAATAGCATGGTAAGCAATAGCAGCAATTCGCTCATAGGTATTATTTAAATTCAAAGATTTAGCAAAGTCTCTCAAAGAAACTGTGCGTGTGTCTGTGGCCTGGACAGAATTAGGAATTTCAGATTTAGATTGTTTTTGTTGAGTAATAATTCTAATCTCTGAAAGATTAGGTGCAATAGACTTGGCCTGCTCTGCAAGCTTTAAAAGATTGCCCTCTGCTCCCTCCACCACAATTTGCCCATTCACAAAATCAAAAGTAATTTTTACACTCATTTTGCCCTCCTAATTTTCTTTGACTTTATCATAACTACTATTTTTTGTCAATGGAAAAGATTGGATGAGAAGAATGGATACGGCTTACTTTTGTGGCTTTCTTGACCAACGGCTTTGAGCAGCTTTTCGAGCAATTTGCTTGCGGCGTCTTGCGGATAATGCTTCTTTTCGGGCAGGGCCTCCCTTTAAGCCTCCAAGCCTTCCAAGAGCAACAGCAGCGGGGTTTTTGGTAGGGTTTTCTATTGCAGACTGATTAATCTGGCTAATAATCGAAGCGGCGATTTGATTTTCATCTTTGGGTCTGCTTGAACGCTTAGGCATAACCACAGTGTAGCATATTACAATATATTTTCAAGCATAAAATAACATTGAGGGATGTTTGCTGTAAATATAAAGTGATCTAAAAAACCACAAACACCCAAAATACCTCCAAAGCCGAAATCCTTAGAACAAAAACCGACTTTCGTATCAACTCTAATTGCCGTAGCTTGATTTAAGTTATTGGGCTCTGTATAAACCAAAAGTGTTATATCGTGAAAGTACGCTGTATTAGCATTGGGCCCACCAACGCCACCAAATATATGAGGCTTCACGCTGTCATAATTCTTAATGCCCAACTCGAAAGCATATTGCTTATTGAAAAGACACCATTGAGAACCAGTATCAATGTATGTCATAACTTTAGCTATTTTCCCATTTTTCTTGTTTAATAATCCGATATCAAGAAGAGGCTCATTCTTAAAACGCAGATGGGGTTCGGTTTCTGTGGGCCTAACTACTCGATGATAAGAAAACCGATAAGCTGTCATAAAACATATTCAGTATTGGGATCAGGCAATAATGCAGTTAACGGGCTGGGAAAACCCTTTTTTGAAGCAATTTTTAATACTTCGGACAGAGAATCACCAGAAGCGATTACTTGCTTATCGTCTGTAAGGGCAACCCATTTATTGGCATATTCATAAAATAATTTTGACATATCGATAGGAATCATCTTTTTACCTCAATTAAGTATAGCTTATTTTATTGAAGAAACCAATAAAAGTCAAGTTATGCAAAAAGGCCGATTTTCAAACTGACCCACTACCGGGGATGGGGCAAGGATTACTGCGGCAATTTTATGTCCGGCTCAACATCCGCCTGATAATCAACGCCATTAAGGCCGAAACCAAAAAGTTTTAAAAATTCCGCGTGATATCCTTTGAGGTCGGTGTATTGCGCGATGTTCTCATCATTAATTTCTTTCCATCGGCGCAGGACTTCTTCCTGCACATCCGCGCGCATTTCAAGATCATCGATCCTGATGCGGCCTTCTTTATCGATGGGAATAACCGCGCCATCATAAAGCCTCTTCGCGAACAGGCGGTAGATCTGTTCGATACAGCTCTCATTGATGCCTTTTGCAAGCATGACTTTATTTAAAATTATAAAATACAGCGGGATAAAAGGGATCGCGGAACTGGATTGCGTGACCAAGGCCTTATTGACCGAAACAAAGGCCCGGCCGCCTAATTTGTTCTTCAAATGCGCGTCTAAATTTTTAGCGGTTTGCTCTAAATGGTCCTTGGCCGCGCCTATCGTTCCGTTACGGTAAATATCGGTCGTGATATCCGGCCCTATATAAGAGTAGGCAACCGTTCGGACTCCTTTCGCGAGACAATGGTTGCTTTCTAAAATCTCCATCCACATCTGCCAATCTTCCCCGCCCATCACGCCTACGGTCTGCTTGATTTCATCTTCCGTGGCGGAATCCAAAGTCACGCTTTCCAATTTATCTGTTTCGAAATCAAGTGATTTATTCGTATACGGCGCTCCCTTGGGCTTCAAGACCGATTTATAAACCTGCCCTGTTTTGGGGTCGGTGCGGCGGGGAGACGCCAAACTATAAACCAAAAAGTCGATGGTGCCCAGATCC